>JAILBT010000131.1 GCA_024680755.1 Prevotella sp. | reverse complement strand
GTGTCTTGTATTGGATTCGAACCAATGACCTCCGCCCTGTCAAGGCGGCGCTCTAAACCAACTGAGCTAACAAGACTTGTCAAAATGTGTGCGTGTGGGCGTTGACGGATTCGAACCGCCGACCCTCTGCTTGTAAGGCAGATGCTCTAAACCAACTGAGCTAAACGCCCTTTGCGTGCCGGCATCTTGCCGTATGCGTTGCTTTCTCTCCCGAAAGCGGCTGCAAAGGTACGGCTTTTCTGCAATACGGCCAAATTTTTTCGCATCTTTTTTTCTTCTGAAACAAAAAAAAAGGCAAGCTGCTGTCACACGACGGCTTTCTTTCACCAATCGCGACCGTGGTATGCCGCACTGCCCAGACTGATGTGTCAAGGACGCAACATGGCCAGCGTCCATACATCTCCGGGGTTTGCAACTGCTTACATTGCGCTGTGTGGGGACGCGACACGTCGCGTCCCTACAGGGGGAGAAGGGCCGTCATCAAAGCGCAGAGCGATGTGACATTCAGGTTTCAACCTTTCACCCTTTCCACCACAGCCTCCGGGCTGACGGTCTGCTGCTCTCCTGTCAGCATGTCTTTCAGCGTCAGCAGTCCGGCGGCCATCTCTGTCTCGCCTGCCAGGGCGACGAAGGGTATCTGCTTGGCGTTGGCATACTGCATCTGCTTCTTCATCTTGGCCGCGTCGGGATAGACCTCGGTGCGTATGCCCGCACGCCGGGCCCGGGTTGCCAGGGGCAGACAGTAGGCCAGTTCCTTGGGGCCAAAGTTGATGAAGAGCAGCTGCGTGCCCTGCAGCTGGTCTTTGGGATAGAGGTCGAGCTGGTTCAGCACGTCGTAGATACGGTCGGCCCCGAAGGATATGCCCACGCCCGAAAGTCCCGGCATGCCGAAGATGCCGGTCAGGTTGTCATATCGGCCGCCACCGGTGATGCTGCCCATCTGCACGTCGATGGCCTTCACCTCGAAGATGGCGCCCGTGTAGTAGTTCAGGCCGCGGGCCAGCGTCAGGTCCAGCTCGATGGGGTTGGTGTGAGGCGGTACGCCGGTGGTGCCACCGGCCGAAGCGGCCGCGGTATATGCCTCGATGATGAAGCGCGTCTCCTCCACGCCTTTCAGCCCCGTGGGGCTGTCGCTCAGCACCTGGGCGATGACCTGTAGCTTCTCGTCGTTCGTGCCCTGCATGCTGATGATGGGCTGCAGCCGCTGTATCTGCTCCTCGCTGAGGCCGTCGCGCCGAAGCTCGTCGTTCACGTTGTCCGCGCCTATCTTATCCAGCTTGTCGATGGCCACGGTGATATCGACAATCTTGTCGGCCGCACCGATGGTCTCGGCAATTCCGGTCAGTATCTTGCGGTTGTTGATCTTGATGCACACGCGTATGCCCAAGCGCCGGAACACCTCATCGACGATCTGCATCAGCTCCACCTCGTTGAGCAGCGAGTCGGAGCCCACCACGTCGGCGTCGCACTGGTAGAACTCGCGGTAGCGTCCCTTCTGCGGGCGGTCGGCCCGCCAGACGGGCTGTATCTGATAGCGGCGGAAGGGCAGCTGCAGCTCGTCGCGGTGCATCACGACATAGCGTGCGAAGGGCACCGTCAGGTCGTAGCGCAGCCCCTTCTCGCAGAAGCGGGCCGCCAGGTGCAGGGCGTTGCGGCCGCAGAGCTCGTCATCGCTCACCTTGCCGAGGAAGTCGCCCGAGTTGAGCACCTTGAACAGCAGCTTGTCGCCCTCGTCGCCATACTTGCCCATCAGCGTCTGCAGCGTCTCCATCGACGGTGTCTCTATCTGCTGGAAGCCGTACAGGGCATACACCTGGCGTATGGTGTCGAAGATATAGTTGCGGCGGGCCATCTCTACGGGACCGAAGTCGCGAGTGCCTTTAGGTATGTTTGGTTTCATTTTATGTAATTGTTATCAAATGTTATGCCTGAGCTCTGACATAAATTCTGACAGAAGCTTCACTTCCACCCTTGGAAAACCCACAGTTTCCAAAATTCTGAAATGGTTGTCATCACTGACTATAAAATCTGCATTGGCTGCTATTGCGCAATCCACAAATTTATTGTCGTCTGGGTCAGCTGTTATCATGTTGAACCTGAAGTGTGCATCCACTCTTACCGTGTTATTTGCACGCAATATTGCCTCGACAGCGATTTTTGCAGCCATTGGCGACGTATGCGAGCCAATAATTTCTTCATATTCCTCCAAGATATCCGTTGTCACACACAACGCATACCGCCCCTTTATGAAAGACTCCCATACAACATAGTACCTACTGCGTACAGACAAAGACTGGAGCAGGCAGTTGGTGTCCAGGACAACTTTTTTATTCATAGCCCACTCTCGTATGGAGTACGCATGTGTTCTGTCTCCCAGGCTTTTACTTTGGCCTCTGTCAAGTCCCCTGTGTTCCACAACCGCTCCAGCTCTTTCTGCAGACGGGTGTTCAGGAACTGAACGATGACGGTCTTCAACTCTGCAACGTCTTCCTCCTTGTTTACACAGGATAAGACATTAAGCAGTTCGTATTGTGCCGGATTGATATTTATTTGATACGTTGCCATACCTTTCACTTTCTCACGATTGTCTGCGCCCTGTCAGGTCCTATGCTTACGATGGTGATGGGTGTCTCGAGCTCCCGTTCGAGGAAGGCTATGTAGTCGGCAAACTGTCGTGGGAACTGCTCCTCGGCTGTCAGCTGCGTCAGGTCCTGCTGCCAGCCGGGCAGCTCCTGATAGACTGGCTCCACGCCCTCTTCGATGCTGTAGGGGAAGTCGCGCGTCACGGTGCCGTTCACCCTGTAGGCCACGCACGCCTTGATGGTGGCGAAGCTGTCGAGCACGTCGCTCTTCATCATGATGAGCTGCGTCACGCCGTTTACCATGATGGCATAGCGCAGCGCCACCAGGTCTATCCAGCCGCAGCGTCGCTCGCGTCCCGTCACGGCGCCATACTCGTGGCCCAGGTCGCGTATCTGCCGTCCCGTCTCGTCGAACAGTTCGGTGGGGAAGGGTCCGGCCCCCACGCGGGTGCAGTAGGCCTTCATGATGCCATAGACCTGGCCTATCTTGTTCGGGCCGATGCCCAGTCCGCTGCAGGCTCCGGCGCAGATGGTGTTCGACGATGTGACATACGGGTATGAGCCGAAATCGACGTCGAGCAGCGTGCCCTGTGCGCCCTCGCACAGCACGCTCTTGCCCTGGCGCAGCAGCTGGTCTATCTCGTGCTCGCTGTCCACCAGGGGGAACTGTCTGAGATAGTCCACGCCCTCGAGCCACGTCTTCTCCACCTGGCTGATGTCGTAGTCGAAGCCCAGCGAGCGCAGCATGGCCTCGTGGCGTGCCTTGGCCGCAGCATATTTCTCGTCGAAGCGGTCCAGCAGGTCGCCCACGCGCAGTCCCACGCGGCTCACCTTGTCCGTGTATGTAGGGCCTATGCCCTTGCCCGTGGTGCCCACCTTCTGCTTGCCTTTCTGTGCCTCGAGCGCGGCGTCGAGCACGCGGTGTGTGGGCATGATGAGGTGCGCCTTCTTTGAGATGTGCAGCCGCTCGTGCAGGCGGTGTCCGCTCTTCTCCAGCTCGCGTGCCTCCTGCATGAAGAGGTCGGGCGCCAGCACCACGCCGTTGCCGATGATGTTGAGCTTCTCGCCCTGGAAGATACCCGACGGTATCGAGCGCAGCACATATTTCTGTCCCTCAAACTCGAGCGTGTGCCCGGCGTTGGGGCCGCCCTGGAAGCGTGCCACCACGTTGTAGCGCGGCGTCAGCACGTCAACCACCTTGCCTTTTCCTTCGTCGCCCCACTGCAGGCCCAGCAGGACATCCACTTTTCCGTGTTCCATATCAGTTGTTCTGTTTATCATTTTTTTCAAAGCTATAGAGACTATAGAAACTATAGAGACTATAGAGACTATAGAGACTATAGAGGCTATAGAGACCATAGCGCCTATAGCGCCGTCTCCCCCTCAGCCCTACACTGCCCGCACAGCCCATATATATATAATGTGTAGCCGTCGGGCAGGAAGCCCCCCGTGGGCATCAGGCCTATGGCCTGGCTCACCTGTGGCGAGTCCACCTCAGTCACGCTGCCGCAGCGTGTGCAGACCAGATGGCTGTGTTCGCCGTGGTTCAGGCACGCCTCGAAGCTTGTCGTCCCTCCCAGGCTGTGTCGTGTCACGATGCGCAGCTCGGTGAACAGTCGCAGCGTGTTATACAGTGTTGCGCGGCTCACGATGAACCGCTGCTCGCGCTCCAGCTTCTCGCTCAGCTCCTCCAGGGTGAAATGGCCGTCGATGGCGTAGATGGCCTCCAGGATGGTGTAGCGCTCAGATGTCTTGCGGTGGCCGCGCCGCTCCAGATACCGGTCCAGCACGGCCCGCGCGGCCGTCATTGCTTTTTTGTCCGTCATTTTTCTCCGTTAGCTTCATAAACCGCGCAAAGTTACGATTTTTTTGACAACCGGCAAAGAAAAAGCCACAAAATCGTAACCGTAACGGCATGATTATGTCCGCTATCGGAAGTCGGCGGCTGTCCACAGGCCGAAGTTGGGGTCTTTCTCCGGCTGCCAGGTGCGCACCTTGATGACGGGCAGCTGCGGGTTGTTCAGGTCGATGATCAGCAGCAGGTAGCCCTGGTCGCCGTAGGTCGAGCTGTAGTAGTCCTGCGCTATCTGTATGCCGTACATCTCGCCGCCCTTGCCCAGCTTATACACCTGGTTGTCGGCAAAGTGCAGGTTGATGAACTCCTGCGCCCTGAAGCAGCGCTCCAGCTTGCGCAGGTATTCGCGCTTGGTGTAGCGTGCGTAGCGCACGTGCTGCTGGTCGGCAAAGCGCATGGCCTGTGCCTCCACGCCCATCTGGCTGGCGCGCTTCACCACGTTGCCCACGATGATGATGGCCTCGTCGTCGAAGATGGTCTTCAGATAGTCGAGCCGCTTCAGGGCGAAGGCCGTCTTGTAGTTCTCTAAGAAGTCCATCAGCGCCTTTCGGCTGGTGTCGCTCCAGATGCCGTTGTTCAGAATGTCGTTCTCGGCCGTCTTGCCCAGTCCGAAGGCCACGTTCGTCACGCGGTGGCTGGCGTTGAAGGTCAGCACCAGGTCCTCGACAAACGAGCGCCGGGCTCCGCTGCTGAAGTTGAGCCCCACCTGCAGTCCGCGTGCCACCACCTCGCTGCCTTTCTGGTAGTAGCCCACGGCCGGTGTGCCCACTATGCGCGGCCGGCCATAGTGGAAGAGCAGCTGCCGAAACATATCGAGGGCCTCAGGCTCGAAATAAGGTTCCAGCCCCGCCGCGCTATGGCTCTCGATGGCGCGTTGCACTGCGGTCATCGCGTCGGCATAGGCTCTGGCATCGGCAGCGGCCAGCGGCTGCGGCGCGGCTATCTGTCCGGCGGGCGTGTGCGAGAAGCTGCCGACGGGCTGCGCCGCAGGCTGGGCAGCCGGCTGCTGCTGCGCCTCCACCATGAAGCTGGCCTTGCTCATGGCCAGGCTGCCCTCTAAGCGCATGACCTGCTCCAGCTCTTTGTCTATGTGGGCCTGCGAGGCATACTCATACTCCACCTTCACCTGGTAGCGTCCGCTCTGGTAGCCCTCGGCCAGCTCTATGGTGCCCACGCCGTCCTGAGCGCTGCACACGGGGCTCCAGTCGCGCCCGTCGAAATAGGTGAAGTCGAGGCTGGCCACGGGCCGGCCGCGGAAGGTGAAGCCCAGCTCCACGTCGTCGCCCTGGCGTCGCAGCGTCGCTATGCGCACCTGCCCCAGCAGCTCGTTGATATGCTGTGGTATCCACACCATCAGGCGGTGGGTCTGTCCGCCGGCGTCGGTGAAGGTGGCCTCGCCGGGCCGCTGCAGCGAGCGCGTCAGCAGGTGTGCCCAGTACATCTGGCGCAGGGCATCGTCCAGGCGGCCCTCGCTCTCGGCTTTCAGGCCCATCAGCACCATGTCGGCAGCCTTGTTGCGGCGCGTCACGAACAGCCGCTCCACTTCGTCTTTCCTGATGGCACGGCCCACACGCGCGGCGGGCTCGTCGGCCAGCACAAAGCGGGTGGTATTGGTCAGCGTGGCCTGGGCGTAGGTGTTCACGCAGTCGCGCACATAGCTCTTCATCTCCGACTGGCCGTTGCGCAGGCGCTCCTCCGAGCTCACGTCGAAGCGGCTCTCCACCTGCACGGCGATGCGGCTCGTCAGGTCGGCCAGGGCGTGGCGGTCGGCCTCGGCCAGCGTGGCTCCCGTGCCCTCGCCCCACAGGTAGGCGGGGTCGCTCTTCACCTCGGTCCATGTCTGGGCCACGGCCATGGCCGCGTGTAGCGTCAGCAGTAGCGTCAGCACTGTGTGTGTATATCTCATTGTTCCATGTTTTTTATGGTTACGGTTCGTGTTGTCCTTGTCTTTTGGAGGCGTGTGGCCTGTGTGTTGCGTTGCCGCAGCGGTTCTGTGTGCTGCGTTGGCCGCTTGAGGCAGGGCTCCTCGTTCGTCGGTCGCTTGTCTAACCAAGCTGCAAAAGTAAGCATAAAAACTGAAAGCGCAAAACTTTCGGCCCGATTTATGTGCGGCGGACACAGACAGCCCCCGCTTTGCGCTCACCGCCCACCATACCGCCAAACGACCGAACGATTTACGGCCAAACAACCGAACGATTTACAGCCAAACGACCGAACGATTTACAGCCAAACGACCGAACGATTTACGGCCAAACGACCGAAAAGATTTACAATTATTTGGTAGTCAGAAAAATAATCACTACCTTTGCAGCCAGTTATAACGACACAACATGGTGACAGAATACAAGCACAGAATAGCAGACATGGTGCTGCAGCGTAAACTGGCGGGCAAAGGTGCCGTCCTGCTTGAGGGAGCCAAGTGGTGCGGAAAGACAACCACCGCCGAACAGATAGCCCGCAGCATACTATATATGTCAGAAACGGGAAAGATAGAACAAAACCGAAATCTGGCAAACATCAATCCCGCACTTCTGCTGCGTGGAGAGAAGCCACGCCTGATAGACGAGTGGCAGGTAGCCCCTCAGCTATGGGACAGCATACGTTTTGAGGCTGACCACAGCTCTTCGCTGGGACTGTACATCCTGACCGGCTCGTCAGTCCCTGCAGACATGTCTCAGGTCGTTCACTCTGGTACAGGCAGAATAGGCTGGATGCGTATGCGCCCCATGAGCCTATGGGAGTCAGGCGAATCGACTGGCGAGGTGTCTCTTGCCGCACTCTTCAGCACTCCCGAGCAGATAGAAGGCGTGAGCCGCCTAAGCCTCAACGACATCGCATTCCTGTCCTGCCGCGGTGGCTGGCCGCTGGCTGTCAGCATGGAGAGAGACATCGCCCTTGACCAAGCATACGACTATATCGAAGCTGTTGAGAAGCGAGACATTTCCAAGGTTGACGGCGTCAGCCGCGACCCGACCCGCGTCCACCGCCTGCTGCGTTCTTACGCCCGCAACCAGGGCAGCCAAGCCTCATACGGCACTTTACGCGCTGACCTGCAAGTCAACGAGTCTGACACTTTTGATGAGGACACCATTGCCTCCTACGTAAAGGCTCTGAAAGAGATATTCGTCGTAGAGGACGCTGAAGCATGGAACCCGAACCTCCGGTCCAAGACTGCCATACGCACTGGCGACACACGCTACTTTACCGACCCGTCTATAGCAACGGCCGCACTTGGCATCGGCCCCGACGACCTTATGGGCGACCTCAACACCTTCGGCCTTATCTTTGAGACCCTTTGTGTGCGCGACCTGCGCGTGTTTGCAGAGGCTCTGCAGGGCAAGGTCTATCACTACCGCGACAAGAACGGTCTGGAGTGCGATGCCGTGGTTCACCTCCGCAACGGGAGCTATGGTCTCATCGAAATCAAGTTGGGCGGCGACCACCTTATTGCAGAGGGTGTGCGGACGCTTTCTTCCCTATCGTCAAAAATTGACACCACACGCATGAAGGCTCCTTCGTTCCTGATGATACTGACCGCTGTCGGCGACTACGCCTACCGGCGCGCGGACGGCATTTACATCGTCCCCATAGGCTGCCTTAAGGACTGAGC
>JAILBT010000129.1 GCA_024680755.1 Prevotella sp. | reverse complement strand
CTCTGACCTCCTCCAGAAAACGCATGCTCAATGGTCAATATAGCCTTTTAGTGATATTGGCAGCCGCGATGTCTGTCGCGGCGGCAGAGGCCCAGACCCTCAACATCAAAGGTGCCCTGCCCTCGTGGAACGACAATGCCCGCGGCACCGTGCGTGAGCAGCAGTATGTCCCACACGACGATGCTTTCTTCTGTCTGAACGGCAACAACCGCTACACGCGCGCCCTCTATGGCGGCCCCACGCAGTATCGCCTGGAGACAAGCGACCGCCCCGTGTTCGCCCTGTTCAACGGCTCGCGCAACTGTCGCAACGTGCAGCTGCACATCATATATAATAATGTGGCGGTGGCACTCGACTCTACCGACCGCTGCGAGGCAAGCTACGGCCGCGGTCTGCGCACCTACAGGCTGACACACGCCGCCTGGGGACCGCGCGCCGCGCTCGACATTGCCGCCACATGCCTGCGCGACAGCGATGCTGTGCTGTGGCGCTTCCGTGCCAACGGCTTCGAGGGTAAGGTCGGCATCAGAGCCACTCTGCGCAACATTGCTGCCAAGCGACTGAGCCGCAACGGCGACATCGGGGCCGACCGCCCAGGCGTGTTCGAGGCCGAAGGAGTGCCGCTGAACACCGTGGAATGGACCGTGACGGAGAGCGCCGAGAGCTACCTGCGCGCCGACGCACTCACCCTGTGCCATGACCAGCAGCGGCAGGCCGCATGGCGCGCCGACTTCGCACGCTCGGCGGAACAACACCAGACGCTGGCACGGCAGATACGCTTCGACACGCCCGACCCATATATCAACGCCATCGACGAGGCACTCGTCATGGCGGCCGACGGAGCGTGGGACGGCGACACATGGCTGCACGGTGCCATCGGCTGGCGCATGCCGCTGGCGGGCTGGCGCGCCGGCTACCTGGGCGACGTGATGGGCTGGCCCGAACGGGCACGCAGCCACTTCGACGCCTACGCCGAGAGTCAGGTGACGCAGGTGCCGCCCACACTGCCTCACCCCACGCAGGACAGCACCAAGCAGATGGCACGGGCCGAGAAGCGATGGGGCACGCAGATGTACAGCAACGGATACATCTGCCGCAACCCGCACCGCAACGACCAGATGCACCACTATGACATGAACCTCAACTATGTGGACGAGCTGCTGTGGCACCTTGAGTGGAACGCCGACACGAGCTATATGCACCGAATGTGGCCACTGCTGCAGCGACACCTGGAATGGGAGCGACGCAACTTCGACCCTGACGGCGACCACCTCTACGACGCCTACTGCTGCATCTGGGCCAGCGATGCCCTCTACTACAGCGGCGGCGACGTGACACACGCCTCGGCATACAACCAGCGTGCTAACCGTCTGGCAGCGCAGATAGCCGCACGCATAGGACAGGATCCTGAGCCATACGCTCGCGAGGCGCAAGCCATACGGCAGGCTATGGACAGCCTGCTCTGGACACCGGCCCAGCCTGGACGACCGGCCCACTGGGCCGAATACCGCGACCGCCGCGGGCTGAACCGCCTGCACGACGAGGCGGCGCTATGGAGCATTTACACCCCGATAGACTGCGGCGTGGGCAGCAGTTGGCAGGCGTACAGCTCAACGCTGTATGTGGACAGCTGCCTGCCACACCTGGCCGTGGCTTACACCGTGCCCGACAAGTATGCCGACGCGCCAAGGGCCGACGCATACGGACAACGGCCATACCTGGTCAGCACAAGCACATGGATGCCATACAGCTGGAGCATCAACAACGTGGCCTCGGCAGAGATAATGAACACCGTGACGGCCATGTACCGCGCCGGACGGAACGACGAGGCGTTCCGCCTGCTGAAGGGCAACATCCTGGACCAGATGTACCTGGGGCAGAGCCCCGGCAACCTGGGACAGCTGAGCCACTACGATGCCGCGCGGGGCGAGTGCTACCGCGACTTCTCTGACAACACGGGCACGTCGGCCCGAGCCTTGCTGCAGGGACTGTTCGGCATACAGCCTCAGGCGCTCGACGGACAGTGCATCGTCAGACCCGGACTGCCCACGGCATGGGACAGCGCCGCCGTCAGCACACCCTATCTGAGCTATCGCTTCCGCCGCGAGGCCGAACACGACGTGTATGAGATAAGCCAGCGCTTCGCACAGAGGCTGACCATCGTGCTGCGCCAAAACCTGGGACACGGACGCTACCGCGACTTCACCGGCACAGCAGACAGCCTGCAGCTGATACGCATACCGAGAGTCGCCGCGACCGACACAGCGCTTGACATCGACGGACCGGACCGGCGGTCCACGCTGCCGAGCTCCGCAGAACTGGGCCTGACCGCCGGCACAGGCAACGGCCCGACCGCCGGCCGCCGCATGGTGGACATGCGGCAGGCGTTCAACGCCAATGTCGATGACATATTCAAAAACCGCTACCTCGCGCCACGGCCACGCACCACCACGCTGCAGATACCCGTGCAGGGCGTGGGCGAATGGTGCCACCCCGACTACACGCCGACGGTCTGCGACAGCGTGTTCCGCTCGCTCGCATACGACGACCGCTTCAGCGTGGCGGGGGTTGTCTTTGCCACACCGCAGCGCGGACACAACATTGCCTACACGTCGCTCTGGGACAACTATCCTGACAGCGTGACCATCGACGTGAAGCGCGGCCGATACAGTGCGGCCCACCTGCTGATGGCTGGCAGCACCAACCACATGCAGACACGCATTGCCAACGCCATCGTCACCGCCATCTACAGCGACGGCTCGCAGGACACACTGCGGCTGGTGCCGCCATACAACTGGTGCCCGATAGAGCAGGACTACTATGTCGATGGCCAAGCCTTCAGCACCATAGAGCCGCGACCATACCGCGTGTGCCTTGCCACGGGGCAGGTGAGCCGCAACCTGGGGGCTACGCTCGACATCAAGGGAGTCTATGGCCGCGAGATACCCGGCGGCGCAGCGCAGATGCTGACCATGCACCTGCGCAGCGACAAGAAACTGAAGGCACTGCGACTCAGAACACTATCGGACGATGTGGTCGTTGGCCTCATGGCGGTAACACTGGAAAAGTAAAATGGTGAAAAGTTGAAACAATGAGTCATTGATATGTTACAGATTCGCTGCAAGAACAATGGCGTGACGAAGAGCTTCCCCGAGGGAGCCTCGCTGCTCGATGTCTATCAGGAGTTTGCCGACGAGCTGCAGATGCCCTACCCGCCGGTGTCGGCCAAGGTCAACAACGCCTCGCAGGGACTGAAGTTCCGGCTGTATCAGAACCGCGACGTAGAGTTTCTCGACCTGCGCTCGGGAGCCGGCCGCCGGGCATACGTGCGCTCGCTGTGCTTCGTGCTCTACAAGGCCACGCAAGACCTCTACCCGGGCTCGAAGCTCTTCGTCGAGCACGAGCTGTCGCGGGGCTACTACTGCAACTTCAAGCTCAGGGGCCAGGACCAGCGACGCGACACCGCCGGCAGCGCTTCACGCGAGGAGATGGCTGAGGCCATACGTAGCCGCATGGCGGAGATAGTGCGACAGGACATGCCCTTCCGCCGCACAGAGGCCACCACAGAGGAGGCCGTGCGCATCTTCTCTGACAGAGGCTTCTCTGACAAGGTGAAGCTGATAGAGAGCAGCGGACAGGTCTATACCGACTACTACACCCTGGGCGAGACCATCGACTACTACTACGGACCGCTGCTGCCGTCGGCCGGCTACCTGAAGCTGTGGGCGCTGGAGCTCTACCAAGACGGCATGCTGCTGCGCGTGCCCGACAGCCACGACCCCACGCGGCTGGCAGAGATGGTGCCCATGCCCAAGACCTTCGACGTCTTTGCCGAGAAGGTGCGGTGGGACATCATCATGCGACTGTCTAACGCCGGCGACGTGAACAAGGCCATACTGCGTGGCAACGCCACCGAGCTGATACAGGTCAGCGAGGCCCTGCAGGAGAAGAAGATAGTGAAGATTGCCGAGGACATTGCCGCGCGGCGAGAGGGCTGTCAGGCCCGGCGCGGACGCGAGGGCAGCCTGCTGGTGCTCATCACAGGGCCAAGCAGCTCGGGCAAGACCACCTTCTGTAAGCGACTGAGCATACAACTGCTGGCCTGCGGGCTGAGACCCGTGTCGTTCTCGACAGACGACTATTTCGTCAACCGAGTGGATACGCCGCTGCTGCCCAACGGACAGTATGACTTCGACAACATAAAGACCGTCGATACCGCGCTGCTCGAGGACCATCTGAAGCGGCTCATGGCGGGCGAGACGGTAGAGGTGCCGGAGTATAACTTCATCACGGGGCGACGCGAGTGGAAAGGCAAACGGCTGAGGCTCAGGGCCGACTCGGTGCTCATCATCGAGGGCATACACGCGCTGAACCCCCTGCTGACAAAGGATATTCCCGACGACGAGAAGTACCGCGTGTTCATCTCCGCGCTGACAAGCATCTCGCTCGACGACCACAACTGGATACCCACGCAGGACAACCGACTGCTGCGCCGCATCATACGCGACTATAACAAGGGGGCCTTCACCGCACGCGAGACCATCAGCCAGTGGCAGGCCGTCTGCGAGGCCGAGGAGCAGTGGATACTGCCCTTCCAGGAGACAGCTGACGTGATGTTCAACTCGGCCCTGAACATCGAGTTTGCCGTGCTGCGCTCGCACGCCGAACTGATACTGTCGCAGGTGCCGCGCAACTGCCCGGAATACAGCGAGGCACACCGCCTGCTGAAGTTCCTGCGCTATTTCCTGCCCATCAGCGACAAGGAGATACCGCCTACCAGCATCATGCGCGAGTTTGTGGGTGGCAGCAGCTTTAAGTATAGGTAAGTAGATACATCTTTATTCATTCTTCTGTTATGCGTGACAATTTCGGTAGCCGCCTCGGTGTGATACTGGCCACGGCAGGCTCGGCCGTCGGCCTGGGCAACGTGTGGCGCTTCCCCTACATGGCTGGCGAGAACGGAGGCGCGGCCTTCATCGGTGTCTATATAGTGTGTGTGCTGCTGCTGGGGCTGCCCTGCATGGTCAGCGAGTTTATCATCGGCCGCCATGCCGGTGCCAACACCATGCGGGCATACGGCGAGATTGGTGGCCGCGGATGGCGACTGGTGGGCATGCTGGGCGTGCTGACGGCCTTTCTCATCACGGGCTACTATGCCGTGGTGTCGGGCTGGTGCCTGGAGTATATATGGGCCTCGCTGACGGGACGTCTGCTCGGCACGCCGGAGTATGTGCAACAGTATTTCGCCGACTTCTCTACCGACGCCTGGCGACCCGTGGCATGGACGGTGCTCTTCTTCGCTGCCACGCACCTGGTCATCACGCGCGGCGTGCAGCGCGGCATAGAGCGGGCCAGCAAGCTGCTCATGCCCACGCTGTTCGTGCTGCTCGTGGCGCTGGTGGTGGCCTCGTGTATGCTGCCCGGGGCCGGACGCGGCATCGCCTTCCTCTTCCAGCCAGACTTCTCAAAGGTCACGAAGGACGTATTTCTCGGTGCGCTGGGACAGTCGTTCTATTCGATGTCGATAGCGATGGGCTGTCTGTGCACCTTCGCCAGCTATTTCTCGCGAGAGACCGACCTGGGGCGCTCGGCCATGCAGATAGCGCTCATCGACTCGGCCGTGGCCATACTGGCCGGGCTGATGATCTTCCCTGCGGCTTTCTCGGCCGGTGTCAGACCTGACAGCGGACCCTCGCTGGTGTTCATCACCTTGCCAAACGTGTTCACGCAGGTGTTCAGCTCCATGCCCCTGCTGGCCTGGGTCATGCCCCTGCTGTTCTATGCCCTGCTGTCGCTGGCAGCCCTCACGTCGCTCATCTCGCTGCACGAGGTCTCAACGGCCTTCTTCAGCGAGGAGCTGCACATCACGCGCCACCGAGCCGCACTGCTCGTGAGCGTCTGCTGCTGCGTGATAGGCGTGTTCTGCTCGCTGTCGCTCGGAGCCGTCGAAGGGCTCTCGGTCATGGGCATGCCGCTGTTCGACGTGTTCGACTTCGTCACCGGTCAGGTGTTCCTGCCAATAGGTGGCTTCCTGACGTGTGTCTTCCTCGGCTGGTTCGCGCCACACAGCGTGGTGAGGGGAGAGTTCATGCAGGGAGGGACACTCTCGGGACGCTATTTCCATGCCTACCTGCTGCTGGTGAAGTATGTCTGCCCAACGGCCATTGCTGCCATCTTCCTCCATCAGCTGGGCGTAATCTGAAGACATTCGCACAATGTAGAATATGTTTATCCGCATGTATCCGATTGACGGCCTGAAAGGTCGAGCGGCCCTGGGCTAACAGCTCATTGCCCCTTCGGGGCGCTATCGGATAATTGCGGATAATCACAATGTAGAATTACATTCATTGCCCGTGGGACATACGAAATTAGCCAAATTCGTGAAATGCGTTTTAATTCGTGTCATTAACTTTAATTCGCGTAATTCGTGTAATTCGTTTTAATTCGTTGTCTAAAAAGAATGATTGTAAACTTTATATAGTACCAGTTCCTAAGCTTATAGGTCGAATAAAGTCTGACCCGCGAGATTTTGAAATAAAACTTAATTTTTAAGCTGTTACGGCCGACATTCATTTTTTTTGTCTAAATTTGCAGCCGTGAACACAAAGACTAAGCGAAAGATAGCATCCAGACTGTTGTTGGCAGTGCTGCTGCCAATGCTGGTGCTGTCGTCGCTTCATATCCACCCTCTGCAACCGTTTGACGCAGGCGGGGAATGTGCCGACTGTGTGCAACACCACTGTGGCGGGCACGTTGCACAGCAGGTAAAGACGTTTCACGACTGTGTGCTGTGTCAGTTTCTGTCGCTGCCGATGGCTGTTGCGACAGAGGTGGATGTAGTCCCTGTTAATAATGTTTGTGAGTCGGGCTATGCCAGGTGTCAGCAGTGTCTTTTGTCGCTTACGCCGGGCGTAGTTGTCACGCGCGGCCCCCCGGGGTTGTCTTAGCGACATAGCAACTATATAACATTATTAACAATCAAATTTCACAGAATGAAACGACAATATATCATTCTGCCATTGCTGTGTATCTGCATGGCAATGGCAGCTCAGGACGCCGGCAAGCAGGCGGCATCCGACACGGTGGCAAACACTCACAATCACGCTGCCGACACAGCCGATGTCTTCTTTCGCCATCTGAAGCTGAACGAGGTCACAGTGACAGGCGTAACGGGCGAGACAAAGCTGCGACACTCCACGACACCCGTCAGTGTTGTCAGCGGTCGCGAGCTGCGTTCTGCGGCTGCCGGCAACGTGATTGATGCCATTGCCCGCAAGCCGGGTATGGACCAGCTGACCACGGGCAGCGCCATCTCAAAACCTATTATCCGCGGACTGGGCTACAACCGCGTGGTGGTGGTCAGCGAGGGCGTGCGCCAGGAGGGACAGCAGTGGGGTGACGAGCATGGCGTGGAGGTCGATGGCGGCAGCGTAGGCTCGGTGGAGATACTGAAGGGGCCGGCCTCGCTGATGTATGGCTCGGACGCAATGGCCGGTGTGGTCATACTGCACCCGCAGCCCCTCCTGGCCGAAGGCGAGATACGCGCAAACGTGGCTACTGAGTATCACACGAACAACGGCTTGTGGGGCTACTCGCTCCAGCTGGGCGGCAACCAGCGCGGCTTCGTGTGGGATGCCCGATGGAGCGGCAAGATGGCACATGCCTACAGGAACAAGTATGACGGCTATGTGCCCGGCTCGCAGTCGAGGGAGATGGCCGGCCGGCTGATGATGGGACTGCAGAAGCAGTGGGGACACTCGCTGCTGACATGGACCTGCTACCATCAGACACCCGGCATCGTCGAGGGCGAGCGCGACCAGCTGACGGGCGAACTGACACACGCCGAGACATGGAAAGGCACAAGCTACGGCAAGTGGCTGCCATACCAGCAGGTGAAACACTACAAGCTGGTGTGGGACAACTCGCTGAACCTGCCGCATGGATGGCTGAAGGCGGTCTTCGGATATCAGCAGAACCGACGCATGGAGTTTGAAGAGGAACATCACCACGAGCACGAAGATGAACACGAAGATGAACACGGAGATGAACACGAACATGAGCACTGGCATGAGGCCGACGAACATGAACATGGAGCCGACGAGCCTGCGCTGTTCTTCAGGCTTCACACCGTGACCTACGACCTGCGCTATCTGACGGACGAGGTCAGTGGATGGAAATTCACTGCCGGCGTGCAGGGTATGTGGCAGCAGTCGCAGAACCTGGGTGTGGAGTTTCTCATTCCGGCCTATCGGCTGTTCGACATCGGTGCCTACGCCACGTTCAGCAAGCAGATGGATCGCTGGACGCTGAACGGCGGACTGCGCTATGACCGCCGCTGGCTGCATGGCGATGCCCTGGAGGACGACGGCATGTTGCGTTTCAGCGACTTCTGTCGGCGCTTCGGCGGCGTGACGGGCAGCGTGGGTGCCGTGTGGAACGTGAGCGACCATACCAACCTGCGTCTGAACGTGGCCCGCGGCTTCCGTGCTCCCAATATGAGCGAACTGGGCTCCAACGGCGCACATCATGGCGCTCTGCGCTACGAGGCGGGCAACCAGCTGCTGAAACCTGAATATAGCCTGCAGGCTGACCTGGGGCTCGATTATACGTCGCGCTATGTGTCAGCGCAGCTCGCCCTCTTTGCCAACCGTATCGACAACTACATCTTCCTCAAGGGTGAGGGACGCGAGATAGGCGGGCATCCCGTCTATGGCTATACTCAGGGCGACGCTCGGCTGCTGGGCTTTGAGGCAGGTGTCGATTTCCATCCCATTCACTCGCTGCACTTCGAGAACACTTTCTCATACGTCGATGCCCGTCAGCTGCACCAGACAGAGACGGCTATGTATCTGCCATATACCCCTGCACCGCGCTGGACGGCGGAACTGAAGTGGGAGCTGCTGCATCACCGCCACCCCACCTTGGGCAGCCATTCGCACCACACCCACCGTGCGGCCGGCCCATCGGTGGACAACCTGTATGTGGCGGCCGACCTGGAGTGCTATCTCAGGCAGGGCCATGTCTATGCCGAGCTGGGCACAGAGACGCCGACACCCGCATATACGCTGCTGAACATCTCTGCCGGCACAGACATCACCTGGGCTGGCAAGAAGGTGGCCGAGCTATATGTCACGGCTGATAATCTGCTGAACAGTGCATACCAGAACCACCTGAGCCGACTGAAGTATGCCGACATCAACAGCGCCACAGGGCGGCGTGGGGTGTTCGGCATTGGGCGCAACGTTGTGTTCAAGCTTGTGATACCCATCAGCGTTTGTTCCGGCTTATGACGACGGTCTGCGTTCATTGAGGCGCTGACAAAAGAAATGGGGCAGCATCCCTTGTCTGGGATGCTGCCCCGCTTGCTTGTCGTGCGTCGTGCTGGCTGCGTTTGCCGTGCGTCGTGCTGGCTGCGTTTGCCGTGCGTCGGGCTAACAGTCGTACGGGTCGGTGCCAGTGTCGCCCATCATTCTGTCTATGCAGCTGCGCGCCTGGTCTATCGTGTAGCCCCGCTGCACGGCGAAGCGCAGCAGCTTGTTGCGGCGGGCGTAGGGGGCTTCGCCAGTCAGCTGTCGTGCCTTACGCTCCAGCAGTGGGCGCAGCTGCTCGGTGTAGTCGCTGTCGGACACGGCCGCGAGCACCCGTCGGCGTATGTCTTCACTGATTCCCTTCGCTCGTAGCGCCATGTCGGTCTTGACCCGCCCCCAGCGGTTGTACAGCAGCTTGTCGGTGACGAAGGCGCGGGCATATCGCTCGTCATCTACAAAGCAGTGGACGGTCAGATACTGCATGACGCGGGCCTGCACCTCTTCTTCAACGCCCCACCGCCGCATCTTCTGTAGCAGCTCGCCCTGACAGCACTCGCGACGAGCACAGAGGGCTGTCAGGCGCGTCAGAACAGTCTTCTCGTCAGTGGCTGTAGTGGTGAGCATGTTGGTCGATGGCTTGACAGTGGGCGGCAACAAGTGCTCACCTGAAGTTCTTGAGCTCTTGCAGCGCGCTGCAGGCCTGTCCGGTGCTGTTGCTGAAGAGCGAGGCGTTATACCAGCTGTCGGTCACGCGGTTGGTGCTCCAGTTCAGGCCGTATTCGTTGGCCTCGCACATCCACCAGCTCAGACCGCTGACGTTGTCGTTACGCTTCAGCGTGCTGACCAGTGCGGCAGCAAACTGCCGCTGTCCCTCGTCGGTATAGGGATACTGTGAGCTGTAGTCGTAGCCCGACCCCTCGACCGTTATCCCGTACTGCGAGCAGTAGCCCGTCTCCACTATGTGCACCTTCTTGCCGGGGTAGCTCTGCTTCATCTGCTTCACGGCAGCCTCCAGCTTGGCCAGTGTGCCGTGGTAGTAGGAGTAGTATGAAAGGCCGATGATGTCGTAATCGACCGCTGCCAGGTTCATGCGGCGGTAGAAGTCGGTCAGCGTGCCCACGTTGGGCACGCGCTCGGTGTGCAGTATAATCTTTGCCCGCGGACAAACCTCGCGGCACGCCCTGCCGGCCTGCTTGAGCAGGGTGGTGAAGCGCGGCCAGTTGGCATCGCTGCTGGCATAGCAGCGGTTGCGGCTGCTGCCCTGAGCGCCCCACAGCATACCGTAGCTTATCTCGTTGCCGGTCTGGATGAAGTCGGGCACGGCACCCGCCTGCACCAGCGTCTCGAGGCAGTCCTTCGTGTAGTCGTACAGCTTGCGGCCCAGGCTCTCGTCGTCCAGCGAGAGCCATTCGCCGGGTGTCCACTGCTTGGCAGGGTCAGCCCATGAGTCGCTGTAGTGGAAGTCGAGCAACAGCAGCAGCCCCTCGGCCTTGATGGCCTTGGCCAGCCGCGTGACGTAGGCCAGGTCCTGACAAACGCCCTGCCCCTTGTCCGTGCTGCTGGCGTTGGCGGGGTTGACAAAGAGGCGCACACGCAGCGTGTTCAAGCCCTGCTGCCTGAAGAACTGCAACATCTGCTTCAGACGGCCGTCGCCCGTCGGGGCGGTGGTGATGAGTGTGCCTGTATGGGTCTTATACTGCGCCCCGTGGTCGCAGTAGCTGGGCAGAAGCGACACGTCGCCGCCCACGAAGCGCAGGGCGGGCACGTCGAGCGTTATGCTGTCAATGTCCGTCGTGGCGTATTGGCCGTTGAGGGTGGTGCCCCCGTCAGAGAATGTCAGCTCCTGTGCAGTCGAGACGTTGCCTTGCTGACAGATGTAGAACTGCTGCGCAATGGCCGTATGCTTCACAGACAGGCCGGCAAGGACAGCGAGCAATATATATATTCTTTTCATGCTTTGACGATTAGTTTGTTTGATGGTTTAACGCTTGTTTGGCTTGTTGGTTGTATGGCTTGTTGGTTGTATGGTCGGACGGTTGTATGGTCAGACGGTTGTATGGCTTGATGGTTGTCCTCTCTGTCAGGTAAACTGCGCCATTGGCGCAGTCCCCCGAGAGATGGCCTCACCGCTTGTGCCGGTTGGCCCGCTGTTCGCGATACTTGGCTTTCTGCCGTGCCGACCCGCTTCCGTGTGCTCCGGTGATGTATTGCTTCTTCTTGGCTTTGGTCTTCACCTTGTCTTCGTCGCCACTGGCCTGCTGACCGCCACGGCCGAAGTTTATGCCGTGTTCCAGGATATGCTGGAAATCTTCTTCCTTGCTCATGCGTCTTTTTTTATTATGCCTTTTGTCCAGCCGCTTTTATCCTTTTATTTCCCCGCTTTCCACTCTTATCAGTGGTGGAACAGCCTCACACCGGTGAAGGCCATCGCTATGCCATACTTGTTGCAGGTCATGATGACGTGGTCGTCGCGCACGGAGCCTCCTGCCTGAGCTATATACTCTACGCCGCTCTTGTGTGCGCGCTCGATGTTGTCGCCGAAGGGGAAGAAAGCGTCGCTGCCCAGGGCCACGCCGCGGTTCTGTGCTATCCACTGGCGCTTGCGCTCACATGTGAGCGGCTGAGGCTGCTCGGTGAAGAAGAGCTGCCAGGCACCGTCGCGCAGCACGTCCATGTGCTCGTCGTCAGACAGATAGACGTCAATGGTGTTGTCGCGGTCGGCACGCCGTATGTCGGGGCGGAAAGGCAGGGCCATCACTTCCGGCATCTGGCGCAGCCACCACTGGTCGGCTTTCTGGCCCGCCAGCCGGGTGCAGTGTATGCGGCTCTGCTGTCCGGCTCCTATGCCTATGGCTTGCCCGTCCTTGACGTAGCATACGGAGTTCGACTGCGTGTATTTCAGCGTGATGAGAGCTATCATCAGGTCGCGGCGTGCCTCGGCGGTGAAGGTCTTGTTCTCGGTGGGCACGTTCTGGAAGAGGCTCTCGTCGGCCAGGTCCACCTCGTTGCGCCCCTGCTCAAAGGTGATGCCGAACACCTGTTTGGTCTCCGTGGGCTGTGGACGGTAGTCGGGGTCTATGCGTATGACGTTGTATGTGCCCTTACGCTTCTCGCGCAGTATGTCGAGCGCTTCGGTCGTGTAGGCCGGTGCTATCACGCCGTCGCTCACCTCGCGCTTCAGCAGCAGGGCCGTGGTGGCGTCGCATGTGTCAGACAGGGCCACGAAGTCGCCGTAGCTCGACATGCGGTCGGCACCGCGCGCCCTTGCGTAGGCGCAGGCTATGGCGCTCTGGTCCAGCTGCTCAATGTCGTCGACGAAGTAGATGCGCTTCAGCGTGTCGCTCAGAGGCAGACCCACGGCGGCACCTGCCGGCGAGACGTGCTTAAACGAGGCGGCGGCGGGCAGGCCTGTGGCACGCTTCAGCTCGCTGACGAGCTGCCACGAGTTGAAGGCGTCCAGCAGGTTGATGTAGCCCGGGCGACCGTTGACAACCTCTATCGGCAGCTCGCTGCCGTCGTGCATGTATATGCGGGCTGGCTTCTGGTTGGGATTGCAGCCGTATTTCAGCTCAAGTTCTTTCATGTGTTTTCACTTGTGAGTTTTTATTCAGTGATAATTGTTCAGACTATGGCAGCAAAGGTACGGCTTTTTCGCGAAACTAGCAAATCCTCCGTTCGCTTTCTGACCTTTTTTTTATTTTCAACTGTCGCCTGTTGCGTTCCTGCTGTCTTCACGCAAACGCCACGGTCAGTCCGGCCATGACGATGCTGACCATCGACATCAGCTTGATGAGTATGTTGAGCGAAGGGCCGCTGGTGTCCTTGAACGGGTCGCCCACGGTGTCGCCCACGATGGTGGCCTTGTGTGCAAACGACCCCTTGCCGCCGAAGTGTCCTTCTTCGACCATCTTCTTGGCGTTGTCCCACGCTCCGCCGGCGTTGGCCATGAAGACGGCCAGGGTGAAGCCTGCGGCCAGTCCGCCCACGAGCAGCCCCATGACGCCGGCCACACCGAGCAGCAGTCCCACCATGATGGGTATGGCTATGGCCAGAAGCGAGGGGAAGATCATCTCGTGCTGGGCAGCGCGGGTCGAGATCTCGACACACGAGCCGTAGTCGGGTGTGGCCTTGCCTTCCATGATACCTTTTATCTCGCGGAACTGTCGGCGCACCTCCTCAACCATCTTTTGTGCGGCGCGGCCCACGGCCTCCATCGTCAGACCGCAGAAGAGGAAGGCCGCCATGGCACCGATGAAGGCACCCACCAGCACCTTGGGGTTCATCAGGTTGACCTGGAAAAACTCCATGAAGTCGGGCATGGTGGCTGCGGCGGGGTCGAACGCCTGCTGCGTCAGCGGGTGTATGAACTCCCGTCCGCCATCGACGGCCCGCACCATCGCAATCTTTATCTCCTCAACGTATGAGGCCAGCAGCGCCAGTGCCGTCAGGGCGGCCGAGCCAATGGCGAAGCCCTTGCCTGTGGCGGCGGTGGTGTTGCCCAGTGCGTCGAGAGCGTCGGTGCGGTGGCGCACCTGCTCTCCCAGCTCGCTCATCTCGGCGTTGCCGCCGGCATTGTCGGCTATGGGGCCGTAGGCATCGGTGGCCAGGGTGATGCCCAGCGTGGAGAGCATACCCACGGCGGCTATGCCTATGCCGTAGAGACCGTGTGCCATGCTGCCGGCCGACATGCTCAGGTCGAAGCCGTTGGCACACATATAGCTCAGCATGATGGCCACGCCTATGGTGAGCACCGGTATGCAGGTCGAAAGCATGCCCGTGCCAATGCCCTTGATGATGACGGTGGCCGAGCCGGTCTGTCCTGCCTCGGAGATCTGCTGCGTGGGGCGGTAGGAGTGCGAGGTGTAGTATTCGGTGGCCTGGCCAATGACCACGCCTGCCGCCAGACCCGTCACGACAGAGAAGCTCAGTCCGAGCCAGTTGTCCATGCCGAGAGCGTACAGTATTATAAATGTGGCGCCGGCTATCATCGCTGCCGACACGTTGGTGCCGAGCGACAGCGAGCGGAGCAGATCCTTCATCGTTGCTCCCTCCTTGGTTCGCACCATGTATATGCCCAGGATGCTCAGGAACACGCCCACGGCCGCTATCAGCATGGGCGCTATGACGGCGCGCAGCTGCATGTCGCCGCTCATGGCGAAGGCGGTGGCCCCGAGAGCGGCGGTGGAGAGTATAGAGCCGCAGTAGCTCTCATACAGGTCGGCTCCCATGCCGGCCACGTCGCCCACGTTGTCGCCCACGTTGTCGGCAATGGTGGCGGGGTTGCGCGGGTCGTCCTCGGGTATGTCGGCTTCCACCTTGCCCACGATGTCGGCACCCACGTCGGCCGCCTTGGTGTAGATGCCGCCGCCCACGCGGGCGAAGAGAGCCTGCGTGGAGGCTCCCATGCCGAAGGTGAGCATGGTGGTGGTGATGGTGACCAGGGCCATGCTGCTGCCCTGGTAGAAATGGCTGAGCACGACAAACCACACGGCTATGTCGAGCAGGCCCAGCCCCACCACGGTCAGCCCCATCACAGCGCCCGAGCGGAAGGCGATGCGCAGTCCGCCGTCGAGACTATGGCGTGCTGCGTTGGCCGTGCGGGCGCTGGCGTATGTGGCTGTCTTCATACCGAAGAAGCCGGCCAGACCGGAGAAGAAGCCGCCAGTGATGAAGGCAAAGGGCACCCACGGGTTCTGCATGCCCAGGCCGTAGGCCATGAAAGCGAACACTGCGGCCAGCACCACGAACACTATGGTCACGACGCGGTACTGCTGCTTCAGGTAGGCCATGGCACCGCGGCGCACATGGCCGGCTATCTCGCGCATACGGGCTGTGCCTTCGTCGGCAGCCATCATCTGGCGGAAGAAGGCCCAGGCCATACATAGGGCTGCCACCGAAGCAGTCGGCACAAGCCAGAATACTGAGGGGATGTTTTCCATTGCTGTGTAGTTTTTGGATGGTTGTAGTTTCTCAACTGTGTGTGTCACACGGCAGCAAAGGTAGTGGTTTTCCGTGAAACCGGCAAATTTTCACTATGCTTTCTTTTGCTTTCTCGTTTCCGATACAACAGGGGCTGTACCGTTGACGGTACAGCCCCTGTCTCTCTCTTATATCGTATTGTGTGTGTCGCTCTCTTACGACAGTTTGTTTATGTGCTTCATCAGACCTGCCTTCAGGTTAGCAGCCTTGTTCTTGTGGATTATGTGTTTCTTGGCCAGCTTGTCGAGCATCTTCTGCACCTTGGGGAATTGCTTCACAGCCTCCTCGTGGTTCTCCAGTGCACGCAGGTCGCGCACAGCGTTGCGCATAGTCTTTGCGTAGTACTTGTTGTGTAATGCTCTCTTGCGGTCCTGACGGATTCTTTTCAGTGATGATTTGTGATTTGCCATCTTGGTTTGTATTTCTTTTTTTAGTTTTTGTAGTCCCCAGGAGAGTCGAACTCCTCTTTAGAGAATGAAAATCTCTCGTCCTAACCGATAGACGAGGGGACCATAAGGGAGTTAAGCGGCTGCAAAATTACTGCTTTCCCCTGAACTGGCAAAATTTTTTGGCAAAATATTTTCCAAAAAGTGGAAAAATGTCTAATTTTGCGCCATGCTACTCAAGACAGAGGCCATTGTGTTGCGTTCGTTTGCCTATACCGACGGCCGTTTGATAAGCGAAATGTTGTGCCGCGATGGTGGCCGCATGTCGTTTGGTGTCAGCGTGGGGCGGGGTGGTGGGCGGCCCTCGCGCGGCGGGCAGCGCCGGCAGCTGCTGCAGCCGCTCACGCTGCTTGAGCTGGAGTGTGACGTTCGCCCGTCGGCGGGTCTGCAGCGTGTGCGCGAGATGAGGCTGGCCCATGCCTATGTCCGTATGCCCTTCGACGAGGGGCGCCTGGCTCAGGCGCTCTTTGCCGCCGAGTTTCTGCTGCACGCCACCAGGGGCGAACAGCAGGGCGGGGCACTCTTCGACTATGTGTCGGCCTCGCTGCTATGGCTCGACCAGGCTCCTGCCGGCAGTGCCACGGCCAACTGGCACCTGGTGTTCATGATGCGGCTGTCGCGACTGCTGGGCTTCTATCCCAACCTGAGCCGTGACGACGGTGAGCGCTGGTTCGACCTGCGTGGCAGCTGCTTCTGCTCCGCGCCGCCCCCTCATCACGACTACCTGGCCCCGCAGGAGGCCGACCGTATCGGCCTGCTCATGCGCATGGACTATGCCACGATGCACCTCTTCCACATGACGCGCGCCGAGCGCAACCGCTGCGTGGAGATACTGCTGGCCTACTACAGGCTGCACCTGCCGCAGTTTCCCGAGTTGCAGTCGCTCGACGTGCTCAGGCAGCTGTCGGGCCACGGCTCGCAGACATAAACCAGACAGGGCTGAATCCCGTTTGTGGATTCAGCCCTGTCCTGGTATTACTCATGTGTCGCAGGCCACAGCAGCAAACGCCGACTGGCCTTGACAGCACAGGCGCAGGCCGATTGCCAAGCATCGCCCTGCTTGTAACTCTTTTGCCCTTACAAGGCGTAGGTTGCGCATCTCATTTACCCAGGGCGTTCTTGCCTTGCAAGCGACCAGAGGTCGAGCGGCCCTGGGCTGACTTCTCATTGCCCCTACGGGGCGTTCTAAAACGAAATTTTATCAATTTGTTTTCAAACATTACTTTAATTCGTGTAATTCGTGCAATTCGTTTTAATTCGTTGTCCGAAAAAAGAATTGTAATACCAAGTTCCTCAGTGTTGTCTCAGCTGCCAGAACGCAACGGCTGAGGCCGCTGCCACGTTGAGCGAATCGACCCCGTGGTGCATGGGTATGCGCACCACATAGTCGCTGTGAATGATGGTCTGATGGGGCAGTCCGTCGCCTTCGGTGCCGAGCACGATGGCCAGCCGTGGTTCACTGGCCAGCAGGGGGTCGTCTATGCCCACAGAGCGGTCTGTCAGGGCCATGGCTGCCGTGCGGAAGCCGAGCTCGTTCAGCTGGCGCTGCATGTCGCCGTCGCTGCCGTCGAGCCATGTCCAGGGCAGCAAGAACACACTGCCCATAGACACGCGCACGGCGCGGCGACACAGCGGGTCGCACGAGTTTGGCGTGAGCAGCACGCCGTCGATGCCCAGGGCCGCTGCCGAGCGGAAGATGGCCCCCACGTTGGTGGTATCGACCACGCCGTCGATCACCGCCAGTCGATGGGCCCCGCGACACACATCGGCCACCGATGGCAGCGGCCGCCGACGCATGGCGCACAGCACACCGCGAGTCAGCGTGTAGCCTGTCATTCGGGCCAGCAGGTCGCGGTCGCCGGTATAGACGGGCGTAGGCTGCCAGTCGTGGGGAGCCGCGAGACGACGATGCTCGTCTATAATATTAATGTGGCGGACGATGTCGGCGGCGTCGCCCGCCAGGTGGCAGCGTTCGCACAGCAGCGCCAGAGGCTCGTAGCCTGCTGCGAGCGCTACACGGATGACCTTGGGGCTCTCGACGATGAACAGTCCACCGGCCACCTCGCGGTGATGGCGCAGCTGCGACTCGGTCAGACCCGAGAAGAGCTCGGCCCCCGGCTGGTCAAGTGATGTCAGGTTGATGATGTTCATATAACAATGAAGAATAAAGAACTCTGATGTTTTTTGGCCGCAAAGATACATAAACTTTTTGATAGTAACTACTCAGTTGACATTCAAAGCTCACCACCGTAATTCAACCAGTAGGGGCAGGCCCTGTGCAAGCCCGCACGCCCGACAGGGGCGTTCGTCAGCAGATGTTCCGCGGCACATTGCCCCTAAGGGGCCATCGGGCTGGTACGGGGCCTGTCCCCTACACTGGCGGTATCACCCACTCAAAATCTTGCAGAACGTCTAAAAAAAACTTAATTATTTATCCCGGCAGACTAGTTGTTGGAAATTTCTCTATATATTTGCACCCACTATGACACTAATAGACGGAAAACAGACGGCAGCGGTCATCAA
>JAILBT010000083.1 GCA_024680755.1 Prevotella sp. | reverse complement strand
GGTATTTCGTGCAACGTACTCTTCCATAGCCAGATAGAAGCTTAGTGGTCTGTTCTTATCATCGGGTAACCTAATATGTACCATCCCTCTTTCGGATTGTTTAGGATTCTTGCATGCAAATATAATAATAATCCATGAATCCCCCAACTATTTCGACAAAAAAATGAGGGGTGATATCTTAATGATGCCACCAAATGTTTTATGGAACTTCTTCATTATAAAGAAGGTAGGATATGACATTAAATAACGTTTGGGCATTTTCTTACATTCTTACATTCCAACTTTCTTACATTAAGGTGTTTTTGATGTGCGGAAATTGATACCCTATATTATATATATAATATATATATATTATATATAAATATAGAATTATAATACTTATAATCACTTTGATTTAATACTCCGTATTTGATAATTTGCAACCGAAAATAGTGAGAAGGTGCTTAATGTAAGGTTGTTGGAAAGTTGGATTGTAAGATTTTGGTCTTTCGAGGAAGAAACGTCGTTATAACGAGATGCCAGGATGTCGAGGTGTCGTTTAAGCGTGATAACGTAATCCCTTAATAACGAAAAGAGGAAAGTGCCATACTTTGTGGTAGAAACTATGGCAGTTTCTTGTGGAAAGTGCGTCAAACGCTGATAACGGAAACGCCATTCACTGATAGTGGGAACGTCATTCACTGGGAGCGTTTACGGCGTTCAGTGTTTTTTAACGGTCTGCCCTATGTTTGTTAACGGATTTTTGCACTTTACGGTACTTATAATTTAGTGGTTTCAGAAAATAGCATTAAACATTAAGCATTAAGCATTAAACATTAAGCATTAAACATTAAGCATTAAACATTAAGCATTAAACATTAAAAGCTAACCACCGTAAATAACAGCCAGGGTTTTCGGCTACAGGCAAAAAGCTTTTCGGCTACAGGCGAAAGGCCTTTCGCTTGTAGCCGAAAGGTCTTTCGCCAGTAGCCGAAAACTCTGACGGGGACTGTTTTGTACCTTGGTGGGGACTGTTTTGTACCTAAATGGGGACTGTTTTGTACCTGGGTGGAGACTGTTTCGCACCTGGACTACGACAAGATGGCTGTGAGGATTCTAAAATCTTAATCGCAAAGCGAGATGCGCTACGCGCTTCGCTTGTCGAAGAACTCTTAATTCTAAATTCTCAGGTTGCTGCACGATGCAGGCTCCGGCGTCGCTGGCGTAGCACCGTCGCGGCGATGGCTGCGGCGAAGACGGCCATCAGAGCGCTGTTGACAGCCAGGGCCGGCAACATGCTGAGACGCTCGCCAGCCAGCGTCATCGGCCAGGCAAGCACAGCGCAGAGGGCTGCGAAACCGAAGATGGTCAGCAGGGGAAAGCGTATGGGGTAATAGTGCTGGCCCACGACGTAGCTCAGGAGCATGGCCGTGCCATATCCGGCCACACCGCCCCAGGCACAGGCCATATAGCCATAGCGGGGCACAAAGGCCACATTGACACCCACCAGCACCGCACAGCCCACACCGCTGAACACGGCGCCCCAGACGGTGCGGTCAGTCAGCTTGTACCAGAACGACAGGTTGAAATAGACACCCATCATTATCTCTGCCGCCATGACGATGGGCACCACGCGCAGGCCCGACCAGTAGTCGCGGCCTATCAGGTGGCGCAGCAGGGGCATGTAGCCCACCACGGCCAAGTAGGCCAGCAGCGTGAACAGCACAAACCAAAGCATGGCCTGGGCCTGCGTCTGCTTCTGGTCCTGCTCGCGGCGACGTGCCCCGCCGAAGATGAAGGGCTCGTAGGCATAGCGGAAGGCCTGCGTTATCATGGCCATGATCATGGCTATCTTCACCGACGCACCATAGATGCCCAGTTGCGTCATGGCGTCGTCGCCTTTATATATGTAGGGGAAGAGCAGCTTGTCGGCCGTCTGGTTGAGTATGCCGGCCAGCCCCAGGACCAGTATGGGCCACGCATAGCGCAACATCTCGCGCAGCAGGCGTCCCGAGGCCAGCGACAGTCGGAACAGCGACAGCTCGCGGCAGAGCATCAGCGTCGTGGCAACGGAGCTGACAAGGTTGATGTAGAAGATGTAGCTGACATCGCTGCCGCCAAGGGGGAAGAAATAGATGAGGTTGAGCGCAATGGTCAGCAGGATGTTAAACAGCTGCAGGGCGGCAAACTTCATGGCCTTCTGCTCCAGTCGCAACAAGGCAAAGGGGAAGCAGCGCACCACGTCGATGGCCACCACGACAGCCATCACGCCGATCCACTCGGGGTGGTCGGGATAGCCCATCCAGCGGCTGACGGGGCCAAGGCAGAGCAAGACCAGCGCCACAAAGCAGAGGGCGGTGGTGCCGACAGAGGCCAGCACCGTGCTATAGACGCGCCTGAGGTCCTGTCCGGGCTTGTTGGCATAGCGGAACAGGGTCGTCTCCATGCCGTAGGTCAGCAGCACCATCAGCAGCGCTGTATAGGCATAGACATTGGTCACGACACCGTAGCCGCCGCTCGCGGCGGAAATCTTGACGGTGTAGATGGGTACGAGCAGATAGTTGAGGAAGCGCCCCACTATGCTCGACAGGCCGTAGATGGCCGTGTCCTTGAACAGACTTTTAAGCATGTATAGTGTCGTTCAAGCTCTTACGGCAGTCGCCATACGGCGCCGTCCTTGGTGTCTTTCACCTCGAAGCCCAGCCGTGCCAGGTCGTCGCGTATGCGGTCGCTGGTGGCCCAGTCTTTGGCTGCCTTGGCCTTGGAGCGCAGGTCGAGCACCATGTCAACCACGGCGGCGAAGGCCTGCTCTCTCTGTGGCGACGTGCCGGCAGCGTGCTCGTCCTTCAGTCCCAGCAGGTCGGTGGCAAACAGGCGGAGCGTCTCTTTCAGCTCTCGCAGGCAGTCGGGACAGATGGTGGCCTTGTGGTCCACCAGCTTGTTGACCACGGTGGCGGCCTCGAAGAGGTGGCTGATGACAATCTGCGTCTGCAGGTCGTCGTTCATGGCGTCGTAGCAGCGCTGGCGCAACCCCTTCACCACGCGTTCCGTCTCGGCGTCGCAGGCCGTGCCGGGCTGCACCCGCTCCACGTCGGCGATGGCGTTCATCAGTCGCTGCAGGCCCTTCTCGGCGGCTTTCAGAGCCGCGTTGCTGAAATCGACGGGGCCGCGATAGTGGGCCGAGAGGATGAAGAAGCGTATCGTCATGGGCGAGTATGCCTGGTCCAGCTGTTCGTTCCGGCCGGTGAAGAACTCGTCGAGCGTGATGAAGTTGCCGAGCGACTTGCCCATCTTCTGGCCGTTGATGGTTATCATGTTGTTGTGCATCCAGTATTTCACCATCTCGTGCCCCTGCGAGGCCACAGCCTGTGCAATCTCGCACTCGTGGTGTGGGAACACCAGGTCCATGCCTCCGCCGTGGATGTCGAAGCGCTCGCCCAGGTACTTTCTGCCCATGGCCGTGCACTCGCAGTGCCATCCGGGGAAGCCCACCGAGTGCAGGCGTCGTGCAAGGGTTCCGCCGTTGGTGTCCGGCAGGCAGAAGTCCACGCCCCATCGCATGATGTGTTCCGGCTGTGCCTTCTTCCACAGGGCGAAGTCGGCCTGGTGTCGTTTCTCGCCTACGCCGGCCAGCGTGCGGCTTTCGTCCTTGGTGTTCTCCAGCGAGCGTCCGCTCAGGATGCCGTACTTATACTGTCGGTTGTATGCCTCGATGTCGAAATAGATGGAGCCGTTCGACTCGTAAGCAAAGCCGCGGTCCACGATCTGCTGCACCAGCTCCCTTTGTTCCAGGATATGTCCGGTGGCGTGAGGCTCTATCGATGGTCTGAGACAGCCCAGGCGGTCCATCGCCTCGTGGTAGCGGTTGGTGTAGTGCTGGGCTATCTCCATCGGCTCGAGCCGTTCGAGCCGTGCCTTCTTCTCTATCTTGTCGTCGCCCTCGTCGGCATCGTTTTCCAGGTGTCCCACGTCGGTGATGTTGCGCACATAGCGCACCTTATAACCCAGGTGTCGCAGGTAGCGGAACACGATGTCGAACGTGATGGCAGGTCGGGCGTGGCCCAGGTGCGGGTCGCCATAGACGGTGGGGCCGCACACATACATGCCCACGTTGGGGGCCGCTATGGGCTCGAAGCGCTCCTTGCGCCGCGTCAGCGTGTTGTATATCAGCAGTGTCTGTTCTTCCATGCTAAAGGCTTAGTTGTCCATTTTCTCCTTGATGGCCTCCATGATCTTGGCTTCTATCTCGTCGCACAGTTCGGGGTTGTCCCTGAGCAGCTGCTTGGTGCCGTCGCGTCCCTGTGCCAGCTTGGCGTCCTGGTATGAGAACCACGAGCCGCTCTTCTTCACGATGCCGTATTCCACGCCCAGATCCACTATCTCGCCCACCTTTGAGATGCCCTCGCCGAACATTATCTCAAACTCGGCCTTGCGGAATGGGGGTGCTACCTTGTTCTTCACCACCTTCACCCGCACCTGGTTGCCTATGGCCGTGTCGCCGTCCTTGACGCTGGTCACGCGCCGTATGTCGATGCGCACGGACGAGTAGAATTTCAGCGCGTTGCCGCCGGTGGTTGTCTCGGGATTGCCGAACATGATGCCTATCTTCTCGCGCAGCTGGTTGATGAATATGCACACGGTGTTGGTTTTCGCCACGGTGCCGGTCAGCTTGCGCAGGGCCTGACTCATCAGTCTGGCCTGCAGTCCGACGACGTTGTCGCCCATGTCGCCTTCTATCTCCTTCTTTGGTGTCAGTGCGGCCACGGAGTCGATCACCACTATGTCTATCGCCGCCGAGCGCACCAGCTGGTCGGCTATCTCGAGTGCCTGTTCGCCGTTGTCGGGCTGTGCTATGAGCAGGTTGTCCACATCGACGCCCAGCTTCTCTGCATAGAAGCGGTCGAAGGCGTGCTCGGCATCGATGAAGGCAGCAATGCCCCCCTTCTTCTGCGCCTCGGCCATGGCGTGTATAGCCAGCGTGGTCTTGCCCGAGCTTTCCGGGCCGTATATCTCTATTATGCGTCCGCGTGGATAGCCGCCCACGCCGAGGGCTGCGTTCAGACCGATGCTGCCGGTGGAGATGACCTCCACGTCGCTCACCTGCTCGTCGCCCATCTTCATCACGGCCCCCTTGCCGAAGTCTTTCTCTATCTTCGTCATGGCGGCCTGCAGGGCCTTCAGCTTCTCTGCCCTGATGTCCACCTGGACATCGGCTCCTTCTTCTTTCTTTGCCATTGGTTCTGAGTGTTCTGAGTAATCTGAATAATCTGAATAATCTGAGTAATCTGAGTAATCTGAATAATCTGAGTAATCCGAGTAATCTGAGTAATCCGAGTAATCTGAATAATCCGAGTAATCAGAATAATCAGAATAATCCGAGTAATCCGATTGTTATAGGAATGTTGCCTTGTGCATGTCTTTGTTCAGTGTCAGGGCCTCGTGCATATTGAAGGCCATGCCCAGGTTGTGGGGTGTCTGCCCCTGGCGGCAGTGCTTCACATAGTCGCGCAGCAGCGGGCGATAGTCGGGATGAGCACAGTTGTCGATGATGATCTGTGCGCGCTCAACGGGACTCTTGCCACGCAGGTCGGCCACGCCCTGCTCTGTCACGATGACGTTCACGTCGTGTTCCGAGTGGTCCTGATGGCTCACCATGGGCACTATGGACGAGATGAGTCCGCCCTTTGCCGTCGATGGACATGTGAAGATGCTCAGGTATGCGTTGCGTTCGAAGTCGCCCGAGCCTCCGATGCCGTTCATCATGCGTGTGCCGCCGATATGCGTCGAGTTGGCGTTGCCGTAGATGTCCACCTCAATGGCCGTGTTGATGGCAATGACGCCCAGTCGGCGTATCACCTCAGGCGAGTTGCTTATCTCGCTCTGGCGCAGTGTCAGGTGGTGGCGGAAATAGTCCATGTTGTCATACACCTGCTTCAGGCAGTCGTTTGACACGGTCAGCGAGCAGGCCGAGGCATCCTTGACGCGACCGTTGAGCATCATGTCGATGACCGAGTTTTGTATCACTTCGGTGTAGATGTTAAAGTCGGGCACATGCTTGTCCTGTCCCAGGGCCCCCAGTATGGCATTGGCCGTCGAGCCCACGCCACTCTGCAGGGGCAGGAACTCCTTGGGTATGCGTCCCTGGTGCATCTCGCTGACGAGGAACTCGGCCGTCAGGTAGCCTATCTTGTCGGTCACGGGGTCGTTGTCCTTGAAGGCGCGTGCCTCGTCGGGGATGTCACACTCGACGACGGCCGCCACCTTGTCCACCGGTATGTCGATGTATGGCGTGCCTATGCGGTCGCTGACGCTCACTATGGGTATGGGCTTGCGGTAGGGCGGGTCCAGCGGTTCATAGACGTCGTGCAGCAGCTTGGCGTTTGGCGAGTGGAAGTGGTTCAGCTCCAGTATGACCTTGGCGGCCAGCCGTGCTGCCGTGGGCGAGATGCCACCTGCCGCCGTCAGATAGACGCGCAGCTTGCCCGGCAGTTCCTCTATGTCGCACACCTCGAGTATGGCCCAGTCGATATTGCCGTAGAAGCCGTAGCGCAGCTCCTGCGCCATGTGTGAGAGGTGCAGGTCGTTGTAGGCTATCTCGCCGGCGTTGACATGCGTGCGGAAGTCGGCGTTGGTGGTGTAGGGGGCGCGATACTTGATGGCATGTGCCACGGCCAGGTCGCCGTCGGTGCTCTGGCCCGTCGAGGCTCCGGTGAAGATGCTCACCTGGAACTCGCGACCCTGCTCGTGTTCGGCCGTGGCTATCTTTGCCAGCTCTTTTGTAACGGCCTTTGCCACGCCTGCGGGAGTGAAGCCACTCATGGCTATCTTGTCGCCATGCTTAATCATTGCCGCAGCCTGAGCGGCAGTCATCTGTGGGTATGTCATTGTGGGTGTTGGTATGATTATTTATGTGTCATTCGGCTATCTCTATGGCTTTCAGCACGGCCGGGTTCTGCTCGTTGAAGATGGAGAAATACTCCGACATGTTCCACAGGTCGCGCGCTGTCAGCGCCTTCAGCTGCAGCCGCAGCTGTGGCAGCGTGCGTTGCAGCTCGTCGTCGTCCTTGGGTTCTATCTTCTTTGCCTTGGCAGCGGCGAGAATGTCGTCTATCAGCTGCTGCGGCACCTGGTAGTGTTGCTTGTAGTGCTGGAAGTCGCCCTGGGCCAGCAGCTCGTTGCGGTGCTGTTCGATGTATCTTAGGTTCTGCTGCACCAGCAGTCCCGAGGCCACGAGCCGTCGGTGCAGCGGTGTGTAGCGTGTGGTGTCGAGCGTGATGAAAATGTCTGGCGTTATTCCGCCCAGGCTGTCGGCCGTGCTCTTGCTGGCGCTGTCGGCTGTCAGCTCGCCGCTCTTCAGTCGGTTGCTGATGTCCTGCTGGTAGGCTTTCTGGTCGCCGCGTCGGTATGGCTTCTGTATGCAGCGTCCCGACGGGGTGTAGTAGTGTGCCACGGTCAGGCGTACGACCGAGCCGTCGGGTAGCGGCATGGGTCGCTGCACCAGTCCCTTGCCGAAGGAGCGCCGGCCCACCACGGTGGCGCGGCCGTGGTCCTGTAGCGCTCCGGTGACGATCTCGGCGGCCGAGGCGGTGTATTCGTCGATGAGCACCACCATCTTGCCCTTGGCGAACGCGCCGTGGCCGGGGGCGTTGAACTCCTGCCGCGGTGCCTTGCGGCCCTCGGTATATACGATCAGGTCGCCCTTGGCAAGGAACTCTCCGGCCAGGTCGGCCGCTGCCTGCAGGTATCCGCCGCCGTTCTCCTGCAAGTCCAGTATGAGGCTCTTCATGCCCTGTGCCTTCAGTTTGTCGAGAGCATCGATAAACTCGCTATGGGTGGTCGAGCCGAACGAGCTCAGGCGTATGTATCCCACCCTGGGCCTTATCATGTATGCTGCGTCGAGCGTGTGCACGGGTATCTTGTCGCGCACCACGTCAAAGTGGAGCGTGTCGGGCTCGCCGTGGCGCACCACGGTCAGTCCGACGCGTGTGCCCTTGGGTCCGCGCAGTCGTCGCATTATCTCCTCGCGGCTCATCTTCACGCCGGCTATGGCAGTGTCGTTGACGGCCGTGATGCGGTCGCCGGCCAGTATGCCCACGCGCTGCGACGGGCCTTTTGGCACGGGCTGAATGACGAAGAGCGTGTCTTCGACCATGTTGAACTGCACGCCGATGCCGTCGAACGAGCCCCTCAGCGACTCCTCTGAGCGTTCCACCTCCTTGGCGGGTATGTAGGCGGTGTGTGGGTCCAGCTGGCCTATCATGCCGCGTATGGCGGCCTCGACCAGCGTGTCTTCGCCCAGGGGCTCGACATAGTATTCGCTGATTATCTTCTCAACCAGCGACAGCTTGTAGAGCTGCATGTCGCGCCGTTCGTGTCTCTGCGCCGCAGCCATGAGCGACAGCATGGCGAGCAGCAGCACTGCTGAGGCTATCTTCTTCGTGTTCATTCGGTGTGGTGGGTGGGGCTGCGCGCCGGCAGCGTTATTCGTAGGTCTCTTCCTCCTGCGGCAGGTCTTCCTCGATGCGCAGGTTGTCGATGATGAAGGCCTGGCGGTCGGGGGTGTTCTTGCCCATGTAGTATTCCAGCAGCTTCTGCACCTGGTCGTTCTTGTGCAGCGTGACCTGCTCCAGGCGTATGTCGGACCCGATGAATCCGGCAAACTCGTCGGGCGAGATTTCTCCCAGTCCCTTGAAGCGCGTTATCTCCGGGTCGGGTCCCAGTTCGTCAATGGCTTGCAGTCGTTCCTCCTCGCTGTAGCAGTAGCGTGTTACGAAGTCCGACTTGTTTCGGGCCGTGGCTGCAGCGTCTTGCTGTGCGGCCGCGCCGGGTGCTTTGTCCGTCTGTGGCGTGCCGTGGCGTGCAGTCTTGGCGGCGCTGCCCTTTATCTTTGTGCGCTTGTTGCGCACGCGGAAGAGCGGTGTCTGCAGCACATAGACGTGTCCCTTCTTTATCAGCTCGGGAAAGAACTGCAGGAAGAACGTGATGCAGAGCAGCCGTATGTGCATTCCGTCCACGTCGGCATCGGTGGCCACGATCACCTTGTTATAGCGCAGCGTGTCCAGTCCGTCCTCGATGTCGAGTGCAGCCTGCAGCAGGTTGAACTCCTCGTTCTCATAGACCACCTTCTTTGTCAGCCCGAATGAGTTGAGGGGCTTGCCCCGCAGCGAGAAGACGGCCTGCGTATTGACGTCGCGGCTCTTTGTTATCGAGCCCGAGGCCGAGTCGCCCTCGGTTATGAAGATGCTGGTCTCTTCCTTCCTTGGGTCTTTCACGTCGGTGTAGTGTATGCGGCAGTCGCGCAGCTTGCGGTTGTGCAGGTTGGCTTTCTTTGCCCGCTCGCGTGCCAGCTTGGTCACGCCGGCCATGGCCTTGCGCTCCTTCTCGCTCTCCTGTATCTTCTGCAGCAGCACTTCGGCCACGTCGGCATTCTTGTGCAGGTAGTTGTCCACCTCCTGCTTGATGAAGTCGCCCACGAACTTGTTGACCGACGGGCCGTCGGGCCACATCTGCTGCGAGCCAAGCTTTATCTTGGTCTGGCTCTCGAACATGGGCTCTTCGACGTTGACAGCTATGGCGGCCACCAGTCCCGAGCGTATGTCGGTGTATTCAAAGTTCTTCTGATAGAACTCCTTGATGGTCTTGGCCAGGTGTTCCTTCAGTGCGCTCTGGTGTGTGCCGCCCTGTGTAGTGTTCTGGCCGTTGACGAAGCTGTGGTATTCCTCGCCATACTGTCCCGTGTGCGTGAAGGCAATCTCGATGTCGTCGGCCTGCAGGTGCACGATGGGGTACAGGGCATCGCTGGTCATGCGGTCTGAGAGCAGGTCCTGCAGTCCGTGGCGCGACAGTATGCGCCGGCCGTTGTACATGATGACGAGTCCCGTGTTGAGATAGGTGTAGTTGCGCAACATCTGTTCCACAATCTCGTCGTGGAAGCTGAAGCCGCGGAACAGTTCGTCGTCTGGGGTGAACGTCACCTCGGTGCCGGTCTCTGCCTGCGGGTCAGACAGCGTCTGGTCGTCGGTCAGCGTGCCTTTCGCGAAAGTGGCGCTTCTCACCTGTCCGTCGCGGTAGCTGCTGACGCTGAACGCCGAGCTAAGCGCGTTGACGGCTTTCAGGCCCACGCCGTTCAGTCCGACGCTTTTCTTGAACGCTTTCGAGTCGTATTTGCCTCCGGTGTTGAGCTGCGAGACGGCCTCGATGAGCTTACCCTGCGGTATGCCCCGGCCATAGTCGCGCACGCGCACCGAGCGTTGCTCCTGAATATCTACCTCTATGCGGTCGCCGGCGTGCATCTTGAACTCGTCGATCGAGTTGTCTATCACTTCTTTCAGCAGCACATAGATACCGTCTTCGGGCAGGTTGCCGTCGCCCAGCCGGCCTATGTACATGCCGGGACGAGTGCGCACATGCTCCATGTCGGACAGGTGGCGTATGTTGCTGTCGTCGTATCTTGGTGTCTGTTCCATATTTCTGAGTACTCTGAGTATTCTGAGTAATCTGAATAATCCGAGTAATCTGAGTAATCTGAGTAATCTGAATAATCTGAATAATCTGAATAATCTGAGTAATCAGAGTAATCAGAGTAATCAGAGCAATCCGAGCAATCCGAGTAAACAGAATAATCTGATGGTTCTGTTCTTAGATTTCCTTTCTATAGCAGCGGCGGCGTTTGTGCTGTTCGTGGTCGAAATAGGCCCACTGGCTCTGTACCTTCTCGTTGGTCTCCATCTCCACATGCGTCTCGCCCCACTTGAAGCCTTTCTGCTGGTATGTGGGTATCAGATGGGAGAAGAGCAGGGCGTTGGCCCCCTTTGCGCGGTATTCCGGCAGCACGCCGATGAGCAGCAGATCGACCACCTCTGTCTTGTAGAAGAACAGCGCCTTGACGACATGCCACCAGCCGAAGGGCAGCAGCCGGCCGTTCTTGCATTGCTGCAGCGCCCTTGACAGCGAGGGCAGCGTTATGCCCACGCCCACCAGCTTAGGATTGTCGGGGTCGGTCTGGTCTTCCACGAGAGCCTGGAACTTGGGGTGCAGGAACGGGAAATACATGTTGACATACTGTCGCTTCTGCCTCTCCGACAGTTCGCTGTAGCCATACAGGTTTCCAAAGGTCTTGTTGACCACGTCGAACGCCTTCATGCCGATGTCGCCGAAGAGTATCTCGCGCCGCGTCAGCCGGTGCAGGCCCAGATGGTAGCGCTTCTTTATCATCTCCGAAATCTTCACCAGCTTCTCCGGCACCTGGTCTGGCACATATAGCTTGTACTCCACATAGTCGTTGTCTTTCTGCCAGCCCTGCATCTGCTCCATGTGTCGCGGATAGTAGTCGTAGTTGTAGCCGGTGGCCATAGTGCCCAGCTGGTCGAAGCCGTAGTACATCATGCCCTCGGGGTCCATGTCGGTGAAGCCGAGCGGGCCCACTATCTCTTTCATGCCACGCTGCCGTCCCCACTGGGCGACGGTCTTGAGCAGCGCCTCCGACACGCTTGTGTCGTCGATAAAGTCGAACCACCCGAAGCGCACCGCCTCGCGCTGCCATCGCTCGTTGGCCCGCCTGTTGATGATGGCCGCCACGCGGCCCACCACCCGTCCGCCGCGTTCGGCGATGAAATAGTCGGCCTCGCAGAACTCGAAGGCTGCATTCTTCTTTTTCGAGAAGGTGTTCACCTCGTCAAAGTGTAGGCACGGGGCGTCGTAGGGACAGTCGCGGTACAGGTCGTACCGAAACTGGATGAAACGCTCCAGGTCCTTGCGTGTCTTCACCACGCTTATGGTCAGTTCATCCATACTTTGCTGTGTTCTTTGCATATTGCGTGCAAAAGTACGAATAATTTCTGCCACCAGCAAACTTCGGACAGAAAAATTTAGTTTTGCTGTCAGCTTGAACTCTCAACATGCTTGGCCCGTACACGACGTATGGCCACAGCGGGTGCGGCCCGGCGGGACTGTTTCCACGTTACGACAGAGGCCCCGCTGCGGTGCAGCGGGGCCTCTGTGCAGTTTGTTTTGCCTACATGTGTTTCGTTTTCTTTGTCTGGGTTGTTCCGGCGGGCGTGTCCTATAGTTGTCCGGCCTCAACCTGCAGCACGACCTGCTCGGTCAGCCGGTCTTCGCCCTCGGGGTCGTATTCTTTCTTCAGCGAGGCGCCGAAGAGCCACGCGAAAGCCTGCCAGAAGTTGGCGCGGAACGAGCCGGTGAAGGCTTTCACGGCTTCGTAGGCCGACTGGTTGGCTTCGCGGTCGATGAGCTTGATGAGCAGTTTGCCCTGGCTGAAGGTCAGCTTCTTCAGTCGCGGCTTGTAGGTCTGAAACAGCTCCTTTTCCACCTGCTTCACATGCTGGCGGCGGCTTTTGTCGTCGGGCAGGTCAACCATCGTCTCGTATGTCTCGATGATTATGCCGTTCACCTCCTTTGCTATGGGCAGCACCTTCTTCACGTTGCGCACAAGCCGTGTGTATGCTTTCTGCTGGCGCTGTGTCTTGAATGTTGGTTCGGGGAAGATATAGACCGCAGGATAGGTTGCCAGAGGCACGGTGTCGCCGTCGAGCAGCGTCTGTCCGACGGCAACGGGCGGCACGCGGCTGCCAGACTCCGTATCGGCATCTTGAGCCGCCATGTAGCAACACGGCAGCCACGCTGTCAGCATCAGGGTCAGAACTGCATTATACATTACACATTAAACATTCTACATTAAGCATTAAACATTATACATTAAACATTAAACATTAAGCATTAAACATTAAGCATTAAACTTTAAGCTTTGCTCATGGTTCAGACCTCACTTCTTCCTCATGTCAAATCCCATGCGCAGGCCGTCGTATTGTTTCGACAGGTCGCCTATGGTCTGCAGGGTGCTGTTGCCGCTGAAGGCGGCCACGGTCTGGAACAGTGTGAGCAGCTTGGTCGATTCGAACAGAATGCCCATGCCGTCAGAGTTTTTCTTGGCATAGCAGTCGATGCTCAGCAGCAGCACGGTCAGCCGTATGCGCTGCGTCTGCTCGTCGAAGGTGTATGTGCCAGAGAAGGTCTTCCCTGCCACTGAGGCTGTGAACTTCTTGTTCTCGGCAAAGCTTATGCTGGTGTTTGCGCTGTTTATTCCCACCGTCTTGTACGGCCCTGACAGCTTCTGCTTCACCTGCGCGGCCACGACCTCGCCGCCCGCTTTGGCCAGCAGCTGCTCGCTGCTGAAGGCGCAGCCCGGTGTGCCATACTGCCATGTGCCCATCAGGTCGGTCTCTTTCACGGTGGTGTTGCCGATGAAGCTCTGCAGCACGTTGCCCAGGGTGCCTGCCTGTGTCACGGCCGACAGCACGCTGCCCAGGGTGCCGCCGCTGCCGGCGTCGCTCGATGTTCCCTGTGATGTTCCGCCGCAGGCGGCGAAGGCCATCACCACTGCAGCCGCAGCGGCTGCCATAAAGCTTGTTGTCTTTTTCATGTCGGTGTGATTTTATCTCGTTTATCGTTATGATTCGTTCGTGCAGGGTCGTTGACGGCTTCTTAGCCTTTCAGAGCAGTTTCCGGTTGATTATGGCAGTCTGCCGTCGCAGGTAGTCTATAAAGTCCTTGTCGCCCACTATCTCAATGTCTTCCATGATGCCCAGTGCGAAGCGTGCTATGGCCTGATATGAGCACAGCTGTGCGTCGAGTGTCCACAGGCGGTCAGACAGCTGCTGCATGTGCAGCTCGGCTTCGGGACACTGTTCCACCAGCAGCTGATGGGCGGCCAGTCCGAGCCGCATCTCGACGTGTGCGCGTTGCAGTCCGGTGTAGTGGAACATGTCTGTCAGCAGCCTGTCATGTCGTTCCTGGTGCTGCCAGTAGAGGTCCACCAGCTTCACGCCCTCCATGCGCGACAGGCGGAAGGTTTTGCACCGTCCTGTGGCAATCTCGTAGCAGCGCACCTCCTCGTTGCCGGGCAAGAAGGCGAAAGGCTCCACCTGGCGATTGCTGCTGGTCTGGCTGTGCACCGAGCGGTAGCCCACCAGCACGGCGCACAGCCTTTGGTCGATGGCCTTGAACAGCTGTGCCTGACATTCGGCCATAGTGCGCTGCATGGGCGTGTCGGCCACGGGTCTTTCGCCAGCGATGCGTTTCAGGTGCGCTGTCAGTCGGCGTATCAGCGTGCTGCGCGTGTCGGCTCCCGAGGCGGCAATGATGCGCTGCAGCATGACGGCCTCTTCGCTCGAGATGTGCACCATCTCGCCTATGCGGCTGAAGAAGGGCGAGTCATGGCGTATGTGGTAGTAGCCGTCACGCTGCTCGACATTGAAATATCCACACTCGCGCAGCGTTTTCAGTCGCTTGTATATGTTGCGCGTGCCCATGTCCATGCGTTCGGCCAGCTCCTCCACCCTGAGATGGGCGTTGCCCGTGAGCAGCACTATCAGGTGCAGCACCTGCTGTGTCAGTATGTCGGTGTTCTGCTTACTCATCGTCCTGACCGAAGGGCAGTTGCAGCTGCATGTCGGTCTGCTGTCTGCTCATCATGGTGAAGGTGCGCCGGTGTTGTGGCGTGACACCATATTGCGCAATGGCGTCGCGGTGCTGCTTTGTGGGGTAGCCCTTGTTCTGCGCCCAGCTGTAGCGTGTGTAGCGTCGGGCCATCTTGAGCATATAGTCGTCGCGGTATGTCTTGGCCAGTATGCTGGCTGCCGCTATTGACAGATACTGGCTGTCGCCCTTGACGATGGTGGTGTATGGCGGTCGGTGCCCCGTGTCGGGGTCGGTCCACGGCGTGAAGCGGTTGCCATCCACGATGATGGCCTGCGGCCGCATGTTCAGCCTGTTCAGTGCGCGGTGCATGGCTTCTATACTGGCGCGCAGTATGTTCATCTGGTCTATCTCCTTGGCCGAACACGAGGCCACGGCCCAGCAGAGCGCGTCGCGTATGATCACCTCGCGCAACTCGTAGCGTTGCCGCTCGGTCAGCTTCTTCGAGTCGTTCAGCCTGTCGTTGGCATAGTCGGGCGGCAGAATGACGGCCGCGGCATAGACGGGTCCGGCCAGACAGCCGCGTCCGGCTTCGTCGCAACCTGCCTCTAAAGGTACGGGCGGTTCGTAGTAGTGGTTTTTTAACATAGGCGAGGGGTGAGAGGGGGAGTTGGGGAGTTGAGGAGTTGGGGAGGTGAGGAGTTGGGGAGTTGGGGAGTTGAGGAGGTGGGGA
>JAILBT010000043.1 GCA_024680755.1 Prevotella sp. | reverse complement strand
TGAATTATATTTCTCCCAATTTGTGAATTATATTTCTCCCAATTTGTGAATTATATTTCTCCCAATTTGTGAATTATATTTCTCCCAATTTGTGGTTTTATATTTCTCCCAATTTGTGAATTATATTTCTCACAATTTGTGAATTATATTTCTCCCAATTTGTGAATTACATTTCTCCCAAATTGTGAATTATATTTCTCCCAATTTGTGAATTACATTTCTCCCAATTTGTGAATTACATTTCTCCCAATTTGTGAATTACATTTCTACCAATTTGTGAATTATATTTCTCCCAATTAGTAATTTATATTTCTCCCAATTTGTGAATTATATTTCTCCCAATTTGTGTTAAGATTTCACGAGTCAAAGGAATTGTACTCACGGCTATCATGTCGTAGTGGCGGTACGAAACAGGCCCCGTTACGGTACAAAACAGGCTCCGCGGCGGTACAAAACAGGCCCCGCTGAGGTTTTTGCCTGTAAGCGAAAAGCCTTTCGCCTGTAAGCGAAAAACCTTTCGCCTGTAAGTGAAAAGCCTTTCGCCTGTAGCCAAAAACCTTCGTCTCACAGACGCACGTTCACCCCGGCCATGAACGTGGCCCGTGGCATGGGGAAGCCAGCATTGATCTCATATCGCTGTGCCAGCAGGTTCTCGCCCTTGACATAGAGGCCGAGCTGCGGCAGCAGCTGATAGCCCACCGTGGCATTGAGCAGCGTGAAATGCTCCTTGCGCTCGTTGTCGCCCGTGGCGGTGTAGAGCCCGCAGACCTGCATGAGTCCTGCGGTGGCTGTCAACTGCTGATGGCGGAAGGTGGCACCGAGATAGCCCTTATACCTGGGGGCAGCCAGCACAGGGTGCTTCATGTCGAGATAGCTGTGGTTGGTCGTCAGGGTCCAGTGGCTGCCCACGCGCCATGCGGCTTCGAGCTCGAAGCCCTTATTCTCCAGCGGGCCGCTGTTCTCGTTGCGGCGCAGGGCAGTGTTGGTAACAATCATGTTACTGCCCTTCAGGTAGAACAGGTTGAGGCCGTAGGTGAAAGCTCCGTTGCCGAGGCTGTGGTGCCACGAGAGCTCGTAGTTCATCAGGCGCTCGGGTTCAAGCTCTTCTGTCGATGGCGGATAGAGGTACATCTCGCGCATGGAAGGATTGCGGAAGCCCTTGCTCACCATTGCCTTCAGCTCGCTCTGACCGGTGGGGCGCACGGCCAGTCCCCCCTGCGGTATCCACTCGGTGCCGCTGACGCTGTGGCGATCCACACGCACTGCGGCATCGAGCGTCAGCCACGATGTCAGATCCTGGCGCAGCTCGACGTAGCCGGCCAGCTCGTTGCGGTGGCTCTGGCCCGCCTGCTTCATCTTGATACGCTGTCCGGCGACGACCTCGTCGCCCGTAGCGCGGTCGGTGTAGTAGGCACGGCCGTAGATGTGCTGATAGTCGAGGCCCACGGTCAGCCTCGTGCCGTCCCAGGGCCGGACGCTCTGATACCAGGCCACTCCCAGCAGGTAATCTGTCGAGCGGAACAGGTCCGTCTGAGGCTTCTTGCCCTCGGCATAGCCATCGTTGATCTTGTGCGTGCCGAAATTGTCATAGAACGAGAGGCGGCCGCTGGTGCGCTCGTAGTGGTTCTCTACGCCCACGGCCACAGCGCCGCGCGTTATCCACTGGTCGGCCTCATACATGGGCGTGGCCTCCTCGCCCGGGTTCGACGCACTGAAATGCGTCACGTTGCCCACGGCAAAGAGGCTCCACTGCCGGCTGAGGTCGCAGCCCAGGCGGACATGCCCGCCATACTGCTCGAAGCCCATGCGCGGCCGGTGGTTGTCAGAGCGCTGATACTGCGCAGCCACGGTAGAAGAGAAGCGCCCCGCACGCAGCTGGTTAGAGGCTTCGGCCTGAAACGTACCCCACGAGCCCGCGCCCAGGTTCACGTCGGTGCGCACGCCGTCGGCGTGCATGGCGCGCGTGACGATGTTGACGACGCCACCCATAGCGTTCGAGCCATAGAGCACCGAGGCAGGTCCGCGCACCACCTCCACACGGTCGGCCATGAGCGTCAGGTAGCTGTCTGCTATGGGGTGGCCATAGACACCCTGATACTGCGGCTGGCCGTCGATGAGCACCAGCAGCTGCCCTGCCCCACCCGACAGGCCGCGCACGCTGATGCCGCCGGCAGCACCGCCCGACACGCCATAGCCCAGCACGCCGCGCGACGTGGTGAACAGGCCCGGCACATGCTCGGTCAGCGTGGGCAGGATGTTGGTGCGCTGATGCTCGGTCAGCACGTCGCGACCCACGACGCTGACGGTCATGGGCAGATGGCGCACGTCGGCCTGACCGCGGGTGCCCGTCACCACCACACTCTGAAGCTCCACAGCCGTGGTGTCAACAGTCTCGGCCGGCAAAACAACCGGGAACGCCGCTGCGAAGGCAAAAGTCAGTTTAGTCTTAATGTTCATTCTGCGTTTAAAAAGTTTATGAGTTTCTGAGTTTATGAGTTTATGAGTTTATGAGTTTATGAGTTTCTGCTTAATTCGAAGCGCTTATGTTCATTTGTGTAATTCGTGAAATTAGTCTTCATTCGTTGTTCTTAAAAGGTTTTAGAGGGTTGGAAACTTGAGTTAATAACTGTTGTGCTATACTATATGGCAGCATAGGAGCTGCAAATTGCGGCGCAAAGATACGACAAATGTTGCGAATAAGCGACAAAACGCCAGTTTTTCACCCACATATTTGGTGGTTTGCCGATTATTATGTAATTTTGCCGCCAGATTATGACAAGAAAACAGCTTATTCTCATGCTGTGTGTGCTGGTTCTGCCCGTAGCGGCCGGCGCGCAGACCATCACCCAGCGGCTGCAGCAGCGCGTGGCTGGTCAGGGCGTGGTGAACATATATCAGAACGACAGCGTCCGCCGCGTGGTGGACGGCAATCCCGTCGTGAAGCCTGCCGCAGCCAAGGCCGACAAAGCGAGCGCCAGGCAGGGCGCAGACCAAAAAGCCGCTCGGCCGGCAGAGAAAGACGCCACCAAGCCGGCAGCAAAAGACGCCACCAAGCCGGCAGCAAAAGACACCAGCAGGCGCGAACATCAAGACGAGCGCCACAACGCCCAGCAGCCAACGCCAGAAGAGCAGCTGGTGCCAAATGACAGCCTGCCGCAGCTGAACCGCAACGTGTTGCGCGGCGGGCGCAAGATGAAGGGCTTTCGCGTGCAGGCATACGCAGGCGGCAACTCGCGGCGCGACCACAGTCAGGCAGAGCGCGTGAAAGACAAGGTGAAAGGAGCACTGCCAGGCGAGCCCGTCTATGTACATTTCAACTCGCCGCGATGGACATGCCGCGTGGGCAACTACCGAACCTACGCCGAGGCACAGGCCGTGTTGCAACAGATAAGGCAACTGGGCATCGAGGGGGCCAACATCGTCAAGACGCAGATAACCGTGAAGGACGACGAGTAAACTGCAGAATGAAGAGGGAATAGCAAAACCGTTTTATCGTGAAATTGTAAACCGAACAGAATTGGCAGACAACGAGACATACCGCCCGGGGCTTGACGAGCTGGCGGCACACTACAAGGACGTGTTGCGGCTGCTGGGCGAAGACCCCGGCCGCGAGGGACTGATAAAGACACCGGTGCGCGTGGCCAAGGCCATGCAGGTGCTGACGCGAGGCTACGAGATGGACGCACACGAGGTGCTGCGCTCGGCCCTGTTCAAGGAAGACTATTCGCAGATGGTCATCGTCAAGGACATCGACTTCTTCTCGCTATGCGAACACCACATGCTGCCCTTCTACGGCAAGGTGCATGTGGCATACATACCCAACGGCTACATCACCGGGCTGTCGAAGATAGCACGCGTGGTGGACATCTACAGCCACCGGCTGCAGGTGCAGGAGCGCATGACGCTGCAGATACGCCAGTGCATACAGCAGACGCTGCAGCCACTGGGCGTGATGGTGGTCGTGGAGGCAGCACACATGTGCATGCAGATGCGCGGAGTGGAGCGGCAGAACAGCATAACGACAACCAGCGAGTTCAGCGGAGCCTTCAACCAGGCCAAGACAAGGCAGGAGTTTATGAACCTGATCTCTCACTCACACACACATACATAAAGGACGAAGAACACCTATCTTTAACATAACGATGAACAACAACCAAGATTCGTTCAAGAAGCACGACAGCGTCTGGACCACATTCCACAAGAGCTGTCTGGGCCGCATCGTGATATGCATTGTGACCTTGCTGCTGCTGATGCTGCTGAGCGTGGCGCTGCGCCCGTCTGAAGAGGCCACCATGCTTGAGACACGCGACAACATACACCAGCTCATACTGGACAACGACACCACAAAGCAGGACAACGTGGACAACACGCTGGCCAGCATTGCCTACATCTTCTCATCGGCCGACACCGTGCCAACGGACACCGCCATGCACACCTTCGACAGGCTGAACCACCTGGAATATGTAAACCACGCCCTCTACACCGAGGTAGTGCTGCGCAACACGATACACGTCATGGGAAAGTGCTGCGCCATCGGACTGTGGGGCATGGTGATACCCGTGCTGACGTATGAGGACCTGCTGCTCCACGTGGACGTGATGCGAAAGGAGTACAACCAAAAGCTTATCGAAGCTCCCAAGGGAGGCGAAGACTACTTTGGCAGCGACCCCAACCTGGACCAGGTCTTTGAAGACCAGTATTGACAACGACTGATACAGATAAAACAGACAACTGATAACACACAAAAATGAAAAACATCACACTTGACATCACAAAGGCAGCTTGTTTCCTGCCAGCCGGAGCCATCGAGGCCCTCGAACCAGAAGTGAAGAAAGCGCAACAGTCGCTGGAAGATGGCACCTGCCCGGGCAACGATTTCCTGGGCTGGCTGCACCTGCCCAGCAGCATCACCCCCGACTTCATCAGCGACATAGAGGCCACGGCCCAGACGCTGCGCAGCGAGTGCGACGCCATCGTCGTGGCTGGCATAGGCGGCTCGTATCTCGGAGCCAAGGCCGTGATAGAGGCACTGAGCAACAGCTTCGGCTGGCTCAGACGGGACAATGCACCAACCATACTCTTCGCCGGAAACAACATCGGAGAAGACTATCTCTCGGAACTGACCGAGCTGCTGCGCGACAAGCGCTTTGGCATCATCAACATATCGAAGAGCGGCACAACCACCGAGACAGCACTCACCTTCCGCCTGCTGAAGAAGCAGTGTGAGGAGCAGCGCGGCAAGGAAGAGGCCAGGAAGGTCATCGTGGCCGTGACCGACGCCGTGAAGGGTGCCGCACGCACCTGCGCCGACAAAGAGGGATACAAGAGCTATGTCATACCCGACAACGTGGGCGGACGCTTCTCGGTGCTCACACCCGTAGGACTGCTGCCCATTGCCTGCGCCGGATTCGACATCAAGGCACTCGTCACGGGAGCACAGCAGATGGAGCAGGCCTGCGGCAAGGACGTGCCCTTCGCCGACAACCCCGCCGCACAATATGCCGCCGTGAGAAACGCACTCTACCAGCAGGGAAAGAAGATAGAGATAATGGTCAACTACCAGCCCAAGCTGCACTACGTCGCCGAATGGTGGAAGCAGCTCTACGGCGAGAGCGAAGGCAAGGACAAGAAGGGTATCTTCCCCGCCTCGGTCGATTTCACCACCGACCTGCACTCTATGGGACAGTGGATACAAGACGGCGAGCGAACCATCTTCGAAACCGTCATCAGCATTGAACAGCCCAACCGCAGCCTGCTCTTCCCCGCCGACGACGAGAACCTGGACGGCCTGAACTTCCTCGCCGGCAAGCGCATCGACGAGGTGAACAAGATGGCCGAGCTCGGCACACGCCTGGCACACGTCGATGGAGGAGTGCCCAACATTCGGCTGTCGGTGCCCGTGCTGAACGAACAGTACATCGGACAGATGATCTACTTCTTCGAGATTGCCTGCGGCATCAGCGGAAACGTGCTGGGCGTGAACCCATTCAACCAGCCCGGCGTGGAGGCTTACAAGAAGAACATGTTCGCACTGCTCGGCAAGCCAGGCTACGAGGCCGAGACAGAAGCCATCAAGGCAAGAATATAACAAGCTGAGTTGAGAGCTGAGAGCTGAGAGTTGAGAGCTGTTTCGAGGTGCAAACTGTCACAACTCTCAACTCTCACCTGTCCGTTCTCAATTCGAAACACCTCAATACAACCATAAACCATAAAAGCCAAATGTCCCGAGTACTGATGATAGGCGCCGGTGGCGTTGCCACCGTTGCCGCACATAAGATAGCACAGAACCGCGACACGTTCACCGAGTTCATCATAGCCTCAAGGCGGAAAGAGAAGTGCGACGCCATCGTGGATGCCATACACAAGAAAGGCATTGACATGCACATAGAGACAGCACAGGTCGATGCCGACGACGTGGAGCAGCTGAAGGCCCTCCTAGCCAAGTATCAGCCCGAGCTGGTCATCAACCTGGCTCTGCCCTACCAAGACCTCAACATCATGGAGGCTTGCCTGGCCTGCGGCTGCCACTACCTGGACACTGCCAACTATGAACCGCGCGACGAGGCACACTTCGAATACTCATGGCAGTGGGCCTACAAGGAACGCTTCCGCCAGGCAGGACTGTGCGCCATACTGGGCTGCGGCTTCGACCCGGGCGTGAGCGGCATCTACACCGCATACGCTGCCAAGCACCACTTCGACGAGATGACACAGCTCGACATCGTCGACTGCAACGCCGGCAACCACCACAAGGCCTTCGCCACCAACTTCAACCCGGAGATAAACATACGCGAGATAACACAGAAGGGACTGTACTATCAGGACGGCCAGTGGATAGAGACAGAGCCACTGTCGGTGCACCGACCCATCACATACCCCAACATAGGACCGCGCGAGTCGTACCTCATGCACCACGAAGAGCTGGAGTCGCTGGTAAAAAACTACCCCAGCATACGACTGGCACGCTTCTGGATGACCTTCGGACAGCAGTATCTGACATACCTCGACGTGATACAGAATCTGGGAATGAGCCGCATAGACGAGATTGAATATGAGGCACCGCTGGCCGACAGCATGTCGGCCGACAACGGACAATGGACAGCCAGCAACGGACAGGCACCCACGGTCAAGGTGAAGATAGTGCCACTGCAGTTTCTCAAGGCCGTGCTGCCGAACCCACAGGATCTGGGCGCAAACTACGATGGCGAGACATCCATCGGTTGCCGCATAAAGGGCTTCAAAGACGGACAGCAGAAAACCTACTACGTCTATAACAACTGCTCGCACCAGGCAGCATACGAGGAGACGGGCATGCAGGGCGTGAGCTACACCACAGGCGTGCCGGCCATGATAGGTGCCATGATGCTGGTCAAGGGGATATGGAAGAAGCCCGGCGTATGGAACGTGGAGGAGTTTGACCCGGACCCCTTCATGGAGCAACTGAACCTGCAGGGACTGCCCTGGCACGAGATTGTCAACGAGGATATCGAACTGTAAGGCCCCGGCCCCACAAGCCGCACACAAAAGGCAATGAAGAGAAGACGCCGGAAAGCCACACGACACCACTCGCACATGCAATGGCTCACCCTGACCATCAGTACCACCATGGTGCTGGTGTTGCTGGGTCTGGTGGCCATGACCGTGCTGACGGCCCGCAACCTGTCACGCTACATGAGAGAGAACCTGACCGTGACCGTCATGCTGGCCGACAGCATAGACGACGCGCAGAGCAAAGCCCTCAGGCGTGACCTGAGCAGCAAGCCCTATACGCACCATGTGACATACATCAGCAAGGAGCAGGCCCTGCGCGAACAGACCGCCGCCATGGGCAGCGACCCGTCGGAGTTTCTTGGCATCAATCCCTTTGTGGCGAGCATGGAGCTGCAGCTGCGGGCCGACTATGCCAACCGCGACTCGCTGCGCTGGATAGCACGCTCGCTGCGGAAAGATACGCGCGTGGCTGAGGTGGCCTATCAGGAGGACCTGATGAACAGCGTGAACCGCAACCTGAACCGCCTGTCGCTGTGTCTGCTGGTGCTGGCAGCCCTGCTCACCTTCGTGTCGTTCTCGCTGACAAACAACTCGGTGCGGCTGGGCATACACTCGCGCCGCTTCATGATTCACACCATGAAGCTGGTGGGGGCTCGATGGGGCTTCATCAGGCGACCCTTCCTCGTCAGAGCCTTCTGGATGGGGGTTGCAGCCTCGCTGCTGGCGTGCGCCGTCATGGGCGCCATGGCGTATGCCATCTGTCGCTACGAGCCTGCCGTGCTGACCATTGTGTCGTGGCGCGAGCTGGCCATCACGGCAGCGGTTATTTTCACCTTCGGCATTATCATCACCACGCTATGCACTCGTATCTCAGTGAACCGCTACCTGCGAATGACAGCCGGCCAGCTCTATAACCAATAGGAAGCCCTAGGCAATCCTAGAAAAATCCCAGAAAAACCCTGAAAACAAATCACAAACCATTTATCATTCAAAACATAGCAGTTCTCATGGACAAGAAAAACCTGGCCTTTGGCCGAACCAATTTCATACTTCTCGCCATCGGCATGGCCATAGTGGTAGTCGGCTTCCTGCTGATGGGTGGAGACAGCACAACCACAGAGGCATACAACCCCGACATCTTCTCAGCCCGACGCATCAAGGTGGCACCCGTGGTCTGTCTGCTGGGCTTTGTGAGCATGATATATGCCGTGGCACACAAAAACAACGACGATAAGGAGGCAGCAGCATGACCTGGATCGAAACCATCATCATAGCCATCGTGGAGGGACTGACAGAGTTTCTGCCCGTGTCGTCAACCGGACACATGATCATAACGCAGAACCTGCTGGGCATACCGCAGGGCGACCCCTTCGTACACGCCTTCACGTTCATCATTCAGTTTGGTGCCATCCTGTCGGTGGTGTGCCTCTACTGGAAACGCTTCTTCCAGCTGAACCGCGAGCCAGCCCCCGCAGGCAGCAACACATGGCAGCGGCTGAAGCACCGCTACTACTTCTACTGGCTGCTCATCGTGGGCGTGCTGCCAGCCGTGGTCATCGGACTGGCTGCCAAGAAGTCGGGGCTGCTCGACTGGCTGCTCGACAGCGTTGAGGTCGTGGCCATCATGCTGGTGGTGGGCGGCATCTTCATGCTCTTCTGCGACCGTCTGTTCAACCACGGCAGCGACAAGAACCAGATGAACGAGAAACGCGCCTTCCGTATAGGCCTCTACCAGTGCATATCGGTCATACCGGGCGTGTCGCGCTCGATGGCCACCATCGTGGGAGGCATGACACAGGGCCTGACGCGACAGAAAGCCGCCGAGTTCTCGTTCTTCCTCGCCGTGCCCACCATGGCCGGCGCCACGCTGCTCGACCTGCTCGACCTGCTGAAGGAAGACGCTGCCTGGGCCACACCCCACAACATTGCCATGCTGGCGCTGGGCTGCGCTGTGGCCTTCGTGGTGGCGCTGCTGGCCATGAAGTGGTTTGTGGCCTTCCTGACAAAGTATGGCTTCAAGGCGTTCGGCATATACCGTATTGTCGTGGGCAGCATCATCATTGCGCTGCTTCTGTCCGGTCAGTCACTTGCAATGGTAGATTAAATGGACTTCCTCTCAGGCGAACTCATATACATCAACAAGCCCTACGGCATGACCAGCTTCGGCGCACTGGCACATGTGCGCTATGTGCTGTCGCGCCGACTGCATGTGCGACGGCTGAAGATGGGACATGCCGGCACGCTCGACCCCCTGGCCACCGGCGTGCTGGTGCTGTGTACCGGCCGCAAGACCAAGGAGATAGAACAGCTGCAACAGCACACCAAGGAATACACCGCCACGCTGCAGCTCGGCGCCACCACGGCAAGCTACGACAAGGAGCACCCCGTGGACAACACCTACCCCACCGGCCACATCACACCCGAGCTGGTGCAGCAGGTGCTGCCGCGCTTTGTGGGACAGATACAGCAGGTGCCACCCGCATACTCGGCCTGCAAGATAGGCGGCGACCGCGCATACAAGCTGAAGCGCGACGGCGAAGATGTGCAGCTGGCGGCTAAGACGGTGCGCGTAGATGAGATAGAGCTGCTGTGGTTCGACCAGACGAAGATGCAGATGCAGATACGGGTGACATGCGGCAAGGGCACTTACATACGCTCGCTGGCACGAGACATCGGACAGACACTGGACAGCGGAGCCTATCTGACACAGCTGACACGGACACGCGTGGGCGACGTCAGCATCGACGACTGCATAACGATGGACGACCTGAACAGCTGGCTGGACGAGCAAATGGATAACAGAACATGAATATATCGAGACATCGACGTATAGAAAAACAAAAAAAAGGTAAAAAGAGATGAAGCTTTCACAGTTCAGGTTTCACCTGCCTGAGGAGCAGGTGGCCATCTACCCAACCCACAAAGTCTTCGACGACGAAAATGGCAACAAGGAGCGTGTCTATAACCGCGACCAATGCCGGCTGATGGTGGCCCACCGCAAAAGCATGACCATCGACATGTTCAAGAAGGACGCCAAGGGCAAAGACACGAAGCAGCCGCTGGTGTTCCGGGACGTGGTGGACTATTTCGACGGGGGCGACACCTTCATCTTCAACAACACCCAGGTCTTTCCTGCCCGTCTCTACGGCACGAAAGAACGGACCGACTCGAAGATTGAGGTGTTTCTGCTGCGCGAGCTGAACAGCGACCTGCGCCTGTGGGACGTGCTGGTCGAACCGGCACGCAAGATACGCATAGGCAACAAGCTCTTCTTCGAGGACGACGGACCCATGGTGGCCGAGGTGATTGACAACACCACAAGCCGCGGACGCACGCTGCGCTTCCTCTACGAGTGTCCGCACGACGAGTTCAAGCGCGAGCTGTTCTCACTCGGCCATACACCGCTGCCCAAATACATCATATCCCGCCGCGAAGTGACGAAAGAAGATGCCGAGATCTTCCAGACCATCTACGCCTCGGAGGAAGGGGCGGTGACGGCACCGGCTACGGGCCTGCACTTCAGCCGACAGATGATGAAGATAATGGAGATACGCGAAATCAACAAGGCCTTCGTCACACTGCACTGCGGACTGAGCGCGTTCGAGAACATCGAGGTGGAAGACCTGTCAAAACACAAGATGTCGTCCGAGCGCATGATTGTCAATGCCGAGGCATGCCGCCTGGTCAACCAGACCAAGCAGTCGGGCCACCGCGTCTGTGCCGTGGGCGCAAGCGTGGCGCGTGCCACCGAGACAGCCGTCGGAACAGACGGTATGCTGAAAGAATATGAGGGCTGGACCAACAAGTTCATCTTCCCGCCATACGAGTTTGGCATGTGCAACGCCATGATGGTCAACTTCTACCACCCCGAGACACCCATGCTGATGACCACGGCGGCTTTCGGCGGCTACGACCTGGTCATGCGCTGCTATGACACTGCCCTGAAGGAAGGCTTCCAGTTTGGCTGCTTCGGCGACGCTCTGCTCTTGCTCGACGACTGAGCTATGACATGCCTGCCTCACGCCATACAGCATGAACGCTATGCATCCAAATGCCACCAGCGCACACACAGCCTATCTCGGCCTTGGCACCAATATGGGCCGACGCGAAGAGCTGCTCCGGCAGGCACTGATACATATTAATGTTCGCGCGGGAAAGGTGACGGCCTGCTCAGACACGATAGAGACCGAGCCCTGGGGGTTCAGCTCAAGCAACAGGTTCCTGAACATGGCAGTAAAGATAGAGACGCCACTCTCGCCGCGGCAGCTGCTGAACGTGACACAGGACATTGAACGTCGCCTGGGCCGCAAAAGCAAATCCACAGGGCAGCACTATGCCGACAGGCCCATAGACATCGACATTCTGTTGTACGACCGCCTGCATGTGAACGAACCCGACCTGACCATACCCCACCCGCTAATGCACCTCAGAGAGTTTGTGATGGTGCCTCTCAGACAGATTATCAGCGCGGAAGAGCTGCACGCCATGCAACTGCCTGATAGTGAGATATAGCTAATTTTTAACATTCAGCGCAGATAAAAAAATCCACATTCCCGTTGCAGAATGTGGATTTTTTTGTACCTTTGCACTCCATCTCAACCATGCACAATGACCGACAACCACCAGCAACAATGGCAGCAGAGTCTGCAGCTGATACGCCAGGCCGTGTCGCCGGAACAATACAGCAACTATTTCGAGCCTCTTGACTTTGAGAGCTACTCGGAACGTACCCATATATTGATGCTGAAAGTGCCCAGCCAGTATATATATGAATATCTGGAGAAGCACTTCGTCAGTCTGATGACCCATGTCTTCAGGTCCACGTTCGACGAGTCGGTCAAGCTGAAATACCGCCTGATAATAACCAAGGAGAAGCGCAAGACCGTGACGGTGAGCGGCAGCGAGACCGACAGCAGTGCCCCGGCCGACAGCAGCGCGCCGACATGGGACACACAGCTCATGGCGGGCAAGACGTTTCAGACCTTCATCGAGGGCACGGCCAACAGGCTGGCGCGCTCGGTGGGCCTGCATGTGGCCGAGCATCCGGGCAAGAGCAATTTCAATCCATACTTCGTGTTCGGTCCTTCGGGCTGCGGCAAGACCCATCTGATCAACGCCATAGGGTGCCGCGCCCACGAGCTGTATCCCACGAAACGCGTGCTGTATGTTTCGGCCCGACTATTCCAGGTACAGTACACCGATGCCGTCAAGCAGAACAACACCAACGACTTTATCAGCTTCTACCAGTCTGTTGACATGCTGATTGTGGACGACATACAGGAGTGGGCCACGTCGCCGCGCACGATGGACACCTTCTTCCACATCTTCGACCACCTGCTGCGCATAGGCCACCAGATAGTGCTGGCGGCCGACCGTCCGCCGGTGGAGCTTCAGGGCGTGAAAGACCGCTTGCTGACGCGCTTCAAGGTGGGAATGACCGTGGAGGTGGAGAAGCCCAACCCACAGCTGTGCATGGACATACTGAAGGCCAAGTGCCAGCGCGACGGGCTGCGCATTCCGCACGACGTCATCACATACATAGCCCGCACGGCCAACGGCTCGGTGCGCGACCTTGAAGGGGTGCTCAACTCGCTCATGGCTTTCAGCATCTTCTACGACAGCGACCTGGACATGGAGCTGGCCGAGCGCATAGTGAGCCGTGCCGTCAGGACAGAGGAGAAGCCGCTGACGGTAGATGAGATAGCGAACGTCGTGTGCGAGCTGTTCCATGTGACCGAACGCGACATACAGGGCAAGTCGCGCAAGCAACAGATAGTCATAGCCCGCCAGACCGTGATGTATCTGGCCCAGCGCAAATGCCACCTCACAGCCTCGCGCATAGGGCAGATGGTGGGCGGACGCGACCACAGCACCGTTCTCCACAGCTGTGCGGCCGTGGAGAAACGTATGCAGAAAGACCCCGACTACTCCCTGCAGGTGAAAGACCTGGAGCGGCAGCTGGAAAGTAGCAGCGCCTGATGTGGGGCGCGCACCTACTGTTCCGTCGGACAGGGATTGAAGCCCTGCCGATTGAGCGCCCTGAGCAACGTCAGACTCAGGGCTTCGTTATCTTTACGCGTATAGCGCAGGTCGGTGAACACCTGGGCCAGCGTCTGCTTGTTGTTCAGCTCGACGAAATGGTGGTTCTCGGGTAGCGCCTCCTTGACGGCATACATGCTGTCGATACGTTCGGGCGTGTTGGGCTGATAGGTTTCGGCATGGACAAAGGCGTCGGTGCCAAGACGGTCGCTCATGGGCGGCTGCTCGGCCGGCCAGCCAATGGTGAGCGTGGCTACGGGGAACACCAGACGCGGCAGTCGCAGCACGTCGATGATCAGCTCGGGCTGATAGACGGTGGTGCCAAGGAAGCAGAGCCCCAGGCCAGCTTCCTCTGCCAGGGCAGACAGCGTCTGGGTGTAGAGCAGCGCGTCGGTAGCGGCATTAAGGAACGACAGCATATTGTCGTAGCCCGGGTCGGCCTGGCGCTGCATGGCCCAGTCGGTGGTGCGGCGGAAGTCGGCACACACCGTCAGCACGACGGGTGCCTGAGTGACCATAGGCTGTCCGAAATGAGCAGGCAGCAGACGCTGCTTCATCTCCGGCGAACGTGTCACCACGACGCTGTAGAGCTGCAGGTTGCCCATGGTCTGAGTGCGCGCGGCGCGGGCCAGGAGGCTTTGCAGCAGCTCCTCGTCCACGTCGCGGTCGGTATATTTACGTATGGTACGTCGGTTGTCGATAGTCATGGCGTGAAATGTTTTGTCAGATTTGCGTCGATGAACGTCAGCAGACTATCTGCTGACATACTTACGGCCATTGACGATAAAGAGGCCCTTGCCCATAGCTCCGCGCACGGGGCGGCCGCTCAGGTCATAAACCACACTGGTGCGAGCCTGGCGCTCGTGCAACTCGTCGATGCCGGTTGCCGCGTTGTCTGCCACCAGAATCTTCACCTCGTCGAGGAACAGACGCTTGGCGGGCCAGAAGACAACGCTGACGGTGCCTTGACCCTCTAACGCCACTTCACACTCCGTCCACTGCCCGGCTGTCAGCTGTAGGCTTTCTGACAACGAGAGGTCCTCACACATGACGGTCAGGGCATTGCCGTCGCTCGACCAGGGGGCAGCCAGGAAAGTGAGAGTGGCCTTGCCTGTAGATGGCATGTTGAACTGCGGCGACGCTACCATGCCTACCACCTTTCCCGTGCCGAACTTTGCACATTGTTTGGCACCGAAAGCCTTATCCTGCAGCGCGCTCCATCCCTCGTTGTCGGGATTGAAGCCTGCGTTTGCAACGCTGCCACTCCACAAGTTGTCGTTGCCGCCTGTGCCATTACACTGGTCAAACGACTCATAGAACACTATGCCGTCCTGGGGATCTTCGGCCGTGCCGCTGCCCTCGCCCTCCACGCTGAAGCTGACGGTGCCGTCGGCGTTACGTGTTATGTCGCTGAGCTTCACGTTCAGCAGTTTCTTGCCGTCGGCATTGTTGTTATACAGTCTGGCAGCGGGTGTGGTGGTGTTGCCCAGGCTGTTGTTGCCATTGTAGGGGTAGGTGTCGCCATACTGGTTATAATAGCTGCACTGGTTGTCGGCCGGCACGACGGTGCAGCGCTGCCGGTTAGCGACGTTGTTGACAGAGTTCTCCTGCCACACGCGCTTGCTGTAGTCAACATGCATAACGAGCAGGCCCTCGCCCGGAGCATATTTGTTCCAGCCGTCTTTCTGAATGTTCTGCAGTATGTAGTACTCGTTGTCGTTGGCCTGGTTGTAGATGACAAAGACATCAGCAGTCTGATTGATGGGCTTCATGCCTTCCACCTGCTGCACCTGTTCAGGGTCGATCACGACAGGGTTTACCCATCCGCAGAACCAGCGCTCGTAGCCGGTATAGTCGCATGGTGTATAGCCACCGTTGTTGTAGCAGCCATAGTCCATGAGCGACCACGACGACATGCCGAAATTGTCGCCTTCCTCTGATGTGTCGTAGAAATCAGGTATGCCGAGACAGTGGGTGAACTCGTGACAGATGGTGCCGATGCCGTTGATATGACTGCTGCCGTTCAGCTCCGGTCCACAGGCGTAGGTGTCTATGCGCGTTCCTTGCAGCGTGATGGCATTGCCAAGGACTTCGCTCAGCTCCCATTCGTGGGGCCAGATGGTGCTGGCACTGCCTCCGTCGGCCTGTCCCTGTCCGGCATAGAGGATGAACACCTGGTCCACCTCGCCGTCGCCGTCCCAGTCGTAGTCGGCCCATGTCACGTCGTCGTTGACAGCCTGGCAAGCCTCTACGACCATCTGTTCCGGACGCATGTCGTTGCCGGCCATGCCATCGGCATCCTGACCATAGTAGCTTCTCTTCTGACTCAGCGTGACGGGGCCCACCACGTCGAATGTCAGGTCAAATTGTCCGTAGCTCTGCGCGGTGAAATAGTCGTGGACGGAGCCTGTGAACGGGCTGACGTTGTAGCCCTCTCGGTTGGCTATGTCGTCAAAGCGTGCCTGGTTGTTGGCCGTCTGGAACTGCACGTCACTGAAGTTGACAAGAATGATGATGCCCTTCTTCGAGCCAGTGTAGTGGGTAGGCACGCCGAACTCGCGTCGCGGTCCGCTGCTTCGCCTGGCGCGTGCCCGACGGCTCATGTTCAGCATAGCCATTGAACTCTTGCCATACACGCCCTCGGTGTCCGTTGCGGTGTATATGTCGCCTTCGGCCGTCCGATAGTAGTGTTGTGTCTCGTCGCCCAAAAGTTCGGCCTCGACGTATGTTCCGTCGGCAAGTTGCAGCCGTTGCCACTGCCCGCGCTTGGCAGGCACGGCCCACGCATTGACGGCACCTGCCAGCATAGCTGCGGCGAAGGTGCATTTCAGTAAACAGGAGACTTTCATGGATAGTTGGTTAATTGTTCTGATATATGTTTTTGTTATATTGTCGGTTGAACGTTTCAAGCTGCCGCTGTGTATTGTCGGCAAAGCTTTTGTATGCCTCGCTGTCAGGGTGCATGGGTCGATGGCCGAGCGCCTGGCGTATGGGCTGCCAGTCGCTCACCATCTGTCGCGCCGCGGGCGAGAGCAGCGTCTCCTGCAGCCGCTGCCACACATAGTCAACGGCCTGGTCGCTGGGGTGGAGCATGTCGGGCTTGTAGAAGCGATAGTCGCGCAGCTCGTCCATCAGCAACTCGTATGCAGGGAAATAGTAAGGCATAGTCTGGTCTGACACGCCGGGCGCACCGTGCTGACACGTCTCGGCTACAGCCAGGAGGAGCGTTGCCTTTGACAGCTGGCTCTCGTGGAAGCCATACTTGGCGTAGCGTATCGGACTGACTGTCAGCACCACCTTAGCCTCCTTGTTACGGCTGCGGATGGCAGCGACAGTCTGCCGCAGCTGGTAGGCACACTCGCTCACACTGAGGGCCTCCTCGCAGAAGAGTCGCTGCGGGCGCTTTTGGCAGTTATCTACGACCTGGCCCGTAGCCCTGAGCCTATAGACATGGTTGGTGCCGAGGGTGAGCAACACCCAGTCGGGCATGGGCATGCCCGTGGCGACGGTCTCAGAGAGGTGGCGTTCGACCGCATGGCGCACCGAGACGGGATTGTACATGGTGCCGTATGGATTGACCACGGCATCGAACGCATTGTCACGCAGACGGCTGCCAATGCCGTCGGCAAAACAGCTGCCCACAAGGAGCAAGCGGTCTGCCGGGCCTATCTGACACTGAGGCCGGGGTATGTCTATGGGTGTGGAAAAAACCAATGCAACTACTAAAGGTAAAAAAAAGAGTGAAAGACTTGGAAGCCGAGCTAACTGCGGGTGATTTGCAGGCCGTGACGTGACAGCGTCATATCGACGAAGCGCGCCGTCGGCGACAGCCTGTTCTCGTTGAGCGTGCGGCGTATGCGCAGCGCAGCCTCTGGGTCCTTTGCCATGATATAGAGGAAGCCGCCGCCGCCGGCCCCCGGCAGTTTGTAGCCCAGTGCCAGGTCGTCGATGAGCGAGGTGAGCTGCCGCACCTGCGGCGGGTTGGTTCCGCTGTCGAGGCGCTGGTTCTGCTGCCAGTTGGAGCGCATGAGCAGGGCAGCGCGCTGATAGTCGCAGCGGGCTATGGCATCGTGCATCTCAACGGCATGCTCCTTCATCTGCCTGAGCAGCAGCAACTGGTCGCGCTGGTTGAGGAACATGCGCCGCACTATCTCGGCCAGTATGTGCTTGGCGGTGCGTGTTATGCCGGTGTAGTAGAGCAGGTGGCATGGCCGATACTGCTCGTCGTCGAACACCGCCGCAGGCAGCCATCTGGTCACTGGCAGCTGACAGAAGCCGGGCTGTGTCTCCAGCATCTTCACCCCGGGCAGCAGACCGCCATACTGGTCTTGCCATCCGCCTCCGGTGGTGAGCAGCTGCTCCAGCACGAGTGTGCGGTGTCCGATCTCGCCCTTGTCCCATCCGAGCGAGCAGAAGTTGTTCAGGGCTCCCAGCACCGTTGCGGCCAGGATGCTGCTGGTGCCCAGTCCGCTGCCGGCCGGCACGGCACACATAGTGGTCAGCTCAATGCCACAGCCGAAGTCGCTCAGCTGCTCAGTCAGCGAGGCGAAGCGTTCGGCGCAGAAGTCGGGCAGGAATCCGGCCAGCGCCAGTGCGGCTTTGGCTATGGAGAAGGGCGACCCGACGCGGTTGTATTCCGCCAGTTGGTCGTAGTCGGAAATGGTCTCTGATGCTCCAAGGTCGATGCTGTGCAGCACGATGTGAGGTTCGGCTGTGGGCTTGACGTATGCCTGCAGCGGCGGCTGCCCGTTCAGCTCAATGGCCAGGTTGACTACGCGTCCGCCCTCCATCAGGCAGTAGGGCGGCGTGTCGGTCCAGCCGCCGCTGATGTCCATGCGCACGGGCGAGCGTCCCCACACTATCTGGTCGCTCATCACGTTCAAGCGCGGCCGTTGCCTCACGTTGAGTGCCCGGGCTGTCAGTCCGTGGCGCAACAGCGAGAAGGCCTGTTCGGTCTGTCCACGGAACATGGCATCGCCTATACGCGTCAGCAGCGGTGCGTCGGCTGGCAGCGGTGCGGGCATAGGCAGCCGGCCATCGGCAAACTGTCGTGCCACATCGTCTAAGTCGAGCTGATAGAACACGCTGTGGCGCCAGTTGGCAGCCATCTTCGGCAACGCCCGGTGCCGGTATGCCTGCCTCTGCGCAGCGAGACGCAACAGGTTGGCCTGGTCAGACAGTTGGGTGGCACTATAGAGCCTATCGGCAGTCGTCGTAGCAGCTGATGACAAGACGGCTGACAAGTCGTCGTTACCCTTCAGCAGGGGGTAGCGCGGACTGTACTGCTCGTCGCCAGCGAAGCGGTCGCTGATGTTATACCTGCGCACCACATAGTCAGCCTGACCCACGGGCACCACGTCAACACATTCGCCCGGGGCCAGCTGCACATGCCAGTCGCCCGGCGGCACGCCTGTGACGATGTTGTCGTGCGACAGTTGCCAGTGTGGTCCCACATAGCTGTTGTCGATCCAGATATTGCTATTGTCGGGGGTGAAACAAATCTCCGTCACAGAGTCCTGCACGAAGATACTCTGCTGCGGCTTATGGTCGTGGTGCATTATGCGACGCTGGTCGCACACGAGCTGCTGCAGGCGCAGCGTGCTGGCTATCATCTCGCGCGACGTGCCAAAATGATAGAACTCGCCCCCCGGCAGCGGTGCCACCGCCACAGTCAGGCTGTCCAGCTGGCTGTCTGGTGCCGATGGCATGGTGCCGAGAGCTGCCCCAAACTGGCTGTAGAGGTCGTAGCACTTACGTCCTGCCGCTGCCTCCGTACAGGTCGTGGCAGCCGTGTCTGCGTCGCACTTGTGCATCAGCCGTTCCACGGCGCGGTCGCTGAGCAGCCACAGTCCGATGTCGGTCAGATAGAGATGCTCAGCGCTCAGCTGGTTCAATGTCTCGACCGCCGGTTTCTGCAGCATATATAATAATGTGGACGGCTTATGCCGCGACATGACGAACACCCCGTGGTTGGTGGCAGTCTCGGCCGGCAACCAAAGACCGTAGCACACCACGTCGGCTTCGGGCACGCTGGGCAGCGGCTGGTCGGTGCGTATCAGCACATCGCCGCTGACAACCATAGTGTGCAGCTGCTGCGGCGCTTTGTCCATCAGCTGCTCGTAAAGCGGCAGCTGCATGTCGAGCAGGGTCTGCGAGAGGCGCTGTCCGCGTTCCCAACGCATTACTGGCACTGGCAGCAGCAGCTTGCCCGACGGCGCGTATGCCGGCAGGCGCCGGCTCTGTCCGCCGCCATGTATCAGTATGCGCTTCTCGGCCGCCAGCCACTGGCCGAAGCTCTCGTGCCGTGCTGCTGCGTCAGAAGCCATGTATGCCTGCCGCAACAGCCACGCCGTGCCGCCGCCGCTACCCAGGCGATGGCCTTCAGGGTCGCAGGTGCAGAAAAACTCTTGGCGGTCAAGCCCCGTGACACGATGGAACACGGTGGTGCCGTCGTCGCAACGTCGCACCAGGTTGGGCGGCAGCGAAAGCAGTTTCTTCATAGGCTGTGTGTGTGTAAAACGACCCAATGCCAGTGTCAGCGCTTCAGTCTTGGTAGTAGATACGCTTGACGCGGTCTGACACGTCGGTCAGTATCTCGTAGGGTATGGTGTCAAGCCAGTGGGCCAGCTGCTCCACCGGCAGCGCCTGGCCAAAGATCTCCACCTGGTCGCCCTCGCTGCATGGTATGTCCGTCACGTCAATCATGGCCACGTCCATACAAATATTGCCGATGTAGGGTGCCGGTTGCCCGGCGACGAGACAATAGCCGCGGCCATTGCCAAGCCTGCGATTCAGGCCGTCGGCATAGCCTATGGGTATGGCTGCCACCACGCTGTCGCGCGTCAGCACGCCCTTGCGACTGTAGCCCACGGTGTCGCCCGCCTGCACATGACGCAGCTGGAGTATGGTGGTCTTCAGCGTGGAAACGGTCTGCAGAGCCAAGTCGGTAGGCTGTTTGTCTGGCAGGCTGCCTGGCACAAAGGGACTGACACCATACAGGCCGATGCCCAGCCGGCACATCTCCAGCTGCCGGTCGGGGAAGTGCTCTATGCCGGCCGAGTTGCAGATATGCCGCAGTATCTTGTGGCGGAAGGCACTCTGCAGGCGGTCTGCACCACGCAGGAACAGCTCATACTGCTGACGAGAGAAGCTGTCAAACAGCGGGCTGTCGCTTCCCACGAAATGAGTGAACACCGAACGCGGCATGACGGCCTGCTGCTGTTGTAGCCTGTCCAGCAGCATGTCGATGTCGGCGGGGGCGAAGCCCAGCCTGTGCATGCCCGTGTCAAGCTTGATGTGTACCGGCCAGCCTGTTATGCCCTCGCTGCGTGCGGCGTGTATCATAGCGTCGAGCAGTCGGAACGAATACACCTCTGGCTCTAATCGGTAGCGGAACATGGTCTTGAAAGCCGTCAGCTCGGGGTTCATCACGATGATGTCGGCCGTGATGCCGGCCTGTCGGAGCACAGCCCCCTCGTCGGCCACAGCCACAGCCAGATAATCGACATGGTGCTCCTGCAACGTCTTGGCTATCTCGACGGCACCTGCCCCATAGGCATCGGCCTTTATCATGCACACCAGCTTGGTGCCGGGCTGCAGCTGCGAGCGGTAGTGGTTCAGATTGTTGACCACAGCCGTGAGGTTCACCTCGAGTATAGTCTCGTGAACTTTCTGTTCGAGCTGTTCGCTGATACGCTCGAAGCCGAAGCTGCGCGCGCCCTTCATCAGCACCAGCCTGTCGCTCATTGTGGCCAGCAGTCCGCTGGTCAGCAGCTCCTCAGTGGTGTGAAAGAAATGCTTGTCGGGCACGGTGATGGTGTCAGCGTTGGCAGCCAGGGCATCGCCTATGCCGATGAAGCAGTCCACGCCGCTCTCGCAGGCCAGGGCGTTCACCCTGGCGCAGAGCTGGTTTGGTGTCTCACCGCTCTGCAGTATGTCACTCAAGATGAGAGTGAAGTGATTGCGTCGCCTGCGCGCAAAGTCGAGGGCTATGGACAGCGAATTGATATCGTTGTTGTATGCATCGTTGATGATGATGTTGCCACGTTGTCCCTGCTTCACCTCCAGGCGCATGGCCACAGGTTCGAGCTTAGGCATACGCTCGGCTATCTGCTCTGGTGTCAGCCCGAGCAGCAGCGCCGTGGCCGCACAGGTGATGCTGTTCTCTATCGAAGCCGCGTCGGTGAAGGGCAGCTCATACTGGTGTTGCTGCCGCTCGTAGCGGTAGGTGACGATGGTCGTAGCCTCGCGGCTCTCTGTCCGCTCTACATAGAAAGCGGCCCCGGCATCCTGCCTCGACCAGTTCATGCGGCGTCCACGATAGCCCGAGCGCCTTATGCAGCGGCCCACGGTGTCGTCATCTGACGAATAGACTATGGCCTCGGTGCCGTGCATCAGCTGCAGTTTCTCCATGCACTTCTCTTCCATCGAGCGGAAGTTCTCCTGATGGGCCTCGCCCAGGTGGGTCATCACGCCGATGGTGGGCTGTATGATGTCGGCCAGCCGCGCCATCTCGCCGGGCTGAGATATGCCAGCCTCGATCAGCGCCACCTGACTCTCTTCGTTAAGCAGCCACACCGACAGCGGCACGCCTATCTGCGAGTTGTACGACCTGGGCGAACGGGTGATGTGTTGCGACGGCAGCAGCAGCTGGTAGAGCCACTCCTTCACCATCGTCTTTCCGTTGCTGCCTGTTATGCCCACCACGGGCAGCGAGAAGCTGTCTCGATGGCGCTCGGCCAAGCGCTGCAGGGCCTCGAGCGCCGATGGCACAAGCAGATAGTTGTCTTGTGGCAGCAGCTGCTCGGGCAGCCGTTCCACCACGAAATTGTGCACGCCCCGGCGGCGCAGCTCAGACAGATACTTATGGCCGTCGCCGTGGTCTGTCGTCAGTGCAAAGAACAGCGTGTTTTCTGGAAAACGCAGCGACCTGCTGTCGGTCAGCAGCCAGCTGATGTCAGCCTGGCATGAGCCATAGCGATGAGCACCTATCAGTGTGGCAATGCTTTCTATGCTGTAGTTCATCTTTACATATAATATATAACTGCGGGTATAAACAACTTTACTGTTTGTGAAGCCTTATGTCGCGTCAGCCACCGTGTCGGGACGCGGCGTCGCATCCCGACATTGTGGCTGTCATATCATTTCACGCGCAGGCGTTGTCCGGCGCGTATTGTAGAGCCTTTGAGACCGTTGAGACGCTTCAGTGTAGCGACACTTATACCGTTGCGTGCCGCTATCGACGAGAGAGTCTGCCCCTTGCGCACGGTCACGGTGCGCGTTGCTCCTGCCGCCTTGCCGCCATGTTTGGCCCGCTTCCCGCGGGCCTTGGCCGAGCGGCTGCCCCCCGTGGCGGGGTCGTCGGCAGGCGTGGCCACGGCGCGGCGGTTCAGCCACAGGTCGGGCTGGTAGCTGACAATGCTGTCTTCAAGGTCGATGAAACGCACAGCCTCGGCCGCGGGCAGCCTCAGCGCCACGTCGGCCGACGCACCCGGCACCACGTCGCGCCGCAGCTCAGGGTTCAGTCCGCGCAGCAGCTCGATGTTAAGTCCCATCACGGCAGCCACCTGCTGCAGGTGCATGTTGCGGTTCACACGCACGGTGTCGGTGGTGGCCGGAAGCTGCGTGTCCATCGGGCAGATGTTGTGTTCGCAGTAGTAGTTCATCACATAGCAGGCTGCGATGAAGGCAGGCAGATAGCCCCGCGTCTCGCGCGGCAGATAGGGGTACAGCTTCCAGTAGTCGCGTTCGCCTCCGGCCCGATGTATCGCCTTGTTGATATTCTCCGGCCCGCAGTTGTAGGCAGCGATGGCCAGGTTCCAGTCGTCGAACAGGCTGTAGAGGTCGCGCAGCAGTCGCGCTGCCGCCTGACTGCCCTTAATGGGGTCGCGTCGCTCGTCTATCAGGCTGTTGACGGTCAGCCCATACTGCTTTGCCGCCACGGGCATAAACTGCCACAGTCCGGCGGCGCCGGCCCTGCTCACAGCCACGGGGTTGAGCGCACTCTCCACCACTGGCAGATATTTCAGTTCGAGCGGCAGGCCCTGCGCCTCGAGCGCCTCTTCAAAGATGGGCATGTAGAAATTGGCGGCCCCAAGCATATAGCTGACGGCCCTGCGGCCTCCACCGGTGAAGCGGTCTATGTGCTGTCTCACCACGTCGTTGTAGGGTAGCTCCACCACCGCCGGCAAACGCTGCAGGCGGTCGATATAGTGTTGCGCTTCATACTGCGGATTGACATCGGCAGCCTGGCAGCTGCTGTCAACACGCAGGTATGTCTTTGCCAGGTACATGGCCAGCAGGCTGTCTGTCTCGGCCATGACGCTCTGTTCGGGGAAGTCACTCTCAGCCAGCTCTACCGTGTTGGCAGCAACGTAGCTGTCTGTCGTTCTCTGTGCCAGCGACGGCAGCGTGGCCACAGTCGCTCCGCACATTAATAATACATATAAGAGTCTATTCGTCTTCATTCATTGAACGGTGTTTGTGGGCTTGGTGGGTATGGTGGGCTTGATGGGTATGGTGGGCTTGATAGGCTTGATGGGCTTGGTGGGTGTAGTGGGTATAGTGGGTATAGGGTGTCGTTGTTCAGAAGCTGAGGCTGCACTGCAGGCCCAAGGCATTGCCGCCTCCTATCGTGGCTCGCTGCGAGCGTGTCTGCCCCACCCCGCCCGCCGGCATGACAGCCGGTTCGAGGCGCAAAGACAGGTCTTTTGATATGTCGAAGTTGCTCAGCTCGGCATCCACGTATGCATCGATGACCGACACGGCATAGATGCCCACCATGACGAAGAAGCTGAGGTCGCGCCATCGGCGGAACTTGTCCTTACGGTTCTTGAAGATAGTCTTGTAGCGCTCCTCGTTGTCGGGTGTTATCTGGCTTCCCAGGTGCAGAAACTTGTTGTAGCTGGCCGTGCCGGGGTCGTCGTCCATGATGTCGAGGTATGCCTGTGCATAGTCCTTGTACATCATGTTGTTCCACATCAGGGCGTAGATGCAGCCCACAAACCCGCCATAGACGATGGGCAGCTTCCAGTATTTGCGGTTGTATATCTGTCCGCCTCCGGGTATGATCAGTGCCAGCCACATTGCCCTTTTAGGGTCGGGCTTCCATGTGCTCCAGTCGCGTTTCTGCTTCATCTGTCGGGCCTGTGCTGCTATCGGCGCCAGGCTGTCGGGCAGCATGTCGGGCAGTCGGTGGCGCAGCGTGTCGGCAGCCTGCAACATGCTGTCCACGCGGGCTGCGTCGGCAGCCGCCAGGCTGTCTAACCTTGCCCTGACGGTGCTGTCACGCCGTGCTGCGACCAGGCTGTCACGCCGCGCAGCAGCCAGTCTGACAGTTCGCGCTGCGGCCACACTGTCGGCACGCACAACGCTGTCAGCACGCACAACGCTGATGCTTTTGGCACGCACAACGCTGTCGGCAGGCAGCGTTGCAGCCTTTGCCGCAACTGCCACCATGACAGCTGTCAGCATGAGGCACAGTCGTTTAATAATTCGTATCAATATATGTATGTTCTGCTATTGGTGTCTGGCTTGTTCCAGGCAATGCCAGTTGTCTGTCGTCTGGATGTTCAGGCAATGTCAGTTGTCTGTCGTCTGGATGTTCAGCTTCTCCATTATGAGGCGCAGCTCTTCGGCCGAGGCGAACGGTATGCTCAGCTTTCCCTTGCCATCGTCGTTGCATGTCAGCTTCACCTTCTGTCCCAGCGCCTTGCTGAGGCTGTCGCGCCACTGTCCGTACTGTTCGGGAATATGCTGCTGGGCTGTCATCTTCTTGGTGGCGGTCTGCACGTCTTCGCCGCCCTTGAGCCTCTGTGCCATTTCCTCCACCTGCCGCACGGAGTAGCCATGCTTTGTCACCTCGCGGAAGAGCTTCAGCTGCAGCGACGGGCTCTCGATGGCCAGCAGCGCTCGTGCGTGGCCCATGTCGAGCGTCTTGTTCTTCAGGGCCATCTGTACCTCTGCCGGCAACTTCAGCAGCCTCATATAGTTGGTCACGGCGGCGCGGCTCTTGCCCACACGCTCAGAGATCTTCTCCTGCGTCATGCCGGTCTGTTCGGCCAGGTGCTGGTAGGCCAGCGCTATCTCTATGGCGTTGAGGTCCTCGCGCTGTATATTCTCCACGAGGGCCATTTCCATTACGTTCTCGTCGCGTGCGGTGCGGATATATGCCGGAATGGTTTCCAGGCCCGCTATCTGCGAGGCTCGCCAGCGTCGCTCGCCGGCTATTATCTGGTAGCGGCCGTCGCCCATCTGTCGCAGCGTGACGGGCTGCACTATGCCTATCTCCTTTATGCTATTGGCCAGCTCCTGCAAGGCTTCCTTGTTGAACTCGCCGCGCGGCTGGTTGGGGTTGGGGTCAACGGCTACGAGCGGCACCTCCAGCAGGTTGCTGCCGCCGCCGGTCATGACCGAGCCGGTGTCGATGAGGGCATCCAGGCCGCGCCCGGCCCCCAGGTCGTCCAGACCGCGCCCCAAGGCCGACGACGCATACTTCTTGTGTACAGCCATGCTTATTTCTCCTGTTTCATGATGATTTCCTTGGCCAGCGCCAGATGGTTCTTCGAGCCGGTGCTGTCGGCATCATAGAGTATGACGGGCAGCCCGTGCGACGGTGCCTCAGACAGCTTGACGTTGCGCTGTATGACCGTCTTGAACACCAGCTCCTGGAAGTGGCGTTTGACCTCGTCGTAGATTTGGTTAGCCAGCTTCAGGCGGGAGTCGTACATAGTGAGCAGGAAGCCCTCTATCTCAAGCCGCGGGTTGAGCTTCGACTTGATTATCTTTATGGTGTTGAGCAGTTTGGATATGCCTTCAAGGGCGAAATACTCACACTGCACGGGTATGATGACCGAGTCGGCAGCTGTCAGAGCATTGACCGTGATAAGGCCGAGCGACGGCGAACAGTCGATAAGCACATAGTCGTAGTCGGCGGCAAGAGGCTCGAGCACCCGCTTCAGCACGCGCTCGCGCTGGTCCATGTTCAGCATCTCTATTTCGGCTCCCACCAGATCTATGTGGCTGGGTATGATGTCCAGCCCCTCGATGTCTGTAGTATAGATTGCGTCGCGTGCGTCAGTTTTCTTTATCAGGCAGTCGTAGAGCGAGCACTCCACCTCCTGCAGGTTGACCCCCAAGCCGCTCGAAGCGTTGGCCTGCGGGTCGGCATCGACCAGCAAGACTGTCTTCTCAAGGGTAGCTAATGAGGCCGCCAGGTTGATGCTGGTTGTGGTCTTGCCGACACCGCCTTTCTGATTGGCCAAAGCAATGATCTTTCCCATAATATTTTTATACGTATAGTTTTTACATGGCCGCAAAGGTACGAAATCTTTGTGAGAAAACGACTGTTTAACATTTTTTTTTGCAGTATTTAGGCAAAAAGGGGATTTTTCCACTTGTTGCTTTTCTGCGTTTCGTTTTTTCTGACTACATTTGCAGCCGCAAACACACACATAAATGAAAGAAAACACACGCCCGCTGATACTCATCTCCAACGACGACGGCTATCAGGCCAAGGGTATCAGCGTGCTGACAGACATGCTGTCCGACCTGGCAGACCTGCTGGTGTGCGCTCCCGACGGTCCGCGCTCGGGCTACTCGTGCGCCTTCACCGCCAACGACCCTCTGCGGCTGACGCTTCAGCGCGACGAACCGGGGCTGACCGTGTATAGCTGCAGCGGCACGCCGGCCGACTGTGTCAAGATGGCCTTAGACAGGCTGCTGCCCGCCGGCAGCGACGGTCGCCCCCGACGGCCCGCCATGGTGGTGGGCGGAATAAACCACGGCGACAACGGCTCAGTCAACTCGCACTACAGCGGGACGATGGGCGTCACGATGGAAGGCTGCATGAAATACATACCCTCGGTGGCTTTCTCGCTGTGCGACCACAGTCCTGACGCCGACTTCGAGCCCATGCGACCATACGTGAGAGACATCACGCGCCGCATACTGCAGCAGGGACTGCCACGCGGGGTGTGCCTCAACGTCAATTTCCCGAAGGCTGAGAGCTTCCGTGGCATCAAGGCCTGCCGCATGGCCTTCGGCACATGGTATGACGAGGTGGAGCAACGCCACCATCAGCGCGGCTACGACTACTACTGGATGATAGGCCACTATCGCAACGACGAGCCCGAGGCCGACGACACCGACAACTGGGCCCTGCAGCACGGCTACATAGCCATCACGCCCACCACCATCGACCTGACAGCCTACGACTATCTGCAACAGCTGAAAGAGATGATGAACGAGCCTGACTTACAAGCGAAAGTCGAGCGAACGGGAGATTGAACGGAGCCTTTCTTGCGGGGTGAATTGGCGGCTACGGTGAGGATAGTGTTTGTTGTGGATAGTGTGAATGTCGTGGGTAGTGTGGGTATGGTGGGTATGGTGGGTGCAACGAGAAGCTCTCTACTTTCAACTCTCGATTATCAAATAATATGAGATACTACATGATAGCCGGTGAAGCCAGCGGCGACCTGCACGCCTCGCGCCTGGCCGAAGCCCTGCGACGGCACGACCCCGCAGCAGAGCTGCGCGGCTTCGGCGGCAACCTGATGGCACAGGCTGGCTGCCAAATCGTGAAGCACTACAGCGAACTGGCCTTCATGGGGATAGGGCCCGTGCTGAGACACCTGCCGCAGATTGTGGCAGGCATGCGGCTGGCACAACGCGACATAGTGCAGTGGCAGCCAAATGTTGTGATACTGATTGACTACCCTGGCTTCAACATGCGCATGGCACGTTTTGTGCACAAGCACACCGACATACCCGTGGCATACTACATTGCACCAAAGATATGGGCATGGAAAGAGTGGCGTATACGGTCCATACGCCGATATGTTGACCTGATGCTCTCCATATTGCCCTTCGAGGTTGACTTCTTCGAAGGCAAACACCACTACCACGTCAACTATGTTGGCAATCCCACCGCCGACGAAGTGAGACAGTATCTCAACTCCCACACTCCACAGCTCCACAACTCCACAACTCCACGACTCCACGACTCCACAACTCCACAACTCCACAACTCCTCAACTCCACAGAGAATCATCGCCTTGCTGCCAGGCAGTCGCAGACAAGAGATACGCGCCAACCTGCCAGCCATGCTCCGGGCCGTGGCGACAATGGCTGGCGACTATCGCCTGGTGGTGGCCGGAGCACCGTCGGTGTCAGAGGAGTTCTATCGCAGACTGATTGACGACACACGCGCCTCGGCCGGCAGCTCATGCCCGTCGGCCGGCAGCGCCACGCGGCCGGAAATTCTGTTCAACCAAAGTTTCGACCTGCTCCGTCAGGCCCACGCAGCGCTCGTAACCAGTGGCACCGCCACGCTCGAGACAGCCCTCTTAGGTGTTCCGCAGGTGGTGTGCTATGCCACCCCCCTACCCCGCCTCGTTGCCCTGTTGCGCCGATGGGTGCTGAAGGTCAGGTGGGTGTCGCTGGTCAACCTGATAGCACAGCGCGAGGTGGTGCCTGAGCTCGTGGCCGACACGTTCTCGGCAGAGAACATGCGCAAACGGCTGTCCCCCTTGCTGCACCCAGACAGCGCCGAACGACTGGCCATGCTGCAAGGCTACCGCGATGTGTGGCAACGCTTAGGCAACAACACCGCACCCGACGAAGCAGCAAAACAGATAATAAACCTGACAACATTAAACATGGAACATTAAACATTAAACATTAAACATTAAACATTAAACATTAAACATTAAACATTAAACATTAAACA
>JAILBT010000118.1 GCA_024680755.1 Prevotella sp. | reverse complement strand
GTCGTCGTGGCAAATAGTCTCGGCCAGATGGTTCAGGTGCAGGCAGCGGCGGCGCATGTCGTCTATCTTCTCGCTCTGATACGGAAAGGGGGCTACGATGAGCAGCCGGCCCTCTTCGCAGGCTTCAAGGTAGCGGGGCTTGGGCTTGAAGAAGGGGGGCAGCCCGTTCAGGAGCAGCACGATCAGCGGGACAAACTCTGTCATGGCGGCTGTGGCTATCTGCTGTTCGCCGGGGCTGATGCATGGCGAGACCAGTATGCCGTCTTCGTTCAGGGCACGGGCTATAATCTGCTGTCTCTTACGGTCTATCTCTTCCTGGCTGAGGCTGCGCGAACACTGTATCTGTATCTTCGTGGGCTTGTCCATGAGGAAGCGGTTGCCCAAGGCCTGCATGGCTGTGCCGGCCACGTTGAGTGTGCCCAGCCGTCGGAAGTATTCGGGGTGCCGTTGCTTGACAAGCAGTCGCCGCGGATTGTCGTCGAGATAGTCCATCATGCGTTGCAGCTGTCCGCGATGTGTCAGTATGCGGTCGTGGTAGCCCGTCTCCCAAAGCTGCCCATGAGCTCGGGCGGCGGCGCTGTGGCGCGACGGCTGCCCCGGTCCGGTAAACTGCGCCACCGGCGCAGTATGTCCGGTAAACTGCGCCACCGGCGCAGTGCCCCTATACACCGCCGGCGGCAGCAGCCCCAGCTCGCGGGCAGCTTTCCTTGTGCCTGTCTTGAAGCCCTCTACGACGTGGCCCAGGTGTTTCTCCATGCGCTCGTGCACAAAGACAATGCCGTGGATATGGTCTGGCATGATGCACAGCTTCAGAGGCTGCACCGCAGGGTGAAAGCGTGGTATGGCCTCCCAGCAGTCCTTCACCCTTTGACCCAGTGGCGACAGCTGCACGCGGGGGGCATCGTCGCCTGCCTTGACAGCGGGGTTGCCTGTCAGCGTGCCAAGCAGCGCCAGGCGTCCCTCCGTGGCCATTGTTATCATGTAGATGCCGCGGTCGCGGTAGTCGTGCACGGAGCAGCGACGCTTCATCGATGGCTTCTTTGCCCCGGCGTATTTCTCCCATTTTGTTTGTGGGGAGGGGGTGGGGCTGGTTGTGGGGGTGGTTGTGGGGGGCATGGCTGTGGGGGGGGCTGTGGGGGTGTTGTCTTTTTTCTTTTGTCGTGGGGTGGGGGGTTAGGTATACTGCGCCACTGGCGCAGTTTACCGGACGGCGGCGCAGTTTACCGGACGGCGCCGTCAGTGGGCCTCGAGCCAGTTGTGGCCCCAGCCGCTGTCGGCCACGAGGGGCACCCTGAGGGCAAAGGCCCCCTGCATCTCCTCCAGGACGAGGTGCTCCAGGCGCTCGCGCTCCTCTGCGGGGCAGGTGAAGTTCAGCTCGTCGTGCACCTGCAGTATGAGGCGGGCGCGCAGACCCTCTTGCTTCATGCGGCGCGCTATGTGCACCATGGCCAGCTTGATGATGTCGGCGGCGGTGCCTTGTATGGGCGCATTGATGGCGTTGCGCTCGGCAAAGCCGCGCACGGTCTGGTTGCGCGAGTTGATGTCGGGCAGGTAGCGGCGGCGGCCCAGCAGCGTCTCCACATAGCCACGGCGGCGCGCCTCCTCCACGGCGCGGTCCATATAGTCCCTGACGCGCGGGAACGACTTGAAGTAGCCGTCGATGAGCTCGCGCGCCTCCTGGCGCGAGATGTCCAGGCGTTCGGCCAGGCCGAACACCGTTATGCCGTAGATGATGCCGAAGTTGGCGCGCTTGGCGCGCGAGCGCTCGTCGCGTGTCACGTCCTCCACGGCCTTCTTGTATATGCGGGCTGCGGTGGCGGCATGGATGTCGTGGCCCGAGCGGAACGCCTCTATCAGGTGCTCGTCTTCAGAGAGGTGGGCCATGACGCGCAGCTCTATCTGCGAGTAGTCGGCCGAGAAGAACAGCTGGCCGGGCTCGGCCACGAAGGCCCGGCGTATCTCCTTGCCGTCTTCGCCGCGCACGGGGATGTTCTGCAGGTTGGGGTCGCTCGACGAGAGGCGCCCCGTGGCCGTCACACACTGGTTGAACTGTGTGTGCAGGCGGCCCGTGGCGGGATTGACCAGCTGGGGCAGGTTGTCAACGTATGTGCCTATGAGCTTCTTCAGCCCGCGGTGCTGCAGTATCTTGCCAACGATGGGGTGGGCGTGGGAGAGCTGCTGCAGCACCTCCTCGCCGGTGACATACTGTCCGGTCTTGGTCTTCTTTGGCTTGTCGGCTATGTGCAGCTCATCGAAGAGCACCTCGCCCACCTGCCTGGGCGACGAGATGTTGAAGTCGTGACCGGCCAGCTCATACACCTGGCGCTCTATCTCTGCCATGCGCCGGCCCATCTGCTGCGACGTGTCGCGCAGCGCCTGCGTGTCAAGGCGAACGCCGTGGATCTCCATCTCTGCCAGCACCGGCATGAGGGGCATCTCTATCTCGTCGAACAGCCGCAGGGTGGGAGAGGGTAGGGGGGCCGACCGCTGTCCCTCCTCTGTCGGCCGAGTTTCCTCTGTCGGCCGAGTTTCCTCTGTCTGCCGGGTCAGCAGCGGCTCGAGCGCTTCTTTCAGCTGCAGGGTGATGTCGGCGTCCTCGCAGGCATATTCATAGACGGCCGCGGGCGGCAGGTCGGCCATCGAGCGCTGCTGCTTGCCGCGCGGACCTATCAGCTCGTCGATGTGCACGGTCTTGTAGCCCAGCAGCTGTTCGGCCATGAAGTCCATGTTGTGCTTCATCTCGGGCTGCAGCAGATAGTGGGCTATCATCGTGTCCCACATAGGAGCGGCCAGCGTGATGCCATAGCGCGAGAGCACCACGAGGTCGTATTTCAGGTTCTGGCCCACCTTCAGTATGCCGGGGTGTTCGTACAGCGGCCGGAAGATGCCGGCCAGCCGGCAGGCCTCTTGCCAGCCGCCGTCGTCGGCAGCGGTGTCGAAGAGGTCGCTGCTGCTCCCAGCGGACAGTCGCTCGCCGTGGCGCGGTATGGCCACATACCAGGCCTCGCCCGCTGCCACGGCGAAGCTCAGACCCACCAGCCGCGCACGCAGTGGCTCGGTGCTGGTGGTCTCGGTGTCTATACTGACTGTTTTCGCCGACAATAATTTCTGGCACAGCGAGCGCATATCAGCCTCAGTCTCAACGAGGTGGTACTCGTGAGGGGTCGATTTCAGGTCGCGTAGAGCGCGTTTTTCTGCGCCGCCCGTACTCTCGGCCGTAAATATCGAAATCTGGCGTGGGGTAAAATCTGTGCCGTTTTCTTTTTTTAACGTTTCTGCCCCGTCTGCCCCGTTAAGCCTTTTTAGCTTCTCGCTGAGCTGGCGCAGCTCGAGCTCGGCCAGCAGGCCGAGCAGCACCGGCATGTCGGGCTGGCTGACGGCCATGTCGGCCAGTGTGGTGTCCACGGGCACGTCGCGGCGTATGGTGGCCAGATAGTAAGACATCTTGATGTCGTCCTCGTGCTCTCTGACCTTGTCGCGTATGGCACCCTTCAGCTCGCCCTGTCGCTGCAGCAGCTGTTCCACCGAGCCGAACTGTGCTATCAGCTTGGCGGCCGTCTTCTCGCCCACGCCCGGGCAGCCGGGGAAGTTGTCGGCCGAGTCGCCCATCAGCGCAAGCAGGTCTGTCACCTGCCGCGGCGAGCTGATGCCGTAGCGCTGGCACACCTCGGCGGGGCCCATGTCTTCGTAGCCACCGCCGTGGCGCGGACGATACTGGTGTATGGTCTCGCTGACCAGCTGGCCGTAGTCCTTGTCGGGCGTGAGCATATAGACGGACACACCATCCGCGGCCTCAGGCGGGACTTCACCCTCCGTGTGGGTGGGGCGGGCCAATCGCGTAGCCAGCGTGCCTATCACGTCGTCGGCCTCGAAGCCCGCCACCTCTATAGCCGGTATGTGCCACGCCGCGAGCAGACGCTTGATGACGGGCACGCTCCACAGGATGTCCTCGGGCGTGGCGTCGCGCTGCGCCTTATACTCGGGGAATGTCTCCGAGCGAAACGTGGGGCCGTGGGGGTCGAAGCAGACGCCGACGTAGTCGGGACGCTCCTTCTCCATCACCTCCGTCAGCGTGTTGCAGAAGCCCATCACGGCCGACGTGTTCTGACCGCGGCTGTTCATGCGCGGCGAGCGAATCATGGCATAGTAGGAACGGTAGATTATGGCGTAGGCATCTATCAGAAAAAGTTTCTTCATACGGTAGAAAGGCTTTTGGGATTGAATGTTTCAGAAATTTCGCGTAAAATTACGAAAAAATTCGCACAGTTCAACTTTTTTCCGTACTTTTGTGCGAAAATTCTCAACAAGCGAAGAAAACCACATGCCAGAGACCAAGGATTTTCTGTCCGTGATACGCCGTCCGATAGCTGCCGAGCTGCAGCAGTTTGTCGGGCTGTTTGATGCCACGCTGCAGCACAGCGACGGTCTGTTGGGCCAGGCGCTGACGCATATCCGCCAGCGTGGCGGCAAGCGTATGCGCCCCATGCTGATACTGCTGATGGCGCGGGCCTACGGCCGCGTGAACGACGTCACGCAGCACGCCGGCGTGGGGTTGGAGCTGCTGCACACGGCCTCGCTCGTCCACGACGACGTGGTCGATGAGTCGGCCGAGCGTCGCGGGCAGGCTTCGGTCAACGCCACATACGACAACAAGGTGGCCGTGCTCGTGGGCGACTACCTGCTCTCCACCGCCCTGCTGCACGTCAGCTATACGGCCAACGAGCGCATCGTGCAGTATCTGGCCGAGCTGGGCCGCACGCTGGCAGCAGGCGAGATACTGCAGCTGCAGAACATCGGGCGCGACGAGCTGAGCGAGCAGAGCTACTACGACGTGATACGCCAGAAGACGGCGGCCCTCTTCGAGGCCTGCGCCGCCATAGGGGCGCTGTCGGCCGGCGCCACGGCCGAACAGGAGCGCCAGGCGGCCCTCTTCGGCCGGCGCCTGGGCATGATCTTCCAGATACGCGACGACATCTTCGACTATTACGACCAGGCCGCCATAGGCAAGCCCACAGGCAACGACATGCTCGAGGGCAAACTCACCCTGCCTGCCCTGCACGCCCTGCTCTCCACCCGCGACGGCGACATGCTCGCCATTGCTCACCGCGTGAAGCAGGGCACCGTCACGCCCGGCGAGATAGCCGCCCTGGTGGACTTCACCAAGCAGCACGGCGGCATAGAGTATGCGGAAAGCAAGATGGACGAACTGCGCAGCGAGTGTCTGGACTACGTCTCTACCTGCGTGTCAGAACCGGCCATTGCCGAGGCGCTCCGTGCATACGTCGATTTCGTCATACAGCGTAACAACTGAACCTTTTTTTTCATAACAATCAATTTTCAAACAACCATGAAAAAGATTTTTTCTTACCTGCCAGTGACAGCAGCGCTGCTCATTTGTGCATTCTGTGTCAGCGCCTGCGGCGGTGACGACAGCGACGACAAAAACAGCAGTAGCGGCAACAACAACGAGACACCGGCAGGCAACCTGCCGCCCTCGGGCTACTACATGGCCGTCTATGACCAGCCCATCTGGGGCGAGGATGCTGTCAACATGTGCCAGTTGGAATACACTATCCAGTCTCACATGTGGTCTGCCCTACAGCGTGGCAACACAAATGCCGCAATACTCAGTGTCAGGAATGTGGCAAACGGGGATGTCACTGATTACATGGGCTTCTATCTCTTCAACCAGAAATACGTGGTGGACCTCTTCTGCAACGCCACGCTCAGCCCTACCGACATGACCTTCAAGCAGCACGTTTACAACTTCGGCGGCACCATCGTAACGGCCTATTTCAACATTACAAGCATAGACAACGATACGTTCGGAAAGCTTGACGACATGAAGGGCTACACCTACAGCAACGGTGTGATTAGTCAAGGCGATCGGAAATATGTCCTCCAGTCGCTCACCAACAAGATTGACTGGGTAGAGGCTGAATGTCAGGAATATATGCAAAGGAATCCCTGAATATCTGACTGCTAACACACGGAAATGGGGCGCACCTCTCTCGGGTGCGCCCCATTTTATGTTTTGGCTCTGTTGAGCAGCAGGTGTCTTAGAGGGCGAACTTGTAGCCCACGGTCAGCTCGATGACGCTGTTCTTGGCGTCACCCACCTTTCCAACCTTGGTCAGGCCGAAGTTGTAGCGGGCGTCGATGACGACGTTGCTGATCTCGTAGCTCAGGCCCACTGGGATGGTCAGGTCGAACTTCTTGCAGGCATCCTTGAAATCATAACCGTCGTTCTTTGCAGAGAGCAGGAAAGCAGGCTGCACACCAGCCTTGATGGCGAGGCCCTTAACAACGTAGTAGTTGGCCAGCACGGGGATGGACAGATAGTTCAGGTTGGCCTTCTTAGCACCATCGTTATCGGGCTTGGTGCCCCAGTTCTTGTAGAAAGCGCCCAGAGTGATGCCGAAGCTCTCAGCCACGCCGTACTCGGCGTTGACACCGATTTCCCAGCCGAAAGCGAACTTGTTGCCGTCGCCGGTATTCTTTGCGAAATTAGCGCCCACTGTGGGGGCGAGTGTAATCTGGCCCACTTCGTTCTGTGCGTTAGCACTCAGGGTGGCGACCATCATCACGGCCGCAAGGAAAAACTTTTTCATTTCTGATTTGTTTAGATTATTAATAATTGTTGTGAAAAAAACTATCTTCACTCCGAAAAGTGCTCTTCGGCGCTGCAAAGGTAGGTATAATAATATTAAACTATCACAGATTTTAAGTTAAATTTATTTAATGCGCGGAAATAATCGCCTGCAGCCACTCATCTATTGATTATCCGTTCAGAAGAACTTTGTCTCCTGCCCCGTCAACTCAGACAGCAGCAGGTTGGCCAGACGACTGGTGCCCAGGCGGAACCAGCGGTTGGTGAGCCACTGCGGGCCCAGCACCTCCTTGACGATGGTGTAGTAGATCAGGGCGTCCATCACCGTGTTCAGTCCGCCGGCGGGCTTGAAGCCTATCTGTATGCCCGTGCGGTCATAGTATTCCCTGATGGCCTGACACATCACGTATGCGGCCTCGGGCGTGGCGGCGGGTTCGAGCTTGCCGGTAGAGGTCTTGATATAGTCGGCACCGCTGTACATGGCCAGGATGCTGGCCGTCTTGATGTTGCGGGCCGTCTTTAGGCAGCCCGTCTCCAGTATGACCTTCATGGGCACCTCGCCGCAGGCCTGCTTCATCTCCTGTATGTCCTCGCTGGCACCCTCAAGGTCGCCGGCCAGAAACTTGCCCACGGGCATGACGATGTCTATCTCCGTGGCACCGTCCTGCACGGCCAGGGCCGTCTCGGCCACCTTAACCTCCATGCGCGCCTGGCTCGAGGGGAACGACCCGCTGACGCAGGCCACCTCGACACCCTCCACCTCGAGCGTCTGGCTGACCACGCGGGCGAAGCACGGATAGACGCAGATGGTCGCCACATGGGGCAGGTCGGGATAGTCGGCCTCAAACTGGTTGACACGCTCGGTGAAGGCCATCACGCTCTCCTCAGAGTCGGTGGTCTTCAGCGTCGTCAGCTCTACGGAGCCCATCAGGAAGCGTTTCACCTCGGCCGTGTCGTTCTCGGCCACCTTGGTGGCGATGATGTTCCTCACGGCCTCTTTCACCTGTGTGTCGTCAAGGTCAAGCCGGTACTGCGCCAGCGCCTCGTCAATCTTGCTTTGCTGTTTTTCCATAGTGTGATATTGTTCGGTATCTTCTCTTGCCTTGGTATGTTGCGGCAGCGGCGCTCATTCTGCGCGCCGGCCGTCGCTGCGGTCTCGCGTCTTCTTGTCGTCGCTGCGGCCTCGCGTCTTCTTGTCGTCGCTCCACGGAATCCTGGGGTCGAGCACCACCGCCAGCATGGCCACCGCCAGCACGCACCACTGCCATAGTCTGTTCCACATACAGCTCCCGGCTATTCCTTGTTTTTCGTGTCCATGCAGATGGTCACGGGTCCGTCGTTGACGAGTGCTATCTGCATGTCGGCGCCGAAGTCGCCCGTCACCATCTCGCAGCCGGCCTCGGCCTGCAGCCGCCGGCAGAACAGCTCGTAGAGCGGCACGGCCACGTCGTGCGTGGCGGCGTGTATCCACGACGGGCGATTGCCTTTCTTATAGCTGGCATAGAGCGTAAACTGGCTGACCACCATCAGGCCGGCCCCGGGGCCCAGAGCGTTGAGGTCGCGGTTCATCACGCCCGCGTCGTCGCCGAACACGCGCAGGCTGGCTATCTTGTGCGCCAGCCAGATGGCGTCCTCGTCTGTGTCGTCGTGGCATACGCCCACCAAGACCACGAAGCCCTGGTGTATCCTGCCCCGGTAAGCGCCGTTGACGGTCAGCTCGGCACCCGTCACCCGTTGTATCACTGCTCGCATATAGTGTGCTTTCTGGCTTTTTTGTTCTGCGGACGCGACACGTCGCGTCCCTACATCGTGCGCTTCTATATAACTAATGGTTATTTCATCGCTTTGCACTGGTACGCGGGTGTCTCACCCGCGGCTGC
>JAILBT010000092.1 GCA_024680755.1 Prevotella sp. | reverse complement strand
GTACGACCAAGGTCGAAACCGAGGTTAATCCCCATAGATTCTTCCCCGCAAGCCGTACAACATGGTCTTCGCATGGCCCTCGGCCACACGAAGACCTCTTTAGTTTAATCTTTAATCTTTAATTTTTAATCTTTAATTTTTAATCTTTAACGTTCCAACATTTTCACCTCCAGCGGGTGTTGCAGTGCGTTCAGCTGGTCTTTGGCCAGTTGCTTCCACTGCTCGAATGTTCCTATGGTGCCTCCGCTCCATGCCGAACCGAAACAGTACCACAGTGCATTCTCATCCTTCAATCGGCTCACGCCCACGGCGTTGCCCGCCACCTCGGCCGGCATCTTCAGCTGTCCTTTCATCTGGTGTGGTGCGGCTGTCAGCGCTGCCGGCACCACGCGTGTCTTGACTTTGTCGAAGGGGAAGAGCACGCCCACATAGACCTGCTGGCCCAGTTGCTCCGGTCGGTCTGTGGGGTCGGCATAGAGTATGCTGTTGGGCTGCATGTCCAGCTGTGTGGTGTCGCTGCGGTGCAGCACCACGCCGGCTGCCACATCGACGGGTGCCGTCCGGTTTTCAAAGTACACCACACACTGGCAGAACCACGAGCCCTTTGTGAGGGATATGTAGCGTGTCTCGTTCTCGGTGGTGGCTGCGGGCAGCGGCTTGTCGTAGTATTTCAGCAGCACGCTGAAGCGCAGCGGGCCGTTTTCCTGTATTTGATAGCTGTGCCAGCAGTAGGACATTCGCAGCGAGTCGCCCTCCATCACGGCCGAGCCGCCGCAGCCGAGCGACGGTCCCACGCCGTAGGCATCGAGGCCCTGTCCGTGGTCGTAGTGGAACGATGTGGCCCTGACGATGCTGTCGCTCTCGGCTCGCCGCCCTATCTTATGGTATGCCCAGCGCAGGTTCTCGCCGTACATGTGCTGCTGGTAGCGCTGGTCAACGACCATCTGCGGCGTCGATTTGCTCCACACGTCGTAGCCGAAGGCCTGTTCGCCCGAGCGCTGCAGCGCCGGCCCGTAGGCGCGGAAGGCCACGCGGTCGTTCTCCCACGTCAGGTCGTCGGCGCGGTTGGGGTAGTAGCCGCCATAGGCCCAGGGACCGCCCTGAACGGGCACACAGGCCGTGGTCAGCTCCAGCGTGTAGCTCGACGTGGACAGTGGGCGCACCGATGCCTCGAACAGCAGTGTGCCGTAGGGTGTCAGCTGTGTGACTACGGCCTGCCCCAGACTGTTGCGCATCACGGCATGAAGCATAGGGTTGGCCGTCAGCGAGTCTTTCAGCTCGCCCAATTTCAGTTCGACCACCTCCTGCCGCTGTTGTGCGGTGGGGTTGCTCACGGTCACGGTTCGTGTCGTGCCCACTCTGCCATAGCACAGCGAGCATACTGCGAGCAATGAGAATAGTAGCAGCAACCTGCTGCCCGATGCTGCCGAGACAAGACACCGGCCGGGATTTGATACATTCGTCTTAATTCGTGTCATTCACTTTAATTTGTGTAATTCGCTTTAATATTTCCTTGTTTGGTCGTATGCGTGCACGGGATAGTCCACGGTGTAGTGCAGTCCGCGGCTCTCTTTGCGCTCCAGCGCGAAGCGTGTGATGAGGTAGCCCACGTTGATCATGTTTCTCAGCTCGCAGATGTCGCGTGTGGCGCGGACGCGCTTGAAGAGCTGTTCCGTCTCCTCGTAGAGCGTGTCGAGCCTCACCCAGGCGCGGTGCAGTCTGAGGTTGCTGCGCACTATGCCCACATAGTTTGACATTATCTCGCCCACCTCTTTCACGCTCTGCGTTATGAGTACCTTCTCCTCGTTGGTCATGGTTCCCTCGTCGTTCCATTCGGGCACCTTGTCGTTCCAGTCATACAGGTCAACGTGTTCGAGCGAGTGCCTGGCTGCAGCGTCTGCATAGACCACGGCTTCTATGAGCGAGTTAGAGGCCAGCCGGTTGCCGCCGTGCAGTCCGGTGCAGGCACACTCGCCTATGGCATACAGCCGCTCTATGCTGCTGCAGCCGTTCAGATCGACGGCGATGCCTCCGCACATGTAGTGGGCCGCCGGTCGCACGGGTATGTAGTCCTTTGTGATGTCTATTCCAAGCGACAGACATTTCTGGTAGATGTTGGGGAAGTGGTGGCGTGTCTCTTCCGCGTCCTTGTGCGTCACGTCGAGGCACACATGGTCCAGGCCGTGCGTCTTCATCTCCTTGTCGATGGCGCGTGCCACGATGTCGCGCGGGGCCAGCGACAGCCTCTCGTCATATTTCTCCATGAACGACTCGCCCGTGGGCAGACGCAGTATGCCGCCGTAGCCGCGCATGGCTTCCGTGATGAGGTAGGCGGGGTGGGTCTCGCCCGGCGAGTAGAGAGCTGTGGGGTGGAACTGCACAAACTCCATATCCTTCACCGTGCCCTTGGCCCGATAGACCATTGCCTCGCCGTCGCCGGTGGCTATGACAGGGTTGGTGGTGGTCTGATAGACGGCACCGCAACCGCCGGTGCACATCAGCGTCACTTTCGACAGGTAAGTGTCAACCTTCTCTGTGTCTGGGTTCAGCACGTATGCACCGTAGCAGTAGATGTATGGCGTGCGTCGTGTCACCTTGGCACCCAGATGGTGTTGCGTTATGATCTCCACGGCGAAGTGGTTCTCCTTGACTGTAATGTCGGGGCAGTGGCGCACGGCCTCGTTCAGTCCGCGCTGTATCTCAGCACCGGTGTCGTCGGCATGGTGCAGTATGCGGAACTCCGAGTGTCCGCCCTCGCGGTGCAGGTCAAACTCGCCCGTCTCGCGCCGGTCGAAGTTGACGCCCCAGCCCACCAGTTCCTTGATGCCGTCGGGTGCGCCTTTCACCACTTGTTCCACGGCGGCGCGGTCGCTGATATAGTCGCCGGCTATCATTGTGTCTTCGATGTGCTTCTCGAAATTGTCAACAGCCAGGTTGGTCACCGAGGCCACGCCACCCTGGGCAAACTTTGTGTTGGCCTCGTCGAGCGTCGTCTTGCAAATAATGCACACGCTGCCCTTCTTGGCGCGTGCCACCTTCAGGGCATAGCTCATGCCGGCCACGCCCGATCCTATGATAAGGAAGTCGTACTTATATACCATCGTGAGGATTTTATCTCTTTGTTGTTGTTCAGAGGAATCGGAGTAATCAGAGTAATCGGAGTAATCAGAGTAATCAGAGTACTCCGATTATTCTGAATGTCTTAGTTTTCTGATCTTCTTTCTCCATTTAGCGGCTTTCTTGAGCACCTTTTCGCCTGCGTAGTTGTACCATCCATAGCCGTTGCGTCGCTCGTAGCCTATGTCGCTCAACTGCTTGCGCGGCTTGCCGTCGCGGTCGCTGAAGAAGGGCTTCAGGTCCTCCAGGGTGTAGAAGCGGGCCCATATACGCGGGGCCTCGACATCGCTCACCACGCGCCGGTCTGCCTTACCCTCGTCGTTGGTGAAGTTCTCCACGCGCATGCCCTTGAGTGCCAGTTGCTCGAAGGTCTTCAGTGCCCCCTCGACGGCCCGCTCCACCTCGGGTGTCAGCATGGTGTCGGGCAGCTCCATCAGCATTTCCACTATGCCGGCGCTCTCGCTCGTGGCCAGCGATGGCAGCTCGAAGGCCCGCGCGCCACAGGCCTGCAGCGTGTGTTCGCCGTGCTGCTGACACCACAGTGTGGGCTGTCCGTCCCACAGCACCTGCGTCTTCAGCACACAGTCTATGCCCCGACAGAAAGCGTCTGTCATGGCGTTGCGCTTTGCCTCCGGCAGGCTGAGGCTGCCGTATGGTGTCTTGCCGTCAAGCATGTCGCGCAGCAGCTCAAGCGTCTTGGTCATCGCGTTGTCGTTGTAGGTGATGCGCGCCTGATAGTCGCCGCGGTTCTCGGGCCAGAACTGCGGCCAGCCGCCGTTGGCATACTGTCCCGCCAGCAGGAAATCGACCCCGCGCAGCAGCGCCTCGCGGTAGCGCGCCTCGCCCGTGGCTTCATGCATCTTGGCCAAGTAGAGCAGCTCTGTCGTGGTGGCGTCGTTGTCGGTGGTGGTGTCGCCCGTCTTGCTCTTGTCGGCCGCCAGCTGCTGCCGCTCGTCGTAGCTCAGGGGCTTGTGCACGGGCTGGTTCTTGGTCCAGCCTCCGCTGCTGCGCTGCCACAGCAGCACATTGTCGGCTATGCGCCGCCCCTCGGAGCTGCGCAGGAAGTCGGGCGTGGCGTGGCGGGCTATCTGCTTCCACTCGCGCGCCGTGTACTCGTAGTGGTCTGCGTCTGGCATCTGCGCCAGCAGCGTGGCCGGCAATGCCAGCAACAAAAGAAGGTTAAGTGTCCTGAACATGGTGTTATGTCTGTCTTTTGTGTTATAGGCTGAAACGAATGTGGCTGCAAAGTTAGCTTTATCTGCCGAAACGACAAAAGAAAGTGTCACGTTTTTTGGCCGTTATATGGATAATTATTAATTTTGCCCGCGATAAAAGCACAATTATTTGACATGGATAATCAGAACACCGAAAACGCCGCAGCCACTTTCCGTGTGGTAGAGAACCGGCCGCGGGAGCTGGAGTGCGACGTGGTTCGCTTTCAGAACAACAAGGACAAGTGGGTGGCCTTCGTCGGCCTGCTTGACGGGCGGCCTTACGAGATTTTCACCGGCCTGCAAGACGACGACGAGGGCATCGTGCTGCCCAAGAGTGTGCAGAAAGGACGTATCATCCGCCAGACCAACGCCGACGGCAGCCACCGTTACGACTTCCAGTTTGAGAACCGGCGCGGCTACAAGACCACCGTCGAGGGACTGTCGGAGAAGTTCAATCCCGAGTATTGGAACTATGCGAAGCTCATTTCCGGTGTGTTGCGCTATGGCATGCCCATAGAGCACGTCATCAAGCTGGTGTCGTCGTTACAGCTGAAAGACGAGAGCATCAACACCTGGACCACCGGCGTGGAGCGCGCGCTGAAGAAATACCTGCCGGGCGAGCCGCGCGAAGAGAGCTGACAGCCGGAGGCAAAGCTATGCAGACCGAGATATTCGTCAACCGCCTGCGGCTGTATGCCAGCCACGGCGTGCTGCCACAGGAGCGGCGGGTGGGTGCGTGGTTCACCATCGACCTGCGCGTGGGCTTCGACCTGAGCCGTGCCATGGCCAGCGACCGCCTGGACGACACCGTCAGCTATGCCGAGCTGTGTCAGACGGTGGCCGAGCAGATGGCCGTGCCGTCGGCCCTGCTGGAGCATGTAGCAGGCCGGATAGTCGCTGCCCTGCGGCAGCGATGGCCCGCCCTGACCACCATAGACCTGAGCATCGCCAAGGACAACCCGCCCATGAGCGTGGCCTGCGGCGGTGCCGGCATACACGTCTATGACCCTGGCATGACATGACAGTCAGACCGACGTGAAGACATACCCCGAGAAAACACTTACACCCGAGAAAACACTTACACCCGAGAAGATGAAAACAGACAAGCTTCTGACCATCTGGCTCTGCCTCGCGCTGCTGCTGCCGTCGGCAGCGCCTATGGCGGCCGAGGTGGATATGACCGGCGCCCTGCCCGGTGCCGCGTGCGACGAGTCGTCGGCCCAATACTGGCAGATAGAGGGCAACACAAACGGTCTGCTGCAGTGTGACACATGGTCGGCCCGCGGCGACAAGGATGGCACGCAGATGACGGCCCCCTTCATGGAGTACTGGACGTCGCAGACCGAGGGGCCGCTCAGCGACGCCACCATCAGCCATGCCGACGTGACGCTTCTGCCCGCAGGCAGCTACCGCGTGCAGATGCGCGTCAGATGCTACGACGAGTCGGGCGCGCAGACCAGCCTCAGCGGTGTCAGCATGTTCGTGCGCACCATCGACACCACGGGCGCAACCGTCGGCACGCAGCTGCTGCCGGCCTGCGAGGGGCTGTCAGTGCAGACCGGCACCTACAACGGACAGACATACACCATAGCCACGCTCACGGCCGAGCTGGACGTGGCCGAGGGTCAGACGCTGCAGCTCGGACTGGACATCCGCCAGGCCAACTGCAACTGGGTGGCGTGGAAGGACCTGCGCCTGACGCGGACCGATGCTCCGGAACCGGCTTTGGCCGCCGGTACATACTATCTGCAGAACGTGGCCACCGGCCTCTATGTCAACGCCGGTCTCTATGGCGGCACGCAGGCCATGCTCGCACAACACCCGCAGGCCGTCAGGCTGACGGGCTCTGCCGAGTCGGGCTGGCTCTTCGACATGGGCTACCAGGCCGACAGCTACAGCCACTATATGGCCGCCGACAGCCAGAGCGGACGCGTCATGCTCGACGCCCCGGGGCAGACATGGACCGTCAGCACCGACGACAACGGCAACGCCACCATAGCCGACCCGCAGGGACGGCTGCTGGACTACGACACCGGCAGCATGGCGCTCAGGCTTGCCAACACCCGCAGCGACGGCACCGTGTGGCGACTGGTGAGCCGCAGCCAGCTGCTCGGTCAGCTGCTGGCCGCCACCGAGGGCCATGAGGCCGATGCCACTTTCCTCATAGACAACCCGCGCATGGACCGACACTTCCAAAGCCAGCCGTGGGAGGGAAGCTCGTTCACCATTGGCGGCGAGGACGGGCTGTGGTTCCACCCAGGCAACTACTGCGCCGAGGTGTGGAACGCCAACTTCGACGTCTATCAGCAGCTGACAAACATACCCAACGGGCGCTACAGGCTGTCGGCACAGGGCTTCTACAGGTATAACACCGACTGGGGACGAAACACCAACAGCATAGCTCTCGAGAGCCATCAGGACGGCACCGAGCAGCTCTACGCCCAGCTCTACGCCAACGGCCAGAGCACTGCGCTCAGCAGCATAGCCTCAGAGACCGACAACATCGCCCTGCTGGGACTGCAGGCCTCAGAGTCGGGACTGCCTTACTCGATGAGCGAGTCGTCGTACGCCTTCACCGCCGGACTCTATGCCGACAACACGGTGGAGGTGGACGTGACGGACCACACACTCGTCGTCGGCATAAGAAAGTATCAACAGGACGGCTGCGACTGGACCGTGTGGGACAACTTCTCGCTGACCATGCTCGCCGCCGGCGACAACACGGGCTACGACCCCGACGCCTCGCCGACGAAAGAGTACGACTTCGACTCGGCCACACCCGACAACCCGCTGGACCTGACAGCGCTCATCGCGAACGCCGACTGCTCGTCGTCGCGCGGGTGGAAGGGCTCGCCCGGCATAGGCGGACCGGCCGACAACCGCAACGCGGAGAAATACTACACCAACTTCGATGTCTATCAGGAGCTGACCGACCTGCCAAACGGCTTCTACCGACTCAGCGTCAAGGGCTACTACCGCTATGGCGACTGCCAGTGGGAACAGCAGAAATCGTACTACGGACAGGGCTGGGAGGAGAACGACGCCAACAACGTGTGGGCCATGTACACCATACCCTACGCCACCATCAGCCACCGCCTTGGCCTGGAGAAACAGCTGGCCCGCCTCTATGCCAACCGCGTAGAGGCACCGCTGCCGTCCATCTTCAGCTATGCCACCGACGAGGCCAGCCTGCCCGACCCCTGGAACTGGGTGGAGACGGAGTTCGGCTGGGTGCCCGGCAGCCAGACGGGCGCTGCCCAGGGCTTCGCCATGCGACCGGACTCGACGGTGCTCACCGTGGCCGTGACAGACGGCACGCTCCGCCTCGGCGTGAAGAAGCAGCTGGGCTACAAGAACGACTGGGCCGTGTGGGACGACTTCCACCTCTACTACCTGGGCCAGAAAGGTTTCCACCTGGTGGAGGCTGTCAGCCTGCCGGCCAGCCTCACGCTCGACGCCGGAGAGCAACAGCAGCTGCAGGCCACGCTCGCGCCCGCAACAGGGCAGCTGGCCGACAGCACACTGGTATGGTCGTCGGCCAACACCAACATCGTCAGCGTCAGCCAGCAGGGACTGCTGACGGCCGTAGCACCCGGCACCACCACCGTCACGGCCGTTGCCCCGGGCAGTCAGGGGGGCAGCGTCGGTGCTCATACCACGGTGACCGTCAGCGAGGCCGGTGGCTCGCCGCGCGTGCTGAAGATAAGCGAGATACAGGTGGCAAACGTAGATATGTTCCTCGACCCGTCGTTCAACTACGGCAGCTGGATAGAGCTGTACAACCCCTCGACGCGCAGCGTGGCTCTCGAGGGTCTGCTCGTAGGCACCAACGACGGACAACCCATGCAGCGCCTCACCCGTGCCCACGGCTATGTGCCTGCCGGAGGGTATAAGGTGCTGTGGTTCGAACATGCCACGGACGGCAACACGCAGCTGGACCTCGAGCTGGACATGGACGGCGGCAGCGTCTCGCTCTACAACTCATCTGGCACCATACTCACCACGCAGAGCTATCCACCGGCCATCAGCCGCACATCCTATACCCTTGCCGCGGGCACATGGGCCGTCACGTCGCAGCCCACACCGGGCTACGCGCCAGCCGCCGATGACGACATGCTTGACCCCACCGCAGCCCAACGGTTGCCGCAACCGGCGGCCACACACGGCTCACAGCTCTTCACCACACCCTTCACCATGAGCGTTGACGTGCCCGAGGGTGCCACCCTGCGCTACACCACCGACGGCTCGACACCCACCATGCAGCGCGGCATGACCAGCGCCGACGGCCTCTTCGACATCAGCCAGACCACCACACTGCGCCTCAGACTGTTCAAAGCCGGACTGCTGCCCAGCGCCGTCACCACGCTGACATACATCTACAGCGACCGCAACTACACCCTGCCCATACTGTCTGTCGTCTCCCAGCCCGACCATTTCTACAGCGACACCATAGGCGTCATGGTCTCAGGCTGCAACGGCATCGGAGGCAGCGGCATTAACTACCCCTGCAACTGGAACCAAGACTGGGACCGCCCCGTGGCCGTCAACTACATCCCCTCCCCCAGCCCGGTAAACGGCGCCGGTGGTGCCGCTCGCGACGGTGCCACTGACACCGTTTACCCGACGGCCCCCTTCTCCACCGAGGCTTCACTCTCGCGCTTCGGCGGCTGGAGCCGCGCCTGGTATCCCTACAACTTCAAGCTCAAGGCCCAGGCTCAGTACGAGGGCCGCAAGTTCATGGAGTATCCCTTCTTCCCCCTGAAGAGCTACAACAAACACAAGGTGCTGCAGCTGCGCAACGGCGGCAACGACCTGCTGTGCCGCATACGCGATGCTGCCCTGCAGCAGATTATCCTGACCAGCGGCCTGCACCTCGACTGCCAGGATATGCGCCCCGTGCACAGCTTCATCAACGGCCAATACCAGGGCATGCTGAACCTGCGCGAACCGTCGAACAAACACTTTGCCTACGCCAACTACGGTATCGACACCGACTCGCTCGACCAGCTGGAGCTTACGGGCGGCGTGCTGGTCAAAGAGGGCTCGGCCGACGCTTTCTGGCAGTGGAGCGCACTGGCGCAGAACGCCGCCACACCCGACGTCTATCAGCAGATATGCGAGATGGTCGATGTGGAGGAGTTTGCCAACTACATGGCCGTGCAGCTCTTCCTCGGCGGCGACGACTGGCCCACCAACAACTGCAAGGCGTTCCGCGCCGCCGACGGTAAGTTCCACATCGTGCTGTTTGACATCGACCAGGCGCTGCGCTTCGATGCCTACGCCTTCACCCGTCTGCAGAACAACCGCCAGTGTCCGCTCGTCGCCATCTTCTTCAACATGCTGCGCAACGACCAGTTTGCCCGGCTGTTCCGCACGGCGTTCAGCCTCGTGGCCGGCAGCGTCTTTGACCCCGCACGCAGCCTCGACATGCTGCAACGGATAGCCGACGAGATGGAACCCGCGCTGGCGCTCGAAGGTCTCTCGACCGAACCCACGGCCGGATACATGCGCGACGTGATGACCGAGACACGCAAGCAGACCATGCTCGAGGCAATGGGCGCGTGGCTGCCTGCCTTCACATCGCAGCGCACGCAGCTCAGCGCCACGCAGCTCAGGCTCGACACCAACCTGCCCGAAGCGCGCCTCAGCGTCAACGGCATGGCGGTGCCCACCAACCGCTTCGACGGACTGCTCTACGGCAGCGACAACATCCTGAGGGCCGAAGCACCCGAGGGCTACGCCTTCAGCGGCTGGCAGACGGCAGACGGCTCCGTGCTGGGCACCGACTCCGTGCTGCAGCTCTCAACGCTCAACGCCCAACGTCCAACGCTCAGCTCTCAGCTCACGGCCGTGTTCCGGCCCCTTGAGAGCGACTACGACATGCTGACCGACCTGGCCGTGCCCGTCAAGGTGAACGAGCTGAGCGCTGCGAACAGCGTCTATATCAACGACCTGCTGAAGAAGAACGACTGGATAGAACTGTACAACACGACCGACGTGCCGCTCGATGCAGCCGGACTCTACCTGAGCGACAACCCAGACCAGCCCATGAAATACCAGATACAGGGCGGCGAGGGGCAGCCTACCGTCATACCCGCCAAGGGCAGCCTTATCGTCTGGGCCGACAAGCTGGAGGGTACCACGCAGCTGCACGCCAATTTCAAGCTCTCGAACAGCGATGAGCAGATAGTCATGCTGACCAGCAGCAGTCAGTTTGTGGCCGCCAACCAGCACTATTTCTCGCAACACCCCGACATGCGCGCCTTTGCCGACGGCATGATATACAGCAGCCATCGCGGCGACCAGAGCATAGGTCGCTACCCCAACGGCGGACGGCATTTCTACCAGATGTACCGGCCCACCATCGACCGACCTAACCATCGCCTCAGCACCGACCTGCCCGCAGGCCACGACATCAGTCTGATGAACGTCCAGGCCGACCTCTTCACCCTTGAGATGCAGCAGGGCTGGAACTGGGTGTCGCACCCGCTGCGCGCCGGACTGCCCCTCGACAGCCTGCCCGCGGCCGCCGTCAGCGTGCGCAGCAGCGATGCTCAGGCCGTCAGGCACCCCACACAGGGCTGGCAGGGACAGCTCGGCTGGCTCGACCCCGGCTGCCTCTACAAGGTCAGGATGCACCATGACGACGCGTGCACCGCCACGCAGCCCACCATCGACAGCCCCATGCCGCAGCCGCTGCAGCCGGGCTGGAACTGGGTGGGATACCCCGTCGTAGGCACACAGACGCTCACAGAAGCCACACGCGGCTTCAGGCCCGAGAACGGCGACGCCCTGCTCGGACAAGACGGCTTCGCCATCTACCAGTCCGGACGGTGGCAAGGCACGCTCTCGTCGCTCGACACGGGCAAGGGATACCTGTATCGCTCCGTCAGCAGCAAGACGCTCACGTTCAGCCAGCCCGACATGGCACTTAAGCTGCGACGTGCCCCGCTGCGCTCGCGGCTGACGGAGCAACGCCCGCAGTTCACTCACGCCCACCCCGACATCATGGGCATCGTAGCAACGCTCACAGCCGACGGACAGACGGTCGCGGCCGACAGCTACACCCTCATGGCCCTTGCCGACGGGCAGTGCTGCGGACAGGCCGAGTGGGTCGATGGCCTGCTGTGGCTCTCGGCCTGCGCGCCGCAGGGCGCCACCCTGCAGCTCGTGGCCGTCAGCCAAGCCGACGGGCTGACCTATGCCGTCGAGCAGCAGCTCCTGTTTGAGCCCGGCATACAGGGCACGGCGGCACAGCCCGTACAGCTCACGCTCGGACAGCCCACCGACGACAGCGCCGTGAGGCCCACCCGCGCCGCTGACGACCGCGGCGACATTAAGGCCATCTATAGACTCGACGGCACACAGACCTCGCGGCCGGCACAAGGCATACACATTATTAAATATAAGGACGGAAACGCCCGCCTGAAGCTGAACGGCGACAACTAAGAAACCGTTATCAGGAACCGTTGTACTATATCAAGTTTACAATCATTTTTCTTGATTACCTACTTATTACCGCCCGTATCCTGCACCGTGCAGGTCCAGATTTCGGCAGCACAGCAAGTTACAAAGAAAAATCCCCGAACCACTTGTCGGTACGGGGATTTTTCGTCATAATAAGTTGGAAATTTTGAATAAGATTTTCATTCTCGTTACTTGCCGCTCAGCCGGATTTGCAATCCGGCTGCATTGAATATGAGCATTTGCAATGCGACAACCCCGGCTGCATCGAATATGAGCATTTGCAATGCGACAACGCCTATTCGTAAGAGCGGATTGCAAATCCTTATACTCACAGCGGTCGGATTGCAAATCCGACCGAGCGGGTAAATCCGACCGAGCGGGGTCAGTTCCTAACCTTCGTCAGCCGCAAGTATCAATATGAGAGGCGGGCCTTACGCTATCGTAAGGTCCGCCTCTGACAAACAAGTAAAACTGTCAGTGATTACATCTTTGTCACCACTACGCGGTTGTTGCCCTCGTAGGTAATGAAGAGCTGTATGAAGTATGTGCCAGCCTCGGTGAGGTCAAGATCCTTACCGTTGTGCTGAGTGAGGTTGCCGAATGCCGTCGGGTCGTTGTTGGCGCCGCCCCAGCTGATGGCCCAGTCGTGGTTCATGCGGAACTTCATGGCACCTGCGCTCAGGTCGGCAGTGGTCTCCCAGGCGCCGGTCGCGGTGTTGTATGTCAGGTCGGTATCCGTGTTCCAGTTGCCGTTGACGGTACCAATGATGCTGATGGCAGTCACGGCAGTGGTGCTGTAGGTCATGTTGACGAGGTCGACGTCTATCTGATAGAATCCGGCATCGGCGGTGCAGTCCTGCTCGCCCTCTTGTATCAGAGAGCCGAGAGTGCCGTTTGGATCCTGTCCCCAGTCGCCGTCCCAGTTGTCAGCATTAGGCTTAAACTTGTAGCTTCCGTCAAGGTAATAGTAGCCCTGATAGATGCCGTCGCCATTCTCCGAGTAGAGAGGAGCCGAGACAGACCATCCCTGACTGTTGCCTATTTCGTAGATGTAGGGGTTGAACTGCGGCGTGATGGGCTTGATAGCGATGGTGAGCGTGTCTGATACCACCTGCACGGCCACGGTGCCGTTCTGTGCGGTCACGTTGACCGATGTGGAGGCCACGGCCTTGAAGACGCGCTCCACCGACT
>JAILBT010000109.1 GCA_024680755.1 Prevotella sp. | reverse complement strand
GTTGGAAAGAAGAGACGGTAACATTTAAGGAGATGTGTAGTAAGGAGATGTGTAGTAAGGAGTTGTGTAGTAAGGAGATGTGTAGTAAGGAGATGTGTAGTAAGTAGATGTGTAGTAAGTAGATGTGTAGTAAGGAGATGTGTAGTAAGGAGATTAGCGGTAGAGTTGAAAGCTGAGAGTTGGGAACTCTCAGTTCTCATCCCTCAGCTCTCAACTATCAGCTGTGGATAGTCTTTGGGGTCTGTCCCTTCGGGGAAGAGATGCTCCAGCACCTGTCGCGCCTCGTCGGGGTTGTGCTGGCAGGCCAGCTCCAGCCAGTGGCGGTATTCCTGTGTGCGGCCCATGTCGTGGCAGCACAGCGCCATGTAGGCATAGCCCTCGTGGCAGTCGGGCTCCTTCAGCCTGAAGTAGCGGTCAAACATGTTGTATGCCGTGTTCAGGTAGGCGTTGTCATACAGCGAGACGATCACCTGCAGCAGCGTGTGCGTCGGGGTGTCGCTCTTGTTCACGGCCTGCCGGAATACATCCTCGGCCTGCTGCAGCTTTCCCGCAGCCAGCATGATGTGTCCCTTCATCACGTCGGCGCGTATGTGGTCGCACGGCAGCTCGGCCGTCATGTCGAGTGCCGCCAGTGCGTCGTCGTGGCGCCCCATCTCGCCGTAGGCGTATGCCAGCTCCATGTATGCGTCGGCCACGAGCTGCTTGTCGTAGTCTATCTGTGGTATGAGCTGCTCTATCATCGCCGTTCCCTCGCCGAGCTTGTCCAGCGACACCAGGCACATGGCCTGGTTCAGCTGTCCCGAGAGGTCGTCGGGTTCCAGCTGGCTATATCGCCTGAAGAAGTCCAGGGCCTCGTCGAAGCGGTTGAGGCGATAGAGGGCGTTGGCCTTTCTGACCAGTGCGTCGGCCGACTGCGGGTCGATGGCGATGGCATACTCGCTGCTCTCCAGTGCGTCGGTGTCCTGCCCCAGTGCGAGCTGCGCAGAGGCCAGCCCCACCCAGTAGCACTGCTCAAAGGGGTTGATGTCTGTCAGCCGCCGGTAGCAGTCGGCGCTCTCCGTGTAACGTCCCACGCCATACAGGTTGCGGCCCTTTGTCTCAAGGTAGTCCTCGTCGTCGTCGGGCCCCGTCGCCCTCTCTGTCCACTGCATGGCCAGTTCTGGTCTGTCCCATTCGCCATACAGGTCGGCCACGTCCAGTATGAAGTCGTTGCGCTCGTCGTCGTCGGTATGTGCCAGCTGCCGTCGCAGCAGCTCGTCGGCCTCGTCGTCGCGCTGTTCATACAGCAGCAGCTCGGCCTGGCAGTAGATATACTCCCGCGCGTCGTGGTCAGCCATCTGCTCTATGTAGTAGCGTGCCTGTGCGGGGTCGCCCTTGTCCAGGGCGTCGCCCACCTTGAACGACAGTGCCCCCGGAGCCGTGGGGTCCAGCTCCAGTGCGCGGTCGATGGCCAGGTCGGCGTCGTCGGGCCGGCCCGACTGCTCGTAGTAGTCGGCTATGTCCACAAGCTCGTCGGAGTCGAGAAACACCGGACGGCCTTGCTCCAGTGCGTCCTCGTAGTCGGTCAGCAGCTCGCGAAACTCGTCGCTGTCAAAATAGCTGTCGTTTGTCAATCGCTGATGTCGTTAATGCGTGCTATATACTTGCCGATGATGTCAAACTCGATGTTCACCGCCGTGCCCACGCGTATGTCCTGAAAATTGGTGTGCTGCATGGTGTAGGGTATGATGGCCACCTGAAACGTGTCGCGACCGGGGTTGCACACCGTGAGCGACACGCCGTTGACGCAGACCGAGCCCTTGTCCACCGTCAGGTAGCCGCGCCGCGCCATAGCGGGGTCGTAGTCGTAGCGGAAGGTGAAATATGTGCTTCCGTCGGCGTCGTCGATGGCGGTGCATACGGCGGTGGTATCGACATGGCCCTGCACGATATGGCCGTCAAGGCGTCCGTTCATCAGCACAGAACGCTCCACGTTCACCTTGTCGCCCACGCGCAGCTGCCCCAGGGCCGAGCGCCTGAGCGTCTCCTGCATGGCTGTCACCACATAGCGGTCGCCGTCGATGGCCACCACCGTCAGGCACACGCCGTTGTGTGCCACGCTCTGGTCTATCTTTAGCTCGTGGGCAAAGCTGCAGCTGAGCGTCAGGTCAATGTTGCCGCGGTCGTGGCCAATGGCGGCCACGGTCGCAAAGTCTTCTATTATTCCGCTGAACACTGGTATTGCTTGTTATGTATAAATTAATGTATAGGTGTGATGTCGTTTCTCCCCGCCACGGGCATGGCTCTGGCGATGGTGGTTTGTGTCGGCAAAATTAGCCATAATTCCGCAAACTGGCAAGCACCAGAGTGAAAAAGAAGCAAAAACAATCATCTTTTTTCAGATTGTCGTCGAAACAGAAGGTGAAACGGAATAAAAAGCGCTACCTTTGCACCCGCATACCTAAGCGCAGGTTGTTCGGATTAGCCTCCTGCGTCATTTCAACGATAGAACCATGAACAGAGAACAGATAGATGTAGCCGTTGGCAGCGACATACTCGGCGTATGCCCCGGCTTTGTGGGCGCTGCCGTCCAGGGGCATGTGGTGAACACGGCCTACAGCCCGGCGCTGTGGTCCGAGATAGAGGCGCTGTGCGTCAGCATGCGAGCCGAGCTGACACCCGAGTCGCTGAAGCTTCAGCCCGCCATCGAGGCCACGCGCCGTGTTTACCGTCTGTGTGGCAAGGACCCCTCGCGCTATCGTCCGGCAGCCGAGGCCCTGTGGCGCCGCGTGCTTCAGGGCAAGCCGCTCTACCGCCGCGACACGCTGGTTGACCTGGTCAACCTGGCTTCCATGCGTTATGGCTACAGCATGGGTGGCTTCGATGCCGACAGGGTCTGCGGACGGCTGCTCACGCTCGGCGTTGGTCGCAGGGGCGAGCCCTACGAGGGCATAGGCCGCGGGCTGCTGAACATTGAGGGTCTGCCCGTCTATCGCGACGCTGTGGGCGGCGTGGGCACGCCCACCAGCGACAGCGAGCGCACAAAGATGACGCTTGAGACCACTAATCTGCTCGTGCTCATCAACGGCTACGATGGCAGCCGCCGCGGTGTCGATGCCACTGCCGAATATGTCTGCCGTCTGGCCGAACGTTATGCCAGCGGCACCGGCCTCAGCGTCAGCTTTTTTCCAGGCTGACAGCCGCTGGTTCCCCATAGGCCTGGAGAATATACTCGTCCCAAAGGCCGACCTCAGAGACGGATCCTACTGGGCATACGCCAACGTGGGCAAGCACGGCAGCATACATGCCCTCAACTCCTCATCTCCTCATCTCCTCAACTCCTCATCTCCTCAACTCTCTCTGAAGCCAATGATTCTTCTGACCTCGGCGAGTGTGGCGGCGGCGCTGGCGCGCGCCACTTCGGCTCCCTGTCGTGCTATGTCGTCCAGCAGGGCAGTGTCGGCGCTGTACTGCTCGATGCGCTGGCGTATGGGAGCTACGATGGCACACAGGTCGTCGGCAATCTGCTTCTTCAGGTCGCCGTAGCGAAGCGAGCAGTCCTTCCACTTGGCGTCGAAATAGTCGTAGGTCTCCTGCGTGGAGGCAATGCGCAGGAAGGTGAACAGGTTCTCTATCACCTCGGGCCGCTGGCTGTCAGGCTGCTGCGGTCCGTTGTCGGTCACGGCGCGCATCACCTTCCGACGTATCGTCTTGTCGTCGTCGCGCAGGTAGATGCAGTTGCCCTCGCTTTTGCCCATCTTGCCGCTGCCGTCCAGACCCGGCACCTTAAGCGCCGTGGCATTGAAATAGAAGTTCTGCGGCTCGGGGAAGAAATCAACACCGTAGATGTTGTTGAAGCGACGGGCGCAGCGACGAGCCATCTCCATGTTCTGCTCCTGGTCCTTGCCCACGGGCACAAGCTGTGCGCGGTGCTGCAGTATGTCAGCTGCCATCAGGGTGGGGTAGGTCAGCAGTCCGGCGTTGACGTTGTCGGGCTGTTTGCGGGCCTTCTCCTTGAAGGTCGTGACGCGCTCCAGCTCGCCCAGGTAGGCATTCATGTTGAGATAGAGATAGAGCTCGAGCGTCTCCCTGACGTCGCTCTGCGCATAGATGTGTGCCTTCTGCGGGTCGAGTCCGCACGCCAGATATTCGGCCAGTATGGTCCGCACGCTCTGCTGTATGTCCTCGGGGCGCGGGTGGGTGGTCAGCGAGTGCCAGTCGGCTATGAAGAACAGGCAGTCGTACTTGTCCTGCATCTCGACGAAGCTCTTCACCGCTCCGAAATAGTTGCCCAGGTGCAGGTTGCCCGTGGGACGGATGCCGCTTACTACTTTTTCCATTGTCTTTTCTTTATTTCTTTTTGGTTCTTGCTGTGCTCGATGGTGAAAACCGGGCGCAAAGGTAGTCATTTTCCGCTTAACGCCCAAACAATTGGCCTTACAATAACGCTCCCGACCGACCGATACTGCCTGATGTCAGAGCATGTTGTCCGGTGTGTCGGCGTAGTGGTCGGTGCGGTAGAAGATGCGACCGATGCCCTTCGCCTGTATGCGGGCATGGTCGATGAAGCTCTGCCAGAGCGAGCGCTGCCCAAGCGTACCGTAGCCGGTGACGGGGCGTGCCTGGCGGTTGCAGAGGAAGCGGATGCGTCCGTAGCGTTTCAGCTCGAGAGCGAGCGAGCCGTCTTCGCCGCGCCGTATGTCGGTGCGCAGACTGACCCTGGCCGCCAGGTCGGCGCGGAAGGCGAAGGTCATGCCGCGTATGCACAGCTCGGGCCGCTTGAAATGCTGCACGAAGAGGAAGATGTCGCGCAGCAGCTCGTAGGCGAACAGGGCCGCGCGCGAGTGTCGCGCGTCGGGGTAGAAGCTCCAGAGGGCTCCCACACCGGCCACGCCCGGCTGCGTCAGCTTCCGCATCATCAGCTCCACATAGCGTGGCGGATAGAGCGTGTCGGCGTCGAGAAAGAAATGGTAGCGACCGCGGGCATGGCGCAGCCCGCACTGGCGCGCATGGCCCGGGCCCTGCTGCTCCTCGCTCAGGCATGTCACGCCCAGGGCCGTGAAGACCGCCTCGGTATGGTCGGTCGAGCGGTTGTTGACGCCTATCAGCTCCACCGGCCATCTGGTCACGATGTGGCTCAGGGACCACAGGCAGGCTGGCAGCCGCGTCTCCTCGTTGTGGGCTATCACCACTAAGCTGACTGCCGGCTCAGAGCTCTGCAGCTGCGCCAGACGCCGGCGCGTGGCATCAACCACCTGTGGAGGCACCTCGCTGAAGGGCCGGCCGTAAATGCTGAGATATTTGTCGTACCAGGAGGACATGAGGGGACGGAGTAATCGGAGTAATCAGAGTAATCGGAGTAATCAGAGTAATCGGAGTAATCAGAGTAATCGGAGTAATCAGAGTAATCGGAGTAATCAGAGTAATCAGAATCTTTCGTAGTCCACGAAGTCGAAGCTGTGTGCGTGGCGTTCGTCGGCGTCGTGGTGCAGTCGCTGCGTCTCCTGCCAGATGCTTCTGTCCACAGCGGGGAAGAAAGCGTCGGCCTGGCACGGCCGGTCGTCCACCTCTGTCAGGCACAGGCGGTCTGCCAGGCCGATGGTGGCGGCATAGAGCATGGCACCGCCTATGACAAAGACATCCTCGTCTGTGCGGCACGACAGGCGGAACGCGTCCCACGAGGCGAAACATTCGCAGCCCGGCAGCTCGGCCACAGTGCGCGACAGCACGCAGTTGCGGCGCCGGGGCAGCGCCCCCTTGGGCAGACTCTCGTAGGTGTGACGGCCCATGACGATGGTGTGGCCGGTGGTCAGCAGGCGGAAGCGCCTCATGTCGTCGGGCAGCCAGTAGAGCAGCTTGTTGTTGAAGCCGATGGCTCCATTCGCGGCCACGGCAGCTATCAGTGTCGTCATACGCTTACCTGTGCCTTGATGTGAGGCCAGGGGTCGTAGCCCTCCAGCCGGAAGTCGTCGTAGCAGAAGTCGAAGATCGACTTCACGTCGGGGTTGATGTGCATCACGGGCAGCTGTCGTGGCTGCCGCGTCAGCTGCAGGCGTGCCTGCTCCAGGTGGTTCAGGTAGAGATGTGTGTCGCCTGTCGTGTGTACGAAGTCGCCCGGCAGCAGGTCGCACACCTGTGCCATCATCTGTAGCAGCAGAGCATACGACGCTATGTTGAACGGCACGCCGAGGAAGGTGTCGGCCGAGCGCTGGTAGAGCTGCAGCGAGAGCCGTCCACGCTCGTCGCCCCCTTGTGGCGGTGCCACATAGAACTGGAACAGCAGGTGGCAGGGCGGCAGGGCCATGCGCCCCACCTCCGCAACGTTCCATGCCGACACCACCATGCGGCGCGAGTCGGGCGTGTGTCTTATCTGCTCCACCACCTGAGCTATCTGGTCAATGGTGCCTCCGTCGTAGCTCGGCCACGAGCGCCACTGGTGGCCATAGACGGGACCCAGCTCGCCACGCTCGTCGGCCCACTCGTCCCAGATGCTCACGCCGTGCTCCTTCAGGTAGCCGATGTTGGTATCGCCGCGCAGAAACCACAGCAGCTCGTAGATGATACTCTTCAGGTGCAGCTTCTTGGTGGTCAGCAGCGGGAAACCGTCCGCCAGGCGGAAGCGCATCTGGTGGCCGAACACCGAGAGGGTGCCCGTGCCGGTGCGGTCGCTCTTGCTGACACCCTCGGTCAGTATGCGGTCCAGAAGGTCAAGATATTGCTTCACGGTCTATGCTTTTCTAATGAATGTATAATGTATAATGTTTAATGTATAATGTTTAATGTATAATGTTTAATGTATAATGTTTAATGTATAATGTTTAATGTATAATGTTTAATGTATAATGTTTAATGTATAATGTTTAATGTTTTCTCACGCAGAACCACAGGTGCATGGCC
>JAILBT010000088.1 GCA_024680755.1 Prevotella sp. | reverse complement strand
TATACAATGCCTTGTGCCAATCATTGTAATAACCTTGGCTTCGCCGAGTTTATACAATGCCTTGTGCCAACATGGCCTTGGCAACCTTCATGAAGCCGGCGACGTTGGCACCCTTCACATAGTTGATATAGCCCGATGGCTCTTTGCCGTACTTCACACATTGCTCGTGTATGCCCGACATGATGTGGTGCAGTCGCTGATCCACTTCTTCTGCTGTCCACGACATACGCATCGAGTTCTGTGTCATCTCCAGTCCCGAGGTGGCTACGCCTCCGGCATTGACAGCCTTGCCTGGTGCGAATAGCTGGCCTGCGGCAATAAACTTATTGACTGCTTCAGCCGTGCAGCCCATGTTCGATACCTCGGCTACGCACAGCGGCTTCTGTGCCAGAATCTTGTCGGCATCGTCGCCGTTCAGCTCGTTCTGAGTGGCGCAGGGCAGGTAGATATCGGCTTTCTGCTCCCAGGGCTTCCTGTCTTTGAAGAACTGTGCGCCGTCGAACTCCTCGGCGTATGGAGCACAGATGTCATTGCCGCTGGCACGCAGCTCCAACAGATACTCAATCTTCTCTGCATCCAGTCCTGCCGGATCGTAGATGTAGCCGTCGGGACCGCTGATGGTGATGACTTTTGCTCCCAGTTCGGTAGCTTTCTTGGCAGCACCCCAGGCCACGTTGCCGAAGCCGCTCAGGGCCACCGTCTTTCCCTTGATGTCAAACCCGTGTGTCTTCATCATGTGGTTTACAAAGTACAGTGCTCCGTAGCCGGTGGCTTCAGGGCGCAGTATGGAACCGCCCCATTCTATGCCCTTGCCCGTAAGGGTGGCACCGTGGAACTGCGAGGTCAGTTTCTTGTACATGCCAAACAAGTAGCCTATCTCTCTTCCGCCTACACCGATGTCGCCGGCGGGCACGTCCATGTCGGGGCCTATCACTTTGTAAAGCTCCATCATGAAGGCCTGGCAGAAGCGCATGATCTCTGCATCGCTCTTGCCGCGTGGTGCAAAGTCGCTGCCGCCCTTGCCGCCACCCATAGGTAGTGTGGTCAGTGCGTTCTTGAATGTCTGCTCGAAACCGAGGAATTTCAAGATGGAAAGGTTTACCGACGGGTGGAAACGCAGACCTCCCTTGTACGGTCCGATGGCACTGTTGAACTGCACACGGTAGCCAATGTTCACCTGCACCTCGCCCTTGTCATCAACCCAGGGCACGCGGAACGTGGTGATGCGCTCCGGCTCCACGATGCGTTCAACAATCTTAGCCTTCTCAAATTCCGGATGCTGGTTATACACATCCTTGATTGATTCCAGCACTTCGCGTACAGCCTGAAGATACTCCAACTCGCCTGGATGCTTGCGCTCCAAAGCCTGCATAATTTTTTCGACTTCCATAGTTTTATGATTTAATAGTGTTTATTTTTCTGGCGGCTGTTTTGCAGCCACACGTTCATTATGTTATTAGTACAGTGCAAATATAGGAAAAAATAAGATACAGACCAAGAAAAAACGAAAAAAAATAGTCTTTTGGCTTACTATTTGTAGTTTGTTAAGACTTCAGCGTCATTCTTCTTGACTGTTGCGCGAAAAGGAGCTGATAAGAAAATCAAAAAAAGCATCTCGCCGATGAGCGTCGGCGAGATGCTTTTTTGCATATCAAAAACCCTGTTCTGTTATAGTGGATAGTCCTCGAAGGCATAGAGCACGGTGCTCAGGTAGCGTTCGCCAGTATCGGGCAGCAGTACCACAATCTTCTTGCCCTTGTTCTCAGGACGCTTGGCCACCTCGATGGCTGCGAAGAGGGCAGCACCAGCGCTGATACCCACCAGCAGGCCTTCCGACTGGGCTATCTCACGACCTGTGCGGATGGCGGCATCGTTCTCTACGTCAAAGACCTCGTCGATGACATCGGCATCATAGGTCTTGGGCACGAAGCCGGCACCGATGCCCTGAATCTTGTGGGGACCGCTCTGGCCGCCGTTCAGCACGGGACTCGACTTTGGTTCCACAGCGATAATCTTCACGTTGGGATTTTGCTCCTTCAGGTATTTGCCCGCGCCGCTGATAGTGCCGCCGGTACCCACACCGCCGATGAAGATATCGACCTGTCCGTCGGTGTCGCGCCAAATCTCAGGCCCCGTGGTAGCATAGTGTTTCGCGGGGTTGGCGGGGTTCTCAAACTGCTGTAGGATGACGCTGCCGGGAATAGAGTCGCGCAGCTCCTCGGCGGCGCGGATGGCACCTGGCAT
>JAILBT010000044.1 GCA_024680755.1 Prevotella sp. | reverse complement strand
ATGATGCCGGACTCGCCTCTTTGGGCAGTCCGGCTTTTCTATTAGGAGAATTTGAAACTTCTGGAGCGCATCGTCTGGTGTACAGAGTGATTCTCAATCCAACAGCTAATTAACCTAAACGGTCAGAAAACCGACAAAAGGGGGTTTGATGGCTGACATTTTCAGCCTTCAAACCTTTTTTTGTATGGCAGCGAACCGTGTTTCCCCTTATACGGAATACCTTTGCAGCCAACTACCGGTACGCAGGTGTCTCACCTGCGGCAGCCGCGGGTGAGACACCCGCGTACCAGTGCAAAGCGATGAAATAACCATTAGTTATATAGAAGCCGCCTGCTACTGCAAAGCAATAAACGTTAGCCATAATGCCAACTATTCACAACCAGATAGAGCTGATGGAGCAGATAAGCCGTATAGGTCTGCTGCCCCTTCTTGACAGCGGCATTGCCGGCTACTCGGCCGAGGCTATGGCCGATGCCGACTGCCGCTACACGCTGCTGCCCGACGGTGGCTGGGACTGGCCGCTGTGGAAATGGAAGGGTCCGGTGCTGGCCGATGGCAGCTGCGTCTATGGCAAGTTTTTTGCCGGCAAGGCGGGCTTCGTCAGCCGCGAGTGGTGGCCCGACTTCTGCAACCACCGGCGCCACACCCACCCCGCGCCCGCCGAGGGCAGCGTCGAAGAGGCCATACTGCTGACGCTGGCCGAGCAGTGCAGCCTCATCACGCGCGAGCTGCGGGCGGCCTGCGGCTTCACCGGCCGCGGCATGCGCAGCCGCTTCGACGCATACGTCACGCGGCTGGAGATGGGCTGCCGCATCGTGACCGCGGATTTTGTCTATCCCGTCGATAAGCACAACCGCGAGTATGGCTGGGGCTGGTCGCTGCTGACCACACCCGAGCAGCTCATGGGCCGCGAGGCCTGCCGCTGCGCACACACGCCGCAGGAGTCGTACTCCATTCTCTGCGACCATCTGCGCCGCCTGCTGCCATCGGCCTCAGAGCAGCAGATAGCGCGGCTGCTGAAGTGAATTATTCTACAGCTGATTTTTTTGCGAAAGGTTTTTGCTTACAAGCGAAAGGCTTTTTGGCTACAAGCGAAAGGCTTTTTGGCTACAGGCGAAAAGCCTTTCGCCTGTAGCCAAAAACCCTGACGGGGCCTGTTTTGTACCTTGGCGGGGCCTGTTTTGTACCTCAGCGGGGCCTGTTTTGTACCTTGGCGGGGCTTGTTTTGTACCGCGACGGAGACATTGACGTATGATATCGAAAGCAGGAAAACGAACGACGCGGTTTGTTCCCCGGTGGGAGCAAACCGCGTCTCGCTTGTCGTTGTGGTGTGTCAGGGCTGTGTCATCTGACGACCTTGCGTGCGCTTCCGTCGTCCATGACGTCGATGTTCAGTCCGCGCTGCTGCTGTTGCCTGCGGCCGCCGAGGTCGTAAGTGGCGCGCACAGCGGCCGCCTTGTCGCCCGCCACGTCGTCGATGCCGCTGGGGTCGCCCAGCTCGTCGGTCACGCCGTGGATGTCCATCCGCGGGCCGTCCCAGCTGTCGAGCACGGTCATGCCCTCGGCGCGGCGTATGATGGCGGTATAGCTGCTCAGGGGCGCACGCTGGCCCACCACACGCTCCCACACGCCGTCAACCAGGGTGTAGGTGCCGATGGCAGCGGTGTTGGTGGCCGACACGCGGAAATAGCCGCGCAGGTTGTTGGTGCCGGTGGTGATGGGGTTCTTCACCGCCTGCCCGCCGGTGTAATAGACGGCGGTGGTGCTGTCGCACACGGCGATGTAGGGCATGCCGGCCTGCGTCTCGGTCACCTCTTCAAGGGCCACCTGCTTATAGTCGGCCATGAGGCCGGCAATGCGATAGACCTTCAGGCCCTCGGGCAGGCTGAAGGCGTATGGCAGGCAGATGGTGGCATACTGTCCGGGTGTGGCGGGGAAGGTGTAGAGCGGGTGGAAGAGCAGGCGGAAGTCGGTGGCACACCACCAGCCCTCGCGCTTGTCGCCGCTGCTGCTGGCATTGCCCACCTCGCGCCAGGCATTGTCGGTGGCACCGAGCTTCGAGCCTACGAAGCCGATAGTGATGCTGCTGTCCTGGGGCACGAAGACGGGCCGCGTGGTCAGCGTCTGCCAGATGTCGGCCGCGCCGGGCACGTCCATATAGTCGGCCGTGAGCTGCGGAGTGTTGATGGTGTCGCCCATGACGACCATGTAGCCGTGCTGGTCGGACAGGCAGTAGTGCTGTGTGCTGGCCTTACACTGCAGCTCATACATGCCCGAGGGCAGGTTGTCTATCTGCTGGCGTATCTCCATGGTGCGCTTTTCGCCCACCGTGGCGCTGACGTTGCTCCACCAGGCGTTCCAGCATGTCTTGCCGCCCTGTGTGGCCAGCCGCTGGTCGCCTGCGGTGTAGCTGCCCACCTTTGTCTCCCAGCCGTTGGCCGTGGCGAACGACGGCGACAGCGGCTGTACGTCGCCCTCTGTCATGGGCATGAACGCTTCGAGGGCTGCCGCCAGGCGGGCGTTGGCATCGATGATGTCCTGTGCGGTCTCGGCGGCATTGGCGGCGCCGATGGCGTCGAGCAGCTCCTGCTGCCCGTCGAAGCGCAGGTGGCTGATGGTGGCGGCCACCCGGAGCAGCGAGTCGGTCTGCTCGTGGCAGGCGAGGGCCTGCTGCATGCGTGCCACGGCCGTCTCGCCCTGGACGAGGGCAGCGTCGTCGGTGCCGTCGATGAGCACAAGCTTCAGCGACAGCTCGTTGTTCAGCTCCGGCAGCAGCTTGTTGTGCGTCTGCATGACCATAGCCTTGCGGCGCAGCTGCGTCATGCCGTCGGCCACGGCCTCGGCGCGCGTGTCGAAGAGGCGATACAGCTCGATGTCGCCCAGCTCGCCCTTGGCCGCCAGCCAGCGGAACGAGAGTATGGCCTGGGTGAAGCGACCGCTGTTGAAGTCCTGTCCCTGGCGGGTCCAGGTGGTGCTGTTCTTCATCGTGGCCACGTTCTGCTCCTCAGAGTTGGTGTCGTCGGTCAGATCGACCTTGACATAGTTGCCGGCATTGCGCAGGGCGATGTGGAAGTAGTAGTTCTGCTCCGGCTCTATGGGGAAGAGGGTGCGTATCGACGCGGCGTCGGTCTGGCCCTTGTTGCCCAGGGCGAGCAGCGTCTTGCGGCCGGTGTTGCCGCGCGGCACCACCTCGAACCAGGGCTGCCCTAAGGCTTCGCCGGTGCCGTTTGTCCAGCCGGCCATACCCATCTGGAAGTCGCCGTTGGCGATGATGTTGCCGCCGATGTAGCGCGTCTGTCCGTCGGCACACTGCACGGCGTCGCCGGGCACCATGTCTTCGTTGGTGAAGTATTCGTCGCCGTTCATGTCCACCACGCGCACACGGTACATGGCGCCGGCGGGTGCCTCGTGGTCCTCATACCTGTAGTCGGCAGCCTGCTCCTTGATGGCGATGGCGTCGAGCGTCTCCCACTGCTGTCCGCGCACCTTGCGCTGTATCTCCATCAGGCGGTTGTATTCGCCGTTGTAGTCGTGCCAGGTGGTGACGGCCGTCGAGCCGTCCCACACGGTCTTGCTGGCGCCCGGCGCCAGCATCTTTGGCACGGCGGGCACATGGTCGTAGCGGCCGTTGTAGCCCACGCCCGTCTTCATCGACGCATAGAACTGTCCGGCGGCCGTCAGCGTGCCATTCTTGTAGAGCTTCGACGGGTCGCGCTCGGAGTTCCAGTAGTAGTAGCGCTCCACATAGTCCATGCCGTTCAGGTTGTTGCATATACGCTGCACGGCGGCAGCGTTCTGTGCCTCTGTCACGCCGCTGGCAAAGGCACCGTTGCTGTTCCACGAGGCTCCCCACACCCACTCGGAGATCCAGATGGGCCGGTGCACGGAGTTGACCCAGTTGCCCAGGCTGTTGAAGTTGCCCTCGGGCCAGTAGCAGTGCAGGTCAACGATGTCGCAGCGCCATCCGCGGGCGTCGATGGAGTCGAAGAACTGCTTGAGGAAGCCCGTGCCGTTGGTGTAGTCGCTGCCGTCCCACGACGAGGGTGAGCACAGTCGCATGCCGGTGCGCATGAGGTTTTGCCAGTTGGCCAGTATCTCGGCCAGCGTCTGCGGGTGGTCGTCGGCCGAGTTGCGGGGCTCGTTGTTGGTCTTCATGTGGGGCGAGTAGCCCACGCCGCCGCAGGCCGATGCCGAGGGCCAGTTCTCGTAGATATGGTGTGGCACACACTCGGTGTCGGTGCCGCGGTCTTCGCCCAGTCCGAAGCTGTAGCAGCTCGTCACATGCAGGGCCGAGCAGGCTTCGGCGCGCGTGTCGTTGGCCACTCCGGCCTTGCCGGCGGTGTTCCAGCGGAACACGCGGTAGCTGGAGATGGTGCCGTCGAGCACGGCGGGCAGGGTGGCCATCTCGATGTCGGCATCCTGGGCTATGAAGCAGCGCTGATAGCCATAGCCTGCGGGCAGGGTGGAGAAGGTGACCATGTAGCCGCGCTTGAGGCGGAAGGAGCGCACGCGGTTGTTCAGCTTGGCGTCGTTCATGGTGTTCATGAAGCCGCCGGAGTTCTCCAGCCCGAAGTTGTCGCTGCTCTCGCCCTGGAAGTTCGGCTCGCTATAGACGGTCAGCGGCTTCAGCGTGCTGGCGTAGGGATAGACGATGCAGCCCTGCTGGGCATACATCTTCACCTGGCAGTTGGTGCCGTTGCGGGCCACCTGGCCGTTGATGCGCACATGCGAGCCCAGGAGGCTGAGCGCCGCCGACGGCTTGACGCTCTCAAGTATCAGCACGGCGTGGTCCGTATTGGTGATGTCCACCACACCCTCTGTGCCGAAGGGTGTGGAGCTCGACACCATATAGTCCACGTCGGTGCTCAGCGTGACGGCAGAGGTGACCTGCGTCACCTTGGTCTTGGTGTTGGCTGCCCAGGCCGAAAGGGTCAGGGCTGTCAAGGCCAACGTCAGTAGTCTCTTCATAATGGTAGGTTGCTTTGGTTTCTTTGTCATGTCTGTCTTTCGGCCGGCTGGTCCTGTCGCGTTGGGTGTGCTGCTTGTCGCGTTGTGGGGCGCGACATGCCGGACGGCCGGCGCCTTACCTCAGCGGCAGGAACCAGTTGGCCTCCTGTGTCAGGTCTTTCACGGGCTGCTTGTAGGCCAGCTTGGCGGCCAGCCACTCAGAGCCGAAGTTCTCGCGGTAGGGATTGTCGTGGTTCTTATGGCGGGCCAGTCGCGTCAGGTCGCCGAAGCGTGTGCCCTCGAAAGCCAGCTCTAAGGCCATCTCGTCGCAGAGCAGGTCTTCGACGGCGTTGATGGTGTCGGCCAGGGTGCGCAGGCCGGCGGGCAGCGCCATCTGTGCGTCAATCTCGGCCAGCTTGCGGCCCACGATGGTGTCCATCTGATAGGGCGAGAAGGCACCGCGCGTGTAGTAGCAGCCGCGGCTGTGTATGCCCCAGTTGTTGGCAAACTTCTCGCGGTTCTCGGCCGAGAGGAAAGGCACGGTGGTCTGCAGCATCTGCATGGTGGCGTCGTCGATGTATGCAGGCCGCTCGGTGAGCATGTCGGGCGAGATGCCGTCCTTCAGTATGGCGAAGGCCGCACGCGGATAGCCCATGCGGTTCATGGCCTCGGCCAGCCTCAGATAGACGGTGGCCGTGCGGTAGAGCGGCACGTTGGCGTTGTTGAATTTCTCCATGACGGCAAAGGCAGAGTCGTTCTTCGACGTCTGGTGCATGGTGATATAGCGTCGCAGGTCGCCCATGTCGCTTTCCAGCACCACGGTGGCGGCGGCCTGGGTGGTGTAGGGCGTGTAGTAGTAGGTCTGGGCCTCGCTCAGGGCGTTGTAGGCATCAGAGGCATCGATCTGTCGCTCCGGCAGGTAGCGCTCTGCCGACGACATGCTGCCGCCGGTGGTGCTGTAGAAGTCGAAGCCGAAGATACGCGGCAGGTCGGTGGTCACGCCGCGCAGCCGGTTGGCCGCCAGGGGTATGTATGTCACGATGTCGCTTGTCGAGCCGATGCTGAAGATGTTGGCCCATGAGAAGGCCGAGTTGCCCAAGGTCCATGACGACGTGGCGGGCAGCTTGTCTTCCAGTATGGTGCGCATGTAGAGCGACGTGGGCAGTATGTATGCCTGGCGTATGGCCCAGCTGTTGTTGGCCAGGAAGCGGAAGTAGCTGCGTGCGGCCTGCTCATACTGGTGTGTCTCAAGGTAGAGGTCGCCCAGCACGACGTCGATGGGCAGCATGGTGCGGGCCGATGTCACGATCTTCTCCTCCTGGTTGCTGCCGGTGGAGCTGTTCAGCACGCCGGCGCTGATGTTGCCGTAGGTGGGCACGGGGGTGCCGCTGAAGCGCAGCATCTCGGGTATGAGAGCGTCGGCAATGCCCTGCAGGTCCAGTTCTGGCAACTGCTGGTTGGCCTGCTCGATGCTTGTCAGGGGCTGGGTGTAGAAGGGCACGCGGCCGTAGGTCTTGGCCAGCTGCATGTATGCCCATGCGCGCACGGCCAGTGCCTCGGCATATTCGGGCAGTGCCACCTGGCGTGAGCCGGTGCGCAGCGTGGTGTCGCGGTGGGCCAGGTAGTAGTTGCAGTTGTTGATGACGCGATAGTAGAGGTAGGCCGAGTCGTAGCGGCACTCGGTGGTGGCAGAGAAGTTGGCCAGCTGGCGCAGCGCCGTGGCGGTGTGGCTGTTGGTCTGTACCAGGTCGCCGCGCATCTCGCCCTGCAGCACATACTGGTCGGCGGCCTGCTGCAGGCTCTTCAGTATGCCGAGCGTGAAGAACATTGAGTCGGTCTTCTCGTCTAAGGCCGGGTCGTAGATCTGGCGATCAGACTCGGCCTCGTAGAGGTCTGAGCAGGCGGTGAGGGCTGCGCTGGCAGCGCAGCACACCAGACCGGCAAGCAGATGGCGACAGGCGCGGCCCGTCTGCCAGCTTGTGAGGATTGCCTTTATCTTGTTGTTCATTGATGTTGTTGTGTTATTGTGGGGGGTATGGGGGTTGTGTGGGTGGGGGTGAGGTGGGTGTTGTGGGTAAGGTGGGTGTTGTGGGTGGAGTGGGTGTTATGGGTGGAGTGGGAGAGGTGGGTGGCAGCTCCACAG
>JAILBT010000034.1 GCA_024680755.1 Prevotella sp. | reverse complement strand
TTCCACTATGGTCATGCCGTGCTGGCTGTGGCCTATGTAGAGTCGGCCCTGCCCGTCGTCCCAAGCGCAGCGGTTCTCATGCGGCTCGGCCATGGGCAGCGTGACCGCTTCCATCGTTGTGCAGTCCAGGTGCTGTATCTGTCCGTTGCCATAGACCAGCCACACCCCACCGTCGGCGGCGCTGGCTATGTCGTTTATGCTCGATGGCACCAGTCCGTCGCTGCTGTCCAGGTGGCGCAGCGTGCCGTCTTTTTCGCTGTACACCGACAGGGCGCGCTCTGTTCCGATGAGCATGTTGCCCGACGCCTCGTGCCAGCGCATTGCCGTGATGCGGCCTTTCAACTGCCCTGCCGACAGCGGGTTGCCGGGCTGCATGCTGCTCACCACCGTCTTTCCTGCTATACGGTTCACGCCAGCCTCGGTGGCCACCCACACATAGCCCCGTCCGTCGACAGCCAGACTGATGACAAAGTCGTTCGACAGTCCGTCGGCCGAACTGATATGTCTGGTGATGCAGACCTCCTGCGCCGCGCCAGTTGACAGCCCTGCCAAAACCATCAACAGGGACAGTATCGTCCCCCTCACTCCCGCCGACGACAGCCGGCTCACTACCCTTTCGCTCCTTTTCACTCCCAACATGCGGAACTTTTATTTTTCAATTATTTCAATTTTATATTTTTTTATTTTTTTACTCTTTTATTCTTTTATTTTTTCAATCAGTTTCTTTGGCAGCCTGACGATGCAGATGTTCATCGAGCGTCCGTCGTCGCTGAGCATGGCCGACTGTATCTCTATCTCCGTTCCGTCGGGCTTGAAGGTGGGGTGCACGTGGTCGCGTGCCGTTGTCTTGTGCCCCGCCGTGAGGAGTATGCGCTCGCCGGTGTGGCGGTCTATGAGCCACAGCTCGCGGGCGAAGTCATCGCCTGCCACCCAGCGTCCGTCCTGCGAGCCGGCCACGTGCCAGAAGTTGTCGCCGGGCACCTGTCCCTCGAGTGTGAGCTCGCGGGTGCGCATGTTCACCACGGCGATGCCCGTGGCATACTCCTTGGTGCCCGAGGGTCCCCAGTCGTCGGACATGGCAAACGACTCCAGCCCCTCTATGCTGGCCTTACCCCCTCCTGCTGAGGCATCGGGAGAGGCCTTTATGGGTCTGTGCCCTATGATGGCTATGACCAGCTCGTCGGCGCTGATCACGGCCTCGTGGGTCACCCAGTCGTGCGCCGTCTCGCGGTAGATGGGCTTCAGGCCCGTGCCGTCGGCATTGCACATCCACGTGCGCTGCGGGGCCTTGCCGCCCGTCTCCCAGCAGAAGATCACCTCGCCCGGGTGCCAGGGGTTGCCCTGTATGTGGCCCACCTTGAAGTGTACGGCCACCACCGGCTCGGCCTTGCCCGTGGCGAGGTCCATCTTGCCTATGCCGCCGGGGCCGGCACCCATGTGTCGCGGGCCGAAGTCGGGGGCTATGGGCTCGGCGATGGGCATGGTGCGGGCATACTCCTTGTCCAGACGGAAGTAGACGAACTCCTCGCTGCCGTCGAGCGCCATGTCGCCCTCGCTGCACATATCAGCAGGTATCACGCCGCAGACGCGCTCGTAGGCCTGTTTCTTCTTCAGCGTGCCAGCCTCAACGTCGGCCAGCAGGCGCCCCAGGTCCACCTCGACCACCGTCATGCCTGTGCGCTTGCCGTCGCTGTCGGTCACGCTGCGCATGTGGTAGAGGTTCATCGACTTGCGGGCCACGCAGAGCATGCCCGTGTAGCCGCCCTCGGTCACCTGCACTATGTCGCCCGTCTCCTCGTTGACGGCCATCGCCTCGCCGGGCACACGGTCGCTGCGGAAGACCACCCAGCGGCCGTCGGACGTCCACTGGTTGTGCGTCTGGTAGATTTTCGAGTCGCCGGTGCCGCTCTTCGAGGTCAGGAACACCAGCTCCACGCCCGTCTTCGGGTCGGTTATCACTTTGCGCTCAGAGGGGAAGCGCCGCCCCATCTGCGCCAGCAACGGCACAGCGCAGAACACTGCAAGACAGAGGGTTATTGCTTTTTTCATACTACTCAATTCACTATGCATTAATACCGTATTTCCCCGTTGTAGTTGAAGATTGGTTTGTCCGTGGGCACCTCATGGTCGTAGAACTGCACCGCCGAGTCGTTGAGCTTCGGGTGTTGCTGTCGCAGCAGTCTGATGATCTCCGCCCCGGCCCAGATGACGGGTCCGTAGCCGTGGGCAGCCATCACGTGTACCGGCCGGTAGGCATAGAACGCGGCATCGAAGCCCATGCCTGTGCCCACGCAGACGTTCTCCACCTGCCCGCGCTCGTTGACCTGCGACGCCACGGCGTGCCAGCCCAGCAGCGCCACTGGTCCGAACGTCTTTGCGTCGAGCCACCCCTGGCCGATGGCATGTGCCAGGCAGTAGGTGTAGATGGCCGTGGCCGACGTCTCGAGATAGGTGTCGGGCCGGTCGAGCAGCTGGTGCCAGAAGCCGTCGTGATGCTGTCGGCAGGCCAGCCCTGCGGCATGTTTGCGCAGCAGACCGACGATGGCCGGCCGTTGCTGGTGGTCGGCGGGCAGCACGTCAAGCACCTCGCACAGCGTCAGCAGCGCCCAGCCGTTGGCACGTCCCCAGAAGAAGGCGGGATGTGGCTCCATGTCCTCCACCCATCCGTGGCGGAACAGCCCCTGCTCCTCCACCCACATGCGGCTGGCAAACTGCATCACCTGGCGCGCCGCCTCGTCATAGTAGCGGGTCTCGCCCGTCAACTTGCCCATATAGGCCACGGTGGGTATGCCCATAAACATGTCGTCGAGCCACACCGTGTTCTTCTGCGGGCGCAGGCGTGCGAAGGTGCCGTCGTCCAGGCGGTACTCCTTATTTATTATATAGTCGGCATAGCGGTCTATCAGCGGCCGCAGCCCCTCCACACTCGTCACTCCACCCTCGACACCGAGCACGGCCTTGATCATCGAGCAGCAGACGGCTCCCGCGTCGTCGAGCGCGTGGGGGTCTACTACGCGGCGTATGTTGCCGTCGATGTCCTTGTTTTTGGCGTAGATGCTTTGGAAGTGGGGAGCTATGGCCGCCAGCAGTTGGTGGCGTCGTGCCACGTAGTCGCGATAGGCTTTGTCGCCCGTCGCCTCGTAGGCCGCCAGCGCGGCGGAGTAGGTGACGCCCCACTCGTAGCTGGTCAGCCGGAATCCGCCCTGCTTCAGTTGCACGTCGGCCGTCAGGTCGGAAGGGCCGAACAGCCCGCTGGGCGGCATCGCCACCTCGCGCCCCGTGCGCTTGTCCACCAGTGCGGCGGGTGTCTCCGCGTCGATGTAGCGCAGCACACGGTCCATGGTCTGTTTCACGTCCTCAGCCGTGGGCACGCCGTAGCCCACACGGTAGGCTGGGCGCAGCAGGTGCAGCGGGGTGTTGTTGTCGTTCACTGTCTGTTGGGCTTGCGCTGCTGTCAGCAATCCGAGGCCGGCGGCCAGCAGCGACAGGAGTAGTCTTTGGCTCATCATGCTCATTCGTTTTGATGGTTTAGTTTGTTTTAGCGTCCAAATATACACATTATTTATCAAACAGCCGCGTTTTTCCCGAAAATTTTGCTATCATGACCAATTTCTGTATCCAGATTGACGTTTTTCCGAACTATGCAGCAGGAAACGAAAGGTATAAAGAACACGGAATTTGCAGCTACTACTATGTGTAGTCGGTAATGCTGCCTCCGCAGACTTGTTAATCAGTGCTGTTTACCAAGCATCCCAGATGCTGTTGGTCTTTTTTCCCTGATTGTCGCCGTAATCCATGGTCTCACCTTCATCGAGACCTGTGGACTGTATCATATCCAGTGAATGGCAAAGCATCTGCGAGTGTTGAATCATCACCACATTCACCGTGGGCTTCTGATATTCCTTTTTAGTCATAGTTGTATCCTCCTTTTTTTATTTGATTACAATTTTCTTTCCGTTTACGATATACACACCTTTTTGTGCGGGTTGGCCCTCAATGCGGCGACCGTCGAGCGTGTAGACGCTGGCTGACTGCTGACTGTTCATTGGTAAATGTTCAATGCTTGTCGACTCACCGTTGCCGAAGTCGAGTCGGAAGGTGCGGGCTGTTGCCGCCTCACCCTTCAGCTTGAAGTAAGCACGGAAGCCCTTTATCTGCGAGCTCTCG
>JAILBT010000080.1 GCA_024680755.1 Prevotella sp. | reverse complement strand
AATTAGTACAAGAATTGCAAAAAGACATAGCCAATCCCTTTGACCAACGTTTGAACTGCACTCGCTAATCGATAGCTCAGACGTTCGACATTATCTATTAGGCATAAATCATTTGTTTCCGCAAACAGATCTGATAGAAGGGTGTAGCCTCTTACGCACCTTTATGTGGAGTGCCATACAAAGATACTTGTCTGCTTTCTGATGAGCAAGCTCAGCAGACATTGGGTTTTTGTTTCCCTGAATTGTTATTTCACAATAAGATATTTTTAGAATGAGCCTCTCTGGAGATCAAGATGTACCTTTGCCCGCAAATTACAAAAACTAAACAGACATGGAAGTTATATCAATTGAGCGCAGTACCTACGAGGTAATCGGCATGCCGCTTCGCTTGTCGAAGAACTGCTGACGAGCTTCAATAGCTTCGTCGCAAAGATGAAGGAGATTGTCAATAGAGGCAATGACAAAGGGTTAGGTGATTGGCTTGACAACCCTGTCCTTACCCACACGTTTCTTCTGGTTGGCCGCTCGGCGCTTGCGACGCTTTGCTTGCAAAGAATGTCCTTGTCAAAAGCACTCAGCAGCGTTTCGTACTCGCTGCCGAAACCCTGATAGGAATTCTTTGGCAAGCAAAGCGTCGCAAGCGCCGAGCGGCAAAGGTACGGAAGGTACTCCGTCTCGGAAGAAAAAACAAGCAAGCTTGTTTTGTTCTTCTCTCGACTTTTCGTACCTTTGCGCTTTCAGCGCGAAGGTACTCCGTCTCGGAAGAAAAAACAAGCAAGCTTGTTTTGTTCTTCTCTCGACTTTTCGTACCTTTGCCGGCGGAACGTGCGCAGACAATCCGAACAAAACCAATAACAATGAACATCACAGAACGATTTCTGAACTACACCCGCTTCGACACACAGAGTGCCGAGGACAGCCAGACCGTGCCCAGCACGCCGAAGCAGCTCGTCTTTGCGCGCTACCTGAAGGAGGAGCTTGAGCGCGAAGGCCTCACCGATGTGGAGATGGACGACATGGGGTATATCTACGCCACTCTGCCGGCCAACCTGCCGCAGGGGGCCGACAAGGTGCCCACCATAGGTTTCATCTCACACTATGACACCTCGCCCGACTGCTCGGGTGCCGACATCAAGGCGCGCATAGTGAGCAACTACGACGGCGGCGACATCGTGCTCTCGGAGGGCATCGTCTCCTCGCCGGACAAGTTCCCCGAGCTGCTGGCCCACAAGGGCGAAGACCTGATAGTGACCGACGGCCACACCCTGCTTGGTGCCGACGACAAGGCGGGTATAGCCGAGATAATGCAGGCGATGTGCTACCTGCGCGACCACCCCGAGGTGAAGCACGGGCGCATACGCGTGGCCTTCAACCCCGACGAGGAGATAGGCATGGGTGCTCACCACTTCGACGTGGAGCGCTTCGGCTGCCAGTGGGCCTATACGATGGACGGCGGCGACCAGGGCGACCTGGAGTATGAGAACTTCAACGCGGCCTCGGGAAAGGTCAGCGTGCGCGGCGTGTCGGTACACCCTGGCTATGCCAAGGGCAAGATGGTCAACGCGGCGCTGGTGGCCACGGAGTTCATTGCGCTGCTGCCGGCCGACGAGCGCCCCGAGACCACCGAGGGCTATGAGGGCTTCTTCCACCTGACGGGCATGCAGGGCTCGTGCGAGCAGGCCCGGCTGTCGTATATCATACGCGACCACGACCGCCAGCGCTTCGAGCAGCGCAAGCGCCTCTTTGCCAGCGTGGCCCGGCAGCTGAACGACCGCTACGGCGATGGCACCGTCACGGTGGAGGTGAAAGACCAGTACTACAACATGAAGGAGAAGATAGACCCCGAGCGGCACGTCATCGACCTGGTGCTGAAGGCCATGCAGGCCGTGGGCGTGGAGCCGCGCGTGGAGCCCATACGCGGCGGCACCGACGGTGCACAGCTCTCCTTCCGCGGACTGCCCTGTCCGAACATCTTTGCCGGAGGTGTCAACTTCCACGGCCCGCACGAGTTTGTGTCCATACAGGTCATGGAGCGCGCCATGCAGACCATCGTCAAGATATGCGAGCTGACGGCACAGTGCGCGCTGTAGAGTAGCAGCTGAACACTGAAAGAATTCTATGGAGCCACAGGAGCAACGTCTGCCGTTCCGTCATTGACGGGGTCAGTGGTGGCTGCCGCAAGGCAGCCACCTTTTTTTACGTTCACCGTAACACTAAAAAACCGAGAGGTGAGAGCAGACAGACGGCCGCGTGGCGTCTGTCTGCTCTCACCTCTCAGTTTGTTTCTCAGCTGTTACAGTCCGAGGCTCTTCTTGATGGCCTCTATCTTGACCTCGGCGTCGCGCGTGCAGCGCTCGTAGCACTTGGCACACTCCATCGACGAGTCCTTGACCTCGGTGTAGAACTTGATCTTAGGCTCTGTGCCCGAGGGGCGTACGCTGACCTTTGTGCCGTCTTCGCAGAACCACTGCAGCACGTTGCTCGTGGTGGGCATGTCGATCTTCTCCTTGCGTCCGTCGGCATAGCAGGCCTCGAGCGTCTGATAGTCCTTGACGAGACACACCTTTGCGCCACCCAGCTCCTTGGGCGGGTTCTGGCGGAAGTTGACCATCATCTGCTTTATCTCGTCGGCCCCGCTCTTTCCGGGCTTCACCACGTTGATGGTGACCTCCTTCGAGAAGCCATACTCGACGTAGATGTTCATCAGCAGGTCGTAGAGCGTCATGCCGTTGTCCTTGGCCCATGCAGCTATCTCGCAGATGAGGCAGATGGAGGCTGGTGAGTCCTTGTCGCGCACCTTGTCGAAGGGCAGGAAGCCGAACGACTCCTCGCCGCCGCCGATGTATTTCTTCTTGCCCTCGTTGACGCGTATCTCGTTGGCAATCCACTTGAAGCCCGTGTAGCAGTCTTTCAGCTCCACGCCGTTCTTCTCGGCTATGCGTGCTATCTCCTCTGTGGTGACGATGGTCTTCACCAGGAACTCGTTGCCCTTGAGTTGTCCCAGCTTCTTCTTGTTGGCGATGATGTACCAGCAGAACATCATGCATGTCTGGTTGCCGTTGAGTATCTCCCACTCGCCCTTAGGGTTGCGACATACGATGGCCAGCCGGTCGGCATCGGGGTCAGAGGCGATGACAAGGTCGGCGTTCAGTCGTGTGCCGAGCTTCATGCCCAGCGTCATGGCCTCAGCGTTCTCGGGATTGGGCGAGACGACGGTGGGGAAGTTGCCGTCGATGACCATCTGCTCTGGCACGACGTGAATGTTCTGGAAGCCCCACGAGCGCAGCGCCTCGGGTATGATGACGCGTCCGGTGCCGTGCATGGGCGAATAGACGATGTTCAGGTCTTTGTGTCGCAGGATGACGTCCTGATCGACCATAGCCTCCTTGACAGCCGTGAGGTAGTCCCAGTCCATCTCTCCGCCGATGATCTCGATGAGTTCTTTGTTGCCCTGGAACTTCACCTGGTCGATGCTCACCTTGTTCACCTCGTCGATGATGCCCTTGTCGTGTGGTGCGAGCACCTGTGCGCCGTCGTCCCAGTAAGCCTTGTAACCGTTGTACTCGCGTGGGTTGTGCGAGGCAGTGACGTTGACGCCGGCCTGTGCGCCGAGCTGGCGTATGGCGAACGAGATCTCGGGTGTGGGGCGCAGGCTCTCGAAGAGATAGACTTTTATGCCGTTTGCCGAGAAGATGTCGGCCACGGTCTCGGCAAACATACGTCCGTTGTTGCGGCAGTCGTGCCCGACGACCACGGCGCTCTGCTTGCCCGGGAAGGCCTTGAGGATATAGTTGGCGAAGCCCTGTGTGGCCATGCCCACGATATACTTGTTCATGCGGTTGGTGCCGGCCCCCATGATGCCGCGCAGTCCACCCGTGCCGAACTCAAGGTTCTGGTAGAAAGCGTCAATGAGAGCCGTCTTGTCCTCGGCGTCCAGCATCTGCTGAACCTCCTTGCGTGTCTCCTCGTCGAAGGCCGGAGAAAGCCATTCCTTAGCCCGTGCCTCGCACTGGGCTATCAGTTGCTTGTTGTCGTCCATATAGATAGTTGATAATTGATAGTTGAGAGATTTGTGAGTTGCGAACTGAGAGTTGTCAATTCTCGGTTCCCTACATTTCCCATCCGATGGCGCTTGCTCCGAGCACGGCGGCTCCGGCTCCGTCGAGTCCGGAGACGAGGAACTTGGCCTTGCCTTTGAAGATAGGCATGACAAGCTCGTTGTACGCCTGCTCGATAGGTTTCATGATGAGGTCTCCGGCCTTTGTCATTCCTCCGAAGAAGATGAAGGCCTCTGGCGACGAGAAGGCAGCGAAGTCGGCGCAGGCCTCTCCGAGCATGTGTCCGGTGAACTGGTATATCTCGTTGGCCAGCTCGTCGCCCTTGCCGGCGGCTATCGACACGTCGAGCGAGGTGATGTCCTCGGGGTTCATCTCCCGCAGCAGCGACGGCCGCTGTGTGGTGGCGAGCAGCTCGCGTGCGGTGCGGGCCACGCCGGTTGCCGAGCAGTATGCCTCGAGGCAGCCCCTGCGTCCGCAGCCGCAGAGCCGTCCGTTCTCGCGGCGCATGATGACGTGTCCCAGCTCGCCGGCGAAGCCGTCGCTGCCATAGAGCAGCTGTCCGTTGACGACTATGCCGGAGCCCACGCCGGTGCCGAGCGTGATGACGATGAAGTTCTTCATGCCGCGCGCCACGCCATAGACCATCTCGCCCAGGGCGGCGGCGTTGGCATCGTTGGTCAGGCCCACGGGAATGTTGTCGAGGCGCTCGCTGAAGAGCTTGCCCAGCGGCACCACGCAGTCGTGGGCCCACGGCAGGTTGGGTGCCATCTCGATGGTGCCGCTGTAGTAGTTGGCATTAGGCGCGCCGATGCCCATAGCCTTGATGGTGTCCATTCCGCCCACGGTGTCGATGATGGGCTGCAGGGCCTCCACGCAGGCAGCGACATAGTCCTCAGCCTTGGCATAGCTGCCGGTCTTGATGGCGGTGGTGGCTTTTATCTCTCCGCGGGCATCGACGATGCCGAACACCGAGTTGGTACCGCCCAGGTCAAGCCCGATGACGTATGGCTTCTGTGATTGTTGTTCCATAGTGTTGTCGTGTTATTTTAAGGTTATTTTTTTGTGGGTGTTTCTTTTGTGGGGGGACTGCGCCGGTGGCGCAGTTTACCGGACCGATTTTTGTGGGGGACTGCGCCGGCGGCGCAGTTTACCGGACTGATGGGCGGGCTGTTGGGGTGTGTTCTGCCTTTGCGCCTTTCTGTCCGGTCGGCAGAGGTCAGTTGGCCATCTCGGAGATGAACTTGATGCGCACAAGCCGCACCTCGTCCTCGGTGATGTCGCCGCCGAGGGTCTCCACGGCCGTGTCGAGGTCGTCGGTTTCGCTGTGGCGGAAGTATTCGTAGATGTCGTCAATATGGTCGTCGTCCATCACATCCTCAAGGAAATAGTCGATGTTCAGCTTGGTGCCGCTATAGACGATGGCCTCCACCTCGTCGAGCAGGTCCTCGAAGTCGATGTTCTGACTCAGTGCGATGTCGTCGAGTGCTATCTGCTTGTCGATGTTCTGTATGATCTTGACCTTCATGGCGCTCTTCTTGGCCACGGTGCGTATGCGCAGGTCTGTCTGCCGCTCGATGTTGTTCTCCTCGCAGTAGCGCTTTATCAGGTCGAGGAACTCCCTTGCGTATGGTTTTCTGACCTTTCCCTCGCCCACGCCCTGTATGTTCTTCAGCTCTTCGGCCGTGACGGGATAGTCTGTTGCCATCTGCTCTATGGCTGCGTCCTGGAAGATGATGTATGGCGGACAGTTCAGCTTTCGGCTCCACTCCTTTCTCAGGTCGGTCAGCATGTGCTGCAGCGGCAGGTCGAGTGCGCTGGTCCGTCCCTGTGCCATGTCGCCAGCCAGGTCGCTGTCGTAGTCGCGGTCCTTGGTGATCATGAAGGGCTTGGGGCTCTTCATGAACTGCCGTCCGGCCGGCGTGAGCTTCAGCAGGCCGTAGTTTTCCACCTCCCTCTTGACATATCCCTGCAGCATGGCCTGGCGTATCACGGGGTTCCACAGCTTGTCGTCGTCTCCCTCGCCGCAGCCGAACTCCGGCAGGTCTTGGTGTCGGTGTGAGATGATTTCCTCCGTCTCGTGGCCGGTGATGAAATCGACGATGTAGTTGGCCCTGAAATTCTCGTTGAGCAGCAGTATGGTCTTGAGCACGGTGCGCAGCTGCTGCCATGCCTCTATCTTCTTTGCCGGGTGCAGGCAGTTGTCGCAGTTGTGGCAGTTGTCCTGCTTGTATGTCTCGCCGAAATAGTGCAGCAGCATCTTTCGCCGGCATACCGAGCTCTCGGCGTATGCGGCCGTCTCTTGCAGCAGTTGCTTGCCGATGTCCTGTTCTGCCACGGGCTTGTCTTGCATGAATTTCTCCAGCTTCAGCAGGTCCTTGAAGCTGTAGAAGGTCAGGCAGATGCCCTCGCCCCCGTCGCGTCCGGCGCGCCCTGTCTCCTGGTAGTATCCCTCGAGCGACTTGGGTATGTCGTAGTGGATGACGAAGCGCACGTCGGGCTTGTCAATGCCCATGCCGAAGGCTATGGTGGCCACGATGACGTCGATGTCTTCCATGAGGAAGGCGTCCTGGGTCTGCGAACGTACCTGCGACTCCAGTCCGGCGTGGTATGGTGCCGCCTTGATGTCGTTGGCTTTCAGTATCTCGGCCAGCTCCTCCACCTTCTTTCTGGCCAGACAATAGACAATGCCGCTCTTGCCCGGGTGCTGCTTGATGAAGCGTATGATGTCCGAGTCGATGTCCTTGGTCTTGGGTCTTACCTCATAGTAGAGGTTGGGGCGGTTGAACGAGCTCTTGAACTCCACGGCGTCCATGATGCCCAGGTTCTTCTTGATGTCCGTGCGCACCTTGTCGGTGGCGGTGGCGGTCAGGGCTATGACGGGCGCGTTGCCTATCTCGTTGATGATGGGTCGTATGCGCCGGTATTCGGGTCGGAAGTCGTGTCCCCACTCCGAGATGCAGTGGGCCTCATCGACGGCATAGAACGAGATCTTCACCGTGCGCAGAAACTCTACGTTCTCTTCCTTTGTCAGGCTCTCTGGCGCTACATACAACAGCTTGGTACGCCCCTCGCGTATGTCCCTGCGCACATGCTCTATGGCCGAGCGGTTGAGCGACGAGTTGAGATAGTGGGCGGTGCCGTCCTGACTCTGGCTGGTGATGGCATCGACCTGATTTTTCATCAGCGCTATGAGGGGCGAGATGACTATTGCCACGCCGTCCATGATGAGCGAGGGCAACTGGTAGCACAGGCTCTTTCCGCCACCGGTGGGCATCAGCACGAAGGTGTTGTTGCCCGCAAGCACGTTGCGTATTATCTCTTCCTGGTCGCCCTTGAACGTGTCGAAACCGAAATAGCGCTTCAACTCCTTGTGCAAGTCGATGGTGTCGTTCGTCTGCTCGGTGTCGTCCACGGCTCCCTCTACAGCCTCAACAGTCTCCACGACCTCTACAGGCTGCGGCTGTGGCTTGACGCCGCCCTTGCTTTTCTTTTGCTTTGCTTTTGCCATATTTCTACAGGGGTGTTTTTCGGTGGTGTGCTTAATGGCTATCCTTATAGGCACAGATATAATTGCGGCAAAATTAAAAATTATTCCCGAATGTTACAAATTTTTTACTGTTTTTTTCTTTGTAAACAGAATAATTAGTAAATTTGCGCGCCGTTGCAAACAGGGGGCTCGGCTTCAGTTCTCATCTCTCAACTCGCTTCTCTCCCATCAAATTCCACCCCCGGCATACCATTCCTACAACATGACACCCAATCCTTACATCAAGCAATTTCCGGAGCTGATGTCCGGCAAGACGGTGCTGTACGTCCACGGCTTCGCTTCGAGCGGTCAGAGCGGCACGGTCAGCCGTCTGCGCACGGTGCTGCCTGCTGCCCGCGTGTTGGCTCCCGACCTGCCGCTTCGTCCGGCCGAGGCGCTGGCCCTGCTCAGCGATACATGCCGCCGCGAACAGCCCTCGCTGATCATAGGCACCTCTATGGGCGGCATGATGGCCGAGCAGCTGCGTGGCTACGACCGCATACTGGTCAACCCGGCGTTCGAGATGGGCGACACGATGTCGGCCCACGGCATGACGGGTGCCCAGCGCTTCAGCAGTCCGCGACAAGACGGCGTGCAGGACTTCATCGTGACCAAGGCGCTGGTGAAGGAGTATCGCCAGGCCACGGAGCAATGCTTCGCCGGCTGCGACGACGCGCTGGAGCAGCAGCGCGTCTATGGTCTCTTCGGCGACGGGGACACGCTGGTCAACACACGTCCGCTGTTCGAGCGCCACTACGCGAACGCCATCGGCTTCCACGGCGAGCACCGCATGGACGACCGCTCGTTCATGCACTCGGTGATGCCGGTGATAAGATGGATTGACGACCGTCAGGAGCGACGCCAGCGACCCATAGTATATATATGTGTTGATGCCCTGCGCGACAGTCGGCGGCAGCCGCGCCCCTCGTCGCAGAAGGCGGTGCGGCAGCTCATAGAGCGCTATGCCGTCTTTTTCGTCAGTGCCGACAGCGCCGACGCCGCCTGGCTGGAACAGCATTTCGGCGTGGCCGCATGGCACCACGGCGTGTTCACACACCGCCCCGAGCTGCTCTACGGCGACTACATGGTGACCACGCCGCCACAGGCAGCGCTGCCCGGTGACGACGGCAGCCTGCTGGCGCAGCGAATAGTGTTCGGCGGTGCCGAGATGAAGACCTGGGACGACATGATTACCTTCTTCGACCGGCTGGGCGGACAGTGATTGTCGGAGTGATCGGAGTAATCTGAATAATCGGAGTAATCAGAGTAATCAGAGTAATCGGAGTAATCAGAGTAATCAGAATAATCAGAGTAATCAGAATAATCAGAAAAAGCAATATGAAGAAACTACTATCTCTGCTTCTGCTGGCCACGGCACCGGCAGGTGTGTGGGCCGACGAGGGCATGTGGACGCTGAGCGACCTTCCCGCGGCCGTCTATGAACAGATGAAGGCCGAGGGCTGCCAGCTGACGGCGGACCAGCTCTGGGGCGACGACAACGCCGTGGTGAAGAGCGTGGTCAACTTCGGCGGCTACTGCTCGGGCGTGGTGGTAAGCCCCCACGGGCTGGTCTTCACCAACCACCACTGCGGCTTCGAGGCCATACGCTCGCACTCGACCGTCGAACACGACTATATGCTCAACGGCTTCTATGCCCAGACCTACGCCGACGAGCTGCCCAACAAGGGGCTGTTCGTCTCGTTCATGCTGGAGCAACAGGACATCACGGCCCAGATGCAGGCCCTGGGCATAGACACGCTGGACCGACAGGGCCGCAGCCACCTGGTAGATAGCGTGGAGAACGCCCGGCAGAAGGAGCTGACACAACGCGACAGCACGCTGCGCGCCGAGGTGAAGCCCTTCTACGAGCGCAACCGCTACTACCTGACCACCTACCGCGACTACGAGGACGTCAGGCTGGTGTTTGCCGTGCCCAAGTCGATGGGTAAGTTTGGCGGCGAGACCGACAACTGGATGTGGCCGCGACAGACGTGCGACTTCTCCGTCTTCCGCATCTATGTAGATCCCGTCACGGGCGGTCCGGCTAAATACAGCAAGCAGAACGTGCCCATGCAGACGACCCACTATGCCCCGGTGTCGCTCGACGGCTACGGCGAGGGGTCGTTTGCCATGACGATGGGCTACCCGGGCAGCACCGAACGCTACCTGTCAAGCTACGGCATACGCGAGAACCGCGACGCCTACAACGCGCCGCGCGTCGAGGTGCGCACCGTCAAGCAGCAGGTGATGAAGCAGCACATGGACCGCAGCGAGGCCGTGCGCATCAAGTATGACTCGAAATATGCCCACAGCTCAAACTACTGGAAGAACTCCATCGGCATGAACAAGTGTATCGACAGCATAGGACTGATACAGCAGAAGGAGCTGTTCGAGCAGAAGCTGATGAGATGGGTGGAACAGGGCAGCCGCACCAGCACCCAGGGCAAGGTGCCGACCTTCAATGCCGATGCCTTTGCCGTGAAGGAGCTGTCGCCGCAGCTGATGGAGCAGCTCTATGCCCGCCGCATGCGGCTGGCCAAGGCGCGCACCTTCTTCAGCGAGACCTTCTTGCGCGACATAGAGCTGCCGCTCAGGGCTTTCCGCGTGCACAACGGCATGGAGGTGAAGGGACCCGCGGGCAAGCGCAGCAAACAGTATGTCAGCTTCGACGACAACAGCGACCAGTGGGACCAGCAGACCGAACGCGACATGCTGGTGGCGCTGCTCGAGAACTATCGCCGGCAGGTCGATGCAGAGTGGCTGCCCGACTTCTACACCGAGACCATCGACAAGAAGTATGGCGGCTCGGTGGCCCGATATGTGGATGCGCTCTATGCCAAGTCGGTGCTGATGAAGAGCGGCAAGCGACTGTATATCAACAAGCGCCGCTTCAACCGCGACATGGGCGTGCGCTTCGGCCTCGACCTGAGCGACGTGTGGAGCAAGATACGCGAGCAGATGGCACCGCTGAACGACAGCATCGACGCCCAGGAGAAGCTGCTGTGCGCCGCCAAGCTGGCCTACGAGAAGGACCAGCCTCACTACAGCGACGCCAACTTCACGCTGCGTCTGAGCTACGGTCAGGTGGGCGGCTTCATGCTGGCGGGCAAGCCCAGCGGCTGGTACACCAGCGCCCCGAGCATCGTGCGCAAGATGGAGGCCGGCGAGAGCGTCGAGGACTATCGCGTGGAGCCCGTCATGAAGCAGCTGATGAGCGCCGCCGACTTCGGGCCCTACCAGGACCGCGCCACGGGCGACATGCACCTGTGCTTCCTGACGAACAACGACATCACCGGCGGCAACTCCGGCTCGCCCATGTTCGGCGACAAGGGGCAGCTCATCGGACTGGCTTTCGACGGCAACTGGGACTCGCTGGCCTCTGACATCTTCTTCGACACACGGCTGGCACGCTGCATAGGCGTCGATATACGCTATGTGCTCTATCTGATGGACCGCTGGGGACATGCCGACCGCCTGCTGGACGAGATACTGAAGCCCGGGCGGTGAGCGGCAGCACACGGCCAGCGTGCTGCGAAAAGGAAAAAACGAGGCCGTCAGGCAGCAGCATAAGAACAAACAGAAACCAGGCAAAGCCAGAGCACTCGTGGTTTTGCCTGGTTTCGTTTGTCGTGGCCGGTGTCTATTCCGTGCGTGCATCGTGGCCGTCGCACTTGCCGCCACACACGCCGCCTTTCTTGCCGCAGCACACGCCGCCTTTCTTGCCGCCTTTCTTGTTGCCGCGCATGCCGGCTCTCTTGCCAAAGGCTTTGCGGTCGTGTCGGCCGGCTTTCTTGCCGCCCTTGTCCATTCTCATCAGCTGGGCATACTGCCGCTCGGTCAGCACGGTGCGGAACTTCTTGTAGTACTTCTCCTGCACGTCCAGCTCGGCGCGCTGGCGGGCGAAGCGGTTCTTGTGCATCTGCTCCAGCTGCTTGTCGTCCATCTGCGGCTTCGCCTTGCGCTCGCCCTTGGCTGCCGGCCCGTCCTGCTGACCGGCGGCCCGGCGCTCCTTCATGGCCTGCTCGCGGGGCGTGGGATACTTGTCGGCAGCGGCTCGCAGCTCGCGGCTGTAGTCGGCATAGATGGTGGCAAACTTCTTCGCCTGCTCGTCGCTCAGCCCCATCTTGTGGGCTGCGCGCTGGCTGCGCTGCTCGGCCATCTGCTCGGGAGTGAGCTGGCTGCGCTGCTCCACACCGTGCTGACGCTGCTTGTCCCGGTTAGCACTTTCTGTCTGGGCGGTCATGCCTGCTGCCATCATCATGGCCACGGCCATCAAAATCATCTTTTTTCTCATTGTTCTTACTCGTTTTTGGTTGGTTAAGGGATATGTTTTTTGAGGGTCTCTTGTTCCGGCACAGCGGGCGGCCGAACGGGTGGCCGCTGTTCCGTTCTCTATCCGTTTGATGCAGAGCGGGGGCCAAGGTTTAACCCAGGCCCCCGGTTTTAACGTTTGTTAGCCGTTCCGGATATTCCGGCTTCACTTAGCCGTCGCTTCCCTAACCATCAATCCTGCTTCCTTATGGCGAAGCAATAGCTGACCTCTCCCTGGTATGTGGTCACGCTCAGACGGACGCTGTCGGCCTGCTCCAGGGCAGACATAGGCACTGAGAGGTAGGCCCGCTGCGAGTAGTACTCAGGCACGCCGTTCTGCTCGTGGTGCAGGCTGAGGCACAGCGTGCTGAGGCTGTCTGTTCCGTCGGTAGGCGGCCATCGTGTCAGCGTGTCGCGCACCAGCCCCAGCACATGGCGTGCCTGGTCGTCGCCGCTCTCGCCTGTGCGCACGAAGAACGACATGTTCAGCCATCGGCCGTTGGCACTCTGCCAGACACTCTCCATGACCACGGGGTCGCGGACCGTGCCGTCGGTGAAATGCTGGCGTGCGAGCGGCATCAGCACCGGCACGGGCTGCACGCTGTATGTCCTGACGGAGGCTGTGGTGTCGTGGCGGTTGACGAAATAGTATATCAGCGCGCGAAAGCTGCTGTCGGGCGTCTGCATCCAGCGCGCCCTGAGGCCCTGCTGCAGCCTGAGACGGCGGTCGGCATCGGTCACGGCGCTGCACGCCACGGTGTCGGCGTCGGTCAGCAGCTCGCCAAACTCGGCCGTCAGCAACGACAGCTCACCCTCGCCGGCCTCGTATGCCTCCTGCCGGCACGAGACAAGGCACAGCGCGGCCGCCAGCCCGCACAGCAGTGCAACAGTAGCTCTCATCACTCCTGGCCCTCAGCTTTCAGCTTGTTGACAAGCGGGTTTGCATACATCTCTATCAGCCTGTCGCGCAGGAAGGCCTCGTCTTTCTGCGGCAGGCTGACCATGTCTATGCGGCTCTTGACAAACAGCTCGAAGCGCTCGTCGCGCTCTCCGCGCAGCGTGGCAAGGGCGGCACGGTTTGTGTCGAACGTCATGTAGTTGCGGTGTATCTCGCGGTCGATGTGCGCCGCCACCAGGGCGAACAGCTCACCCTTGGGCATGTCGGCCGGCAGCTGGTCCAGCCAGGGGTCGATGCATGGTGCGCAGTGGTAGTGGACATAGCCCTTCGGACCCATGATGCCGGTGCGCATCGACAGCACGTCGTCGGCCTTCTGCTTCTTCCACGCCGGATTGTCGCGGCGCTGCTGCGCCTCCTGGGCCTTCAGGAAGTCGCACGGGTCTGTCTCGTAGCTGATGGCCAGCGGCACCAGGTGCAGGGCGCGCAGCCGCTCAATGGGCGTGCCCTCGCCGCCCATCGCCATCATCTTCAGTATGGCGGGCTGCGTCAGGTCGTTGCCGTCCTTGGCACGACCCTCGCGCTGGGCTATCCACACGTTGTCGTGCTTCTGCCCCACCACAAAGTGCATATACTCGGCCAGCTGGCGCGAGGCGGCTATCTGCTCGCGTATGCCGGGCGAACGGCGCACGACGAAAGCCTTGTTCACGCGCACCAGGTCATGTATCCACGGCGCTGCCAGAAGGTTGTCGCCGATGGCTATCTCAACCGTGGTGGGGAAGCCCGCGTCGATGAGCAGCACCGACAGCAGGGCCGGGTCCATCACGATGTCGCGGTGGTTGCTGATGAAGGTGTAGCGCCGGCCGGTGTCTATCTGGCTGGCGTCCATCTCCCACCCGCGGGCCAGCTGCCGCATAAGCCGCTTGAGCAGCGGATAGCAGAAAGTCTTCTGGAAGTCGAGGCTCGTGGGCTGCTGCCTCATCAGCTGCACCATCTGTGCCTGCGGCACCTCGGGCATCAGACTGCCGGCCACCGAGAGAAACTGCGGGTCGGAGGCCAGCCGGTCGTAGGCGGCGGGAAGCTCGTCGGGAGCAAAGGGCCGGATATCGTCAAAGTCGTGTAGTGTCATAGTATCATTGCTTTTTACATGTCGGTCAAGCTGCTGCGTGCATGTCGTCACGGCTTCTATATAACTAATGGTTATTTCATCGCTTTGCACTGGTACGCGGGTGTCTCACCCGCGGCTGCCGCAGGTGAGACACCTGCGTACCGGTAGTTGGCTGCAAAGTT
>JAILBT010000102.1 GCA_024680755.1 Prevotella sp. | reverse complement strand
ACGAGCGGCATGACACCGTCGTCGGTCTTCGTGCCCTACCTGCTGTCGGTGGTCTATCTGCTGGTGGCCGAGCTATACCTGCGCCAGCCCGACCCCGTCAACGACTGGGCCTACACCATGCTGTCGCAGATGTATATAGCTATGCCCTTCTCGTGCATCAGCGTGCTGGCGTTCACATGCCCGGCCGATGCCACGGCCATGCCGTCGGGCAGCGGCGCGGTGTTCAGTCCGCTGCTGCCTCTGAGCGTGTTCATCTTCCTCTGGCTGAGCGACAGCGGTGCCTACTGTGTGGGCTCGCTGCTGGGCCGCCACAAGCTCTTCCCCCGCATATCACCGGGCAAGAGCTGGGAGGGCAGCATAGGCGGCGGCATAGTGGCGCTGGCCGTGGCAGCACTGCTGTGGCACAGCGGCCCCGCGGCGGCAGCCTCCCTTGGCTTCGTGTCGCCGGCGCTGACGCTGGCGCAGTGGCTCGGCCTGGCGCTGGTGGTGGTGGTGTTCGGCACATGGGGCGACCTGGTAGAGAGCCTGCTCAAACGCACCCTGGGCATAAAGGACAGCGGCAACATACTGCCCGGACACGGCGGTATGCTTGACCGCTTCGACTCGTCGCTCATAGCCATGCCGGCAGCAGTGGTCTATCTCTACACGCTCACGCTGTTCTGAACACGGCCACAAAACCCGCCACAAGACATTAACCGTAAGCTATAGAACATAACCATGACAACCACACTGATATTGTTTATCGGCACCACGGAGCTGCTGCTGATAGCCGCCCTTGCCCTCTTGCTCTTCGGCGGCAAGAAGTTGCCCGAGCTGATGAAGGGCCTGGGACAAGGCATACATAGCTTCAAGAAAGGGATGAACGAGCCAGAGAAAGAAGAGAAAGAAGAGAAAGAAGAGAAATCTGAGTAATCTGAACAATCTGAACAATCCGAACAATCCGAGTAATCTGAATAACAAAACCATAAATAACAATGATGACCGCTAACGAAATACGCGAATCGTTCAAGACATTCTTCGAGCAACATCAACACACCATCGTGCCCTCGGCACCGATGGTCATCAAGGACGACCCCACACTGATGTTCACCAACGCCGGCATGAACCAGTGGAAAGACATCATCCTGGGCACACGTCAGCCTGAGCCGCGCCGCCGCGCCGACACACAGAAGTGTCTGCGCGTGTCGGGCAAGCACAACGACCTGGAAGAGGTGGGACACGACACCTACCACCACACCATGTTCGAGATGCTGGGCAACTGGTCCTTCGGCGACTACTTCAAGCAGGGGGCCATCGACATGGCATGGGAATACCTGACCGGTGTGCTCAAGCTTGACCCCAAGGACCTGTATGTGACCGTGTTCGAGGGGTCGCCCGAGGAGAATATCCCCCGCGACGACGAGGCTGCCAGCTACTGGGCCAAGCATGTGCCGGCAGACCATATCATCAACGGCAACAAGCACGACAACTTCTGGGAGATGGGCGACACGGGACCCTGCGGACCCTGCTCGGAGATACACGTCGACTCGCGCACCGCGGAGGAGAAAAAGAACGGTCCCACGGGCCGCGAGCTGGTGAACAAAGACCACCCGCAGGTGATAGAGATATGGAACCTGGTGTTCATGCAGTTCAACCGCAAGGCCGACGGAACGTTGGAGAAGCTCTCGATGAACGTCATCGACACCGGCATGGGCTTCGAGCGCCTGGTACGCATGCTGCAAGGCAAGCACTCTAACTACGACACCGACGTCTTCCAGCCCATTATCAAAGCCGAACAACAACTGACGGGCCTGAGATACACCACCTTCGAGGAGGAGCAACAGCAGCCCGTCAGCAAAGAACAGGAAGACATCAACGTGGCCATGCGCGTCTGTGCCGACCACCTGCGCGCCGTGGCTTTCAGCATTGCCGACGGACAGCTGCCGGGCAATGCCAAGGCGGGCTACGTCATCCGGCGCATACTGCGCCGCGCCGTGCGATATGCCTATACCTTCCTCGGCATGAAAGAGGCGTTCCTCTGTCGCCTGCTGCCCACACTGGTAGAGGAGATGGGCGGTGCCTTCCCCGAGCTGCAGGCACAGCAGCAGCTCATAGAGCGCGTCATGCGTGAAGAGGAGGAAGCCTTCCTGCGCACCCTGGACAAGGGCATACAGCTGCTCGACAAGGCCATGAGCGAGCTCAGGGCCAAAGGCAGCAGCGAGCTCGACGGCGTCGAAGCCTTCCGCCTGTTCGACACCTTCGGCTTCCCGCTCGACCTGACTGAGCTGATATGCCGCGAGAATGGATTCACCGTCAACGAGCAACAGTTCCAGGTGGAGATGCAGAAGCAGAAAGAGCGCGCCCGCAACGCCGCACAGGTGGAAAACGGCGACTGGATAGAGCTGCAGGCCGGCGAACAGCAGTTTGTGGGCTACGACTACGACGAATACACATGCCACATACTGCGCTACCGACTGGTGAAGCAGAAGAAAGGACAATACTACGAGCTGGTGCTCTCGGCCACACCCTTCTATGGCGAGATGGGCGGACAGGTGGGCGACCAGGGCGTGCTGGTGTCCGAGCACGAGACGGTCAGCATAATCGACACCAAGCGCGAGAACGGACAGAGCATACACATCGTCAAGGAGCTGCCACAACACCCCGAGGCACAGTTTATGGCCTGCGTCGATACCGACAAGCGTGCTGCCTCTGCCGCCAACCACACGGCCACACACCTGCTCGACTATGCACTCAAGCAGGTGTTGGGCGACCATGTGGAGCAGAAAGGCTCGTTCGTCTCGCCAGACGTGCTGCGCTTCGACTTCTCGCACTTCCAGAAAGTCAGCGACGACGAGCTGCGCCAGGTGGAACGCCTGGTGAACGAGATGATACGCCAGGACCTGCCCCTTGACGAGCACCGCGACACGCCACTTGACGAAGCCAGGAAGCTGGGTGCCATCGCCATCTTCGGCGAGAAATATGGCGACAAGGTGCGCGTGGTGCGCTTCGGCCCGTCGTGCGAGTTCTGCGGCGGCATTCACGCACGCTCCACGGGTCGCATAGGCTTCTTCAAGATTATCAGCGAGAGCAGCGTGGCAGCAGGCGTGCGCCGCATAGAGGCCAAGACGGGCCGCGAGTGCGAAGACCTGATGTACGCACTGGAAGACCATCTGAAGGCCGTGAAGTCGTTCTTCAACAACGCTAAGGACCTGGAGACCGTCGTCAGGAAGTATGTAGAAGAGCACGACCACATGAAACGTCAGATAGAGCAGTTCCAGGCCGAGGCCGTGGAGCGCACATGCCGCTACCTGCAGACCGAGGTGCAGACTATCGGCGGTGTCAACGTCGTCTCACGCGTGATGGACATGCGCCCCGAAGCCGCCAAGGACTTGGCCTTCAAGCTGCGCGCAGCCGTAGAGGCCCCCTTCCTCTGTGTTATCGGCACGCGCTTTGAGGGGCGCCCCATGCTGACGGTCATGATGAGCGACGACCTCGTGAGCCATCACCACCTCAACGCCGGACAGATGGTGCGCGAGGCGGCCAGGCTCATACAGGGCGGCGGCGGCGGACAACCGCACTTCGCCCAGGCAGGCGGAAAGAACGCCGACGGACTGACAGCCGCCGTGGATAAGGTGATAGAGCTGGCGCAGCTGTAAGCCGCCGTGCCGCTTCACACCCAAGGCAACATGCAGAGAGCAATGACCTTGACAGGTCAGATTGCCGAGACTGCCGGTCTGACAGCAGAAGAGGTCAGCATGGCGTGAACAGCTGTTGAGGAGCAAAGCTTCTCAATGCCGACGCACACAAAGTGAAACAGCAGCTACGGCCGCGCCAGCGACTGTAGCTGCTGTCGATAAGACAAATGGCGAAGACCTGCGCTGGCAAGCGTCGGCCTCGGTGCCCTGTTCATTGTTTATTCGCTATACACGTTACTACCGCACGCGCCCTCTGGCCCAGGCAGCTTTTTCCGTGCAAGCGGCCGCCATCAGGGTGCTGCTGTGGCAGCCCGACTACGGCAAAGAAAGGCCCTCCCCGCCAGCCCTTGGCAAAAGGTCCAAGAGGCTTCTCTTATTTGGTCTTACAAGTGGGGGAGGGCCTATATTGTTTCTGCGCGACTGTGTCCACCCTGGCGGCAGCGGGCGGCTGCCATGCGGGTGGGTACCATGCGGGTGGGTGTGGCGAGGCTACTGCATGTCGTCCTCGTCCCAGTAGCCGCCGTTGTCGCGGCCGTCAGCGCTACCGTTCTGCATTTCTGCGCCTACGGCCACAGACGTGACGGTCATCACTACGTTGCTTAACTCAACAGTCTTGGTCTTAGGCTGCATATATATCTTCTTCATGGCTTTGTTGCTTTTTATTGTTCTGTAATGTTGTGTGTGTTCTCTCTACCGGAAGCTTACTTTACGATGTACTTTCTGCCGTTCTGGATATAGAGGCCGTTGGCGGCGCTCTTCACGCGCTGACCGTTCAGGTTGTAGATGGGGGCGTTGCCGTTCTCGTTGCCCTTCACGTTCTCTATTCCAGTGGCATCCTCAGCGAAGCCGATATAGAACTGTCCGCGAGCCGAAGCCACGCCAATACCAGTGAGCGTCACCCAAGCCCTGTTCTGCGCAGCGGTCACGCCGCCGCCCGTCACCTTGTGCAGCTGGTTACCACTCAGCACATAGTTGCCCTGTTCCACGGTGACTGCATCAGCAGCAAGGTTGCCCTTCATGCCGCCATCATCAGCGGCCTCAGCGGCCTCGGTACCGGTGTACTGTATGTTCAGTTCGGTGCCGTCAGCCTGGAAGATATAAGCGTGGCCAGCCGCAAGAGCATCCACAGCCGTAAGGTTGATGTAAGCGAGGTCGGTACCATTGGCCTTCATCACCTTGCTGGCAATCTTATACACGCTGCCGCCGCTCAACACCTTGGCTGCGTAGGGCAGACAGATAGTGCCGAGCTTGCCAGCGGTGAGACTACCGCGCTGGTAGTCCACCCAAGTGGTGGGCTTGGATGAACTGATGCTTGCGTTGTCGCCGCTCCAGGTTACCCAGTACTCAGAGGCTGTAAGGTCAACACTAAGGTCAAATGTCTGATTGCCAGAACCGTATCCGCCGTTATTGAAATCAATGGTATTGGTATAGTCTGTGAATGACACATCATAATAGGTGCTATTCAACGTATTTGCAGACAAAACGTCTCCTGGCCACTCAGATGAAAGTCGCGTTTCTTGACCATTGCATTTTGCAGAATGATATGCTTTAACTGTAGTCCAATTAAGTGCATTGTCAAAATGAACAACTGTCGCGTGTTCTTCAGGATAAGCAACAGAAACGGATAAGCTACTTCCTGTCCACGTAAGGGTAAAAGTATAATCTCCTGCAGGGCCTGTCAAAATATTGGTATTTGTACCAGAATTGTCATTAAAAGACCAGTCCGTGCAATTATACGCATACATATTACCGCCGACATTGATTCTCCACTCTGAGCCACAGTGAAAACCAAATTGATACCAAGTATTGGCATTAAGCGTAACAGTCACTGTACCAACAGTGCCGTTGTAAGTAATGTCTCTCGTTGTCCAATTACTGGACCAATTACCGTCAGTATCCCAGCTTCCGCTGATATCATCAGCGTTAGCCACACTGCTCATCGCCAGCATAGCCAGCATTAGTGTAAAAATCTTTTTCATAGTTGTTTTGTTTTAGTTTGAAATTATTCCACGATAAAGTTTGTTGCTGTCCA
>JAILBT010000090.1 GCA_024680755.1 Prevotella sp. | reverse complement strand
CATGCCCGCCTTCCTCTGCATCCTGCTCATGCCTATCACGGGCAGCATCACCGACGGTATCATTTTCGGACTCGCCACTTATATCTTACTTTCATTCATCGAAGACTGGACAAAACGCTTCAAAAATCCGAATCTCAAGAGTGGCACCGAAGCAGAAACTGGTTCAGGCAGACCATGACACTTTCGCACGGCGACCGTCAATCTTCACGTACTTGTCGTAGTAACGTACGGCGTGGGTAGTCAGCACGTCCTTGCCGTCCTGCTCCGTAACCAATGTTGCCAGAGCGTAGCAAGTTTCTGTGGCGTGAGTCTCGTTCACCAGCTTGCGCACATGCTTCTGTTGATATTTATTTCTTTCATTTCTTTGCTTGTTTAATTCAGAATAATTTCTTAATTTTGCAGCGAGAATCAAAATACGTTGAGTATGACGCAAATTGTTTTGAATATCGAAGATGCAAGCCTTGTTTCAAGTTTGAAACAGATATTGGGTGCAATCAAAGGCGTTACCATTGACAAATTGGTTACGTCCACATCTGTTGTTGACGAAGAGAAGGCTTTTATTGAAGGGACTATTACGAGAGGGTATCGCGAGGCTCAAGAAGGTCGCTTTGCAGGAAAGAACCTTTCTAATCTCGACGCACTTGTTGAAGAACTGAGAGCAGAGGCATAATACAGTATGGTGACTTTCAACTATACGGAAGAGTTCCGCCGTCAGGTCAAACGCCTGGCCAAGCGTTATCGTTCGCTTGCTGATGACATCAATCTTCTTCAGCACGAATTGATGAAGAATCCTGAAATAGGAGTTTCGCTTGGAGGCGGTAAGCGCAAGATTCGTCTCGGCGTTCAAAGTAAAGGCAGTGGTAAAAGAGGCGGGCTTCGGGTTATTACCCTGAATGTCGTCGTTGAGGTTTCGGATACTTGCGTTAATCTTCTTACCATTTACGATAAGAAAGAAATCCCCTGCGTATCTGATCAATATATTGACCAAATTATTCAAAATCTCTAATTGATTGTTGTAAGAGCCTAAGTATGTTATCTCTTCTGTCATTACGCTCCCTGCCCCTCAAATAGGTCGGCAGGGATTATTGTTTCCTGTTTCTCTGTTGCTTCTGAATACTTCACTTTTGCCATAATCGTAATACGTATTAAAATTCTTACTCCGAAATCATTCTTCGACAAGCGAAGCGGCAAAGCCGAGCGGCCCGGAAGGTGCCTATATCAGCCATTTTAGAGTTAGTGGGTAACTATAATAGAGTTAATGGGTAACTGTATTAGAGTTAGGGGGTAACTCAAAACCACCTCTTACAGCATAGAAATAAGTTATCGCTGCTTACGGTAAAGCATAAAAACAAATAGCAAACCATGACAATTACCCCTCTTTTTATTTTTTTTATGGAGAAAAGGAGGCAAATAATAAAAAAAATGAGTACTTTTGCAAAGCAATTCGCAAGAATAGCAATGAGAAGTAGAACAAATAACCACTAACCAATTCAACAAAGAAGAGAAGAAAGAACATAATAGTTTTTAGACATCCTTGACTATACTGAAATACCCGAATTTGCACAAACCACCACGTCAGTTTAGTTATTAGGACAACAAGGGTGTCTGCGCCAAAAGACTATGGGCGTGGACAGAATGATTGTTGTCTGGCGTGGGCTGTGCAATGCCTGGGTATGCAACCTGAATCCTGCCACGTCCTCTTTTTTGAGGACTTTTTGTTTTATATACGTATGAACGAACGGCATATAAGGATTCACGGAGACAACATTGTTGAGTGTGAGAGGACACTGAACATGATTGTTGAGGCTTTCAATGCCTCATGTGTTTTGCTAAAGCATCCTGTTTATTTCCCAAAGTACAGGGTAGAAACGGGAAGTTGCGCATTCGAGATAGAACTATTGTCGGGTCATGGACGATGGGGTGGCATAGACCTTGGCAGTATTGTGAGCCAACATGGTGGACGGCTTCGTGAAAGTGCCGATTCGTACATCACAGAAATTCAGGATGGTGAAGAGCAAGTTTTGTTAGCCATTGAATATTGTTCTGCTCTGCCTGCGGGCAACAATGCTTGGCAGAGAAACGGCAGAGCATTGGCCAGTGTGATGTCAAACGTGCCTTATCTGTATTATGCCGAGATTGGCGGGATAGAACTTGACGAGAATCGCACGCCCAAAGCCCCACGCTATCCTAATCCTGCCGTTCCTTTCTCCTATATCACCTTATCGAAGGATATGGGGTGTGTTTGTCTGCCCGTATATCGGTCACACCCTTCAATGACGGAGGAAAACATGAAACTGTACAAAGACACACTTGGATATGCCGATGGCCTCAGATATTTGAAGGGCATACTTCTTGGCGAGGACACCAGTGAAATTGTCGCTTCTCTTGCAAACAAAGCACTTGCACTTGTAAAGATTCTTTCCGACACCCGACAACGGCGAGATACGCTACGAGGCAATGAATGGAAGTTGCTTTTAAACTCAAGAAACAGGGTGTCGCGGTTGGCTCGCTATGATGGTATTGAGTGGAAAAAGAAATCAGCGAGTAAAGTCGCTGTGACTGACACATTTGACCTGTTGAAAGAGGAGGTGGAATCATTATCAGCAAAACCTATCACGGCCAAAGAACTGCCATTCTGCATCATTCCTAAAGCAAACGTGAGCACTCTCAAGAACTGGTTGAAAAAGACTTATCGCAGAATGAATCCTGCGGTAGATACAAAGAAAGAACTTGCAATCGTATGGATTACTGGCTTCAAGCCGAGAGGTGATGACTCACGACCAGACAGAGGATTGGCACCTCTGTGCCGAATGCTGTTAGGCAGGGACGCAAACATAATGGCTGTCGTTTCAGGGCCAGGAACGAAATACACTTGGGATCTCTTGACAAAAAGCCCCGATGAACTTTGCAACAGCAACGGCCTGTTTCAAGCCATCTTTGTGTGCTGCAACTATCTGTTAGTCGATAGTACGACATGCAACAAGAAGATGTTCATCAGTATCAAAGAGAGCGTTTTGCCGCGAGAAGACTTGATAACGTTCCCATACATTGAGAAGCCCGAAGTGTCATACTTTGAACATGATACCGATTGCGCCATTCATCAGATTTTTGCTCACCATGAGGCCGATGGCATCTATGAATGTTTCTGCAATCCACCTGGCGGCGACTGGTCTGGAATCTCATTCTACAGAGGCAATGAAGAATACAAATGGACTTCCTTGCCAAGAGTGTCGGAAGCAAGCAAACGCCCTGACCATATTTTCCAATTTAGCTCTGGGGACAAGCCGCTCTTTGTTACCATTGAGTCGAAAGGACTGGGGAGAGATTTGGAGGATAATATTGGGAATCGCCTGAAAGATTACATCAGAGACCTGTTTCAAAGTGAGCCAACGGCCTATAGGACATCGGAAAACACGAAATGGAGGTTCTTCGACGGAACATTAGGCAAAGTTGGCTATGGTCTTTTGGCTGTTGGTGCTTTCCTGTATAAGAACGACGAGGAACTAAGCCAACACCTTGACCGCGGCAATCTGGATGCCATCTTTGCTTTTGAGTTCGGCGAAGTGTCTACCCTGCATTTCTATTCCAACGAAAGAGGTGCACTGATTGGAAGCCATTTGAAGCAGATAGCCTCAGAACAGGGAACTTTTATAGTTAAGATACACTGATTCTTGAATATCTTCCTGGACTTTGTCAATTACTTTTCTGAAAGCAGACTTTCCCGTCTTTACCTTGAAAGTTACCTTATAGAGTTCTTCGGGTGGCGCATACGAATAGGTGCGTTCACCCGAAGTTCCGTCAAACGTCAGCATCCAGTAAACGCCTTTTGAGTTTAGAGAGTCGAGCGTCTTGTATAAATCATCCAAAGAGAATGGCGTCTGCGTGTAGCGGCTTTTTGTCCCACCATAAGGAGGGTCTAAAAAAACAAAGTCACCAGCTTTAACATCTGCAAGACATTCCCTGTAATCAGTGTTCAGGAACTCAAATTTGCGTATGTACTGATGCCACTGCCGCATGATTTGGGCAAGTCGGTCGGGGGCAATGCCCGGCCTGGTCAAATGAAGTGAATTATTAAACTCCCCCGCACTATTGTAACGAATCATTCCATTAAGGCAAGTGCGTGTCAGAAACAGAAAGTCCATTGGGTCTTTCGTGGCATTAAAAGAATCTCGAATCTCATAATACACTTGATAGCCCTCTGTCTGCAACCGTTTCCATCGTTCAGCATACGCAACGGAAACTTTCTCCGGATTATCCTTTATCTCATTCCAAAGGGATATAAGCTCTGGAATAATGTCGCTGGCTTTGCCCTTGTTCGATTTCGAAAACGGCATCATGGAACCTCCTCCGACGAAAGGCTCATAATAAGTTCTGGCTGGCTGAAAAAACTCGGCCAGTTGCTCAGCAACCACTCTCTTGCTGCCAGACCACTTGATGACGGGTTGTAATGGTTTCATCAGAATAAAGATGTTGCTTTTGCCTTCTGCGCCTCTTCCAAACGCTTCTTGGCAATGTTGTAATACTCTTCTTCTATCTCAAACCCTGTAACGTTCATGCCGGCCCTAATGCCAGCCACCATTTCCGTTCCAGAACCAGCAAAGGGAACAAGCAAGTTGCCACCCTCCACACCACACAAAGCCAATATCCTTTCCGACACCTTGATAGGTTTTTGTGTGGGGTGCGAGCCGAATTTCATTTCTTCTTTTGACTTGTTGTTAGGAATATCCCAAACGGTTCTCATTTGCTTGCCCGCTTCTTTCAGCATATCAGAAGAGGATGCATAAGCCTTTGACGCTTCGTAGTTGAAGTAATACTTTCGATTTTTTTCCCCACCCTTATGCACCCACAGAATAGTTTCATGGCTTGCAGTCAACCGTCTGCCAGACAGATTGGGGAATGAGTTGCGTTTGAACCAGGCTATTTCATTGATAATCTCCAGTCCAAGTAATTGGCAACAGACATTGACAAAACCCGAATTGTGGTAGGTAGAGTGAATCCATATCGACCCTTCCAACTTGATAATCCTCTTCAACTCCTTCAGCCACTGGTAGGTTTGCAGGAAAGAATCGTTTTGTGTCAACAAGTCCCACGCCTCGTTTTCAAGATTCCATTCACCACCAAAGCCAGCCAGCCTTTCCTTCTTTCCATAGTCCCAGTTATGTTTCGACGACGCTCCGTATGGCGGGTCTACAATACAAAGGTCGAAACTGTCGGAAGTAAGTTTCGGCAGTCCTTCAAAGACATCTTGGTTATATAAATTATAATGTGGATTCATGCTCAGTTCTTGCAGCATTCTAATTCCCAACTATCGAACAACAAGAATCAAAAGTGGACATTCTTTGCTGTGCAAAGCGACAAAAGGTCGAGCGCAGTCTTATGTCCTTATATCTTTATCTGTCCATTGGCATATCTGTTTTAAAGATTACACATTTGTTGCTTGGGGAATCCGCATAGGGCGGAATCTGTGTGCAAATTTACTCAAACTTTGGCACATTACCAAACAATTTATACTAAATAAGGTGGTTATACCAACTTATTCTTTGCTTTTCACGAGAAAATGCTTAATTTTGCCTGCAAAATTCTAAGTTATGATTGACAGTATACGAATAAGGAACTATAAGTCAATTGTTGACTTAACATTGGAAGTATCGTCTATCCCTTGGTCTTAATTATGAGAACCGCTATTTCTACGGCAACGAGTTTCTGGCTGTCACCGATGTCTCTGCCGATGGCGACAACGTGCTCACTGATGGCGAACGGCTCTATTTCATAGACCCGATTATCAAGTTGAAGGCTTCAGCAGTAGATGTCTTGAACTATTATTATGGGGTGCTGAAATAGAAAATTCCTACCCCTCGGCGTCACCTTTTGTCTCCTTGAACTGTTATTATATTGAATCGGTTCAAGAAAACAAAAGTATAACTATAAAAAAGAAGAACGAATTATGGAAGAATTAGTTGCCATCTTAGTACCTATTGCCTGTGGATGCGTGCTGCCCATCATGGTCGTGTGGCTTGACATCCGCAAGAAGATGAATGAGACCAACCAGCGCACACAGATTGTGCTGGCCGCCATCGAGAAGAACCCCGATATGGACATCGAGGAACTGATGAAGAAGATCTCGCCCAAGAAGAAATTGCTGAAGGAGAAACTGTTGTCGAAACTGCTGTGGGGCAGTATCATTACTTTCCTCGGTGTTGCCTTGATAGGCTTCTGCATCGTTCAGGCCTTTGTTGGCGGAATGCCGACTGCAGCACTTCAACAATTCAGCCTAATCGGAGCAGTTCTTTCAGGCATAGGCATCGCGTTCCTTGTTAATTACTACATTGGCAAACGGATGCTCGCCAAGGAGATGGAGGCAGAGGAGCAGTTACTGGTAATGCAAGCCGAGAACAAGTGACACGCGAGCAGTTCATCACCCTGGTAGAGCATGAGCAGGAGGCACTTCGCGGCTTCCTGCTCGCCCTCTGCTGCGGCAACAAGGGCGATGCCGACGACCTGGCGCAGGACGCACTGGTGAAGGCTTACCTCTCCTGTGCAGGCTATCAGGACCGAGGCCGCTTCCGCTCGTGGCTCTTCAAGATTGCCCACAACACGTTCCTCAACCACAGGGCAAGCCTGCGAACGGTCGCGACGCTCGACGAGGCACGGACGCTTGTCAGCCCCACGGCTGCTGACAGCAGTTTCGAGCACCAGAGCCTCTACCTCGCCCTTCGCACCCTGCCGCCCAAGGAGCGGTCGGCTATCACGCTCTACTATCTCAGCGGCTACGACATCAAGGAGATTGCCGCCATCACCGACACCTCGGAGGATGCCGTGAAGAAGCAACTCTCGCGGGGCCGTGACAAACTGAAAGAAAGACTGAAGCTATGAGTAAACTGCAAGGAGATACTGAAGTTATGACAAAAGACAAAGCCCTTGAGGAACTTTTCCTCGCCCAGCAACCCCACTTCGACGACCAGGCCGACTTCATGGCCACGCTAACCCGCCGCCTCGATGCCGTGGAATATGTCCGCCAGCATCAGGAGGCCACGCTTCGCCGTTACAAACTGGCGATGGTCGCCGCCTTCGTCGTGGGCCTCGTCAGCGGAGCCGTCACCCTGGCCTTCGTCTTGTCGATGCCTGCCGACGTGCCCCTGTTCACCGTCCGTGTCCAGTCGGGGCTTTTGCTCTGGCTCGCCCAGAACTCCCGCCTCCTCTCGGCCACCGTCCTCGCCCTGCTGCTGAGCCTCGGCACGATGAGCGTCATCCGCAACGTCCACGACATCCTGCGCATGCGCCGCGCCATTTCAGGCACGAATGTCCAAAACGCATTTCCGCTTTTACAATAAAGCGCGGTTCTTCACGTCCACGAAGTCCAAAGCCGTGACGAACGCCTCGCGGTCACACAGATACTGGTAGTGCTTGATGATCTGTGCCTTGATGTTCTTGCCATGCAAGCGTCTCCTTAGTCGCTGAGCGGTCAAGGTCACGGTTCAACTGCAAGGCTTCCTTGCTTCGCCCTTTGACACAGTTCTTTGCAGGGGCAAAGCGAACAAGTCTTTTATTTACGATCATTCTGCGTTAATTCTCCAAAATTGCTTTTCAAAGTCAACCTTTTTTCGTAACTTTGCCACTGCGTGGCGAAATTACTCCGTCTCGGAAGAAAAAACAAGCAAGCTTGTTTTGTTCTTCTCTCGACTTTTCGTAACTTTGCAGCCGAAGAAAACCAGAAACCATGAATGACGACGAGATAAAAGATACCCCAAGCCAGGAGAATGCCGCCGATAGCGACGTGCAGGAAAGCCTAGCCCAACATTCGACCAACCGCTTTGACGCTTCGGCCGTTCACCACCTGAGCGGCATGTACCAGAATTGGTTTCTCGACTATGCCAGCTACGTGATACTGGAGCGCGCCGTGCCGCACATTGAAGACGGCCTGAAGCCTGTGCAGCGCCGAATACTGCACTCGATGAAGCGCATGGACGACGGTCGCTACAACAAGGTGGCAAACATCGTGGGCCACACCATGCAGTTTCACCCTCACGGCGATGCCTCAATAGGCGATGCCCTGGTTCAGATGGGACAAAAGGAGCTGCTCATCGACACTCAGGGCAACTGGGGCAACATACTGACCGGGTCGAGGGCCGCAGCACCGCGATACATAGAGGCACGGCTCTCGAAGTTCGCGCTCGAGGCAGTGTTCAACCCCAAGACCACGTTGTGGCAGATGTCATACGACGGCCGCAACAAGGAGCCCATCACGCTGCCGGTGAAATTTCCGCTGCTGCTGGCACAAGGCACCGAAGGAATTGCCGTGGGACTGGCCTCAAAGATACTGCCACACAACTTCAACGAGCTGTGCGATGCCGCCATCAGCTACCTGTACGGACGGGAGTTCAGGCTGTATCCCGACTTCCCTACCGGTGGCTCAATAGACGTGGCCAAATATAACGACGGACAGCGGGGTGGTGTGCTGAAGGTACGCGCCAAGATTGAAAAGCTGGACCCGAAGACACTTGTCATCACCGAAATACCATTTGGCAAGACCACCGAAACACTTATCGACAGCATACTGAAAGCCGTGGGTGCCGGCAAGATAAAGGCGCGCAAGGTGGAAGACCTGACTGCCGCACATGTGGAGATACAGGTTCACCTGGCCCCCGGTGTTAGCAGCGACAAGACCATCGATGCCCTCTATGCCTTCAGCGACTGCGAGGTGAACATCTCGCCCAACTGTTGCGTCATCAGAGACAACCGCCCCGAGTTTCTTACCGTGAGCGATGTGCTGCGCGCCACCACCGACCACACTAAAGACCTGATACGTCAGGAACTGGAAATACGCCGAGGTGAGCTGCAGGAACAGCTGCACTTTGCCTCCCTGGAGAAAATCTTTATAGAGGAGCGTATATACAAAGACCGCGAGTTTGAGCAGGCACCCAACGTGGATCGTGTCTGCGAGCATATTGACGAGCGACTCACACCATACTACGGCAAGCTACCGCGCGAAGTGACCAAGGACGATATACTGCGGCTGCTGGAAATCAAGATGCAACGCATACTGAAGTTCAGCAAGGACAGGGCTGACGAGCTGATGGCACGCATCAAAGCCGAACTGGAAGACATAGACCGCAAGCTGAAATCGCTGGTGGAGGTCACGGCCGACTGGTTCCGGTATCTCAAGGACAAGTATGGAGCGCAGCATCCCCGCCTGACAGAGCTACGCAATTTCGACACGATAGAAGCCACCAAGGTGGTCGAAGCCAACCAAAAGCTGTACGTCAACCGGCAGGACGGCTTCATCGGCACGGGACTGAAGAAAGACGAGTTCGTTTGCAACTGTTCTGACCTGGACGACATCATCATCTTCTATCGCGACGGCAAGTACAAGGTGGTGCGCGTGGCAGAAAAGCTGTTTGTGGGCAAGAACATTCAGCATCTGCAAGTGTTTAAGCGTGGCGACCAGCGCACGATATATAACGTGGTGTATCGCGACGGCAAGAAAGGTCCATACTATATCAAGCGCTTCGCCGTGACGGGCATCACTCGCGACCGCGAGTATGACCTCACACAGGGTACGCCCGGCTCGAAGCTGATGTATTTCACTGCCAATACCAACGGCGAGGCCGAGGTGATACGCGCCACGCTTGAGCCCACGGCCATGCAGATAAAGCGCAACCTGAACATCTTTCTCGAACGCGACTTTGCGCAGGTGGCCATCAAAGGTCGCTCGGCCCACGGCCTGCTGCTCACGAAGAAGCAGGTGCTGCGCATCAGCCTGAAAAGCCGAGGCCACTCCACCCTGGGCGGACGCAAGGTGTGGTACGACCCTGATGTCAACCGACTCAACTACGACGAGCACGGACAACTGCTGGGCGAGTTCCTCGACGACGACCGCATACTGGTGATACTGCATAACGGCGACTACTACCTTACGTCGTTCGACGAAGGCAACCATTTTGAAGACAACGTGGCCCTGATAGAGAAATACGAACCGCAGAAGGTATGGACCTGCGTGCTGTATGACGCAGACAACAACGGCTATATCTACATGAAGCGCTTCCAGATGGATGCCACAAAGAAGAAGCAGAACTACTTGGGCGACAATCCAAAGTCGAAACAGATACTGCTGACTTGCCAGTACTATGCCCGCATACTCATCACCTTTGGCGGTGCCGATGCCTACCGGGGCAACGAAGTGGTTGACTGCGACGAGTTCATTGCCGTGAAGAGCTATAAAGCCAAGGGCAAGCGACTAACCACTCTTGAGATAGAGAGCATAGAGGAGCTGGAGCCTCTGCGCTATCCCGAAGGCACGGAAGAACCGGAGCTGACGGAAGAACAGGAGGTGACAGAGTCCGTAGAACCGGAAAAAACGCCGCAGCAAATCATCGACGAATTTACCGGACAACTAAACCTGTTCTCCGATTTGGACAGCTGAAAGATAAGCATACGACAATTCGTTGTATCTTGCGAGTGCAATCTTCTATGTTACACTCGCACGATACAACGCGTCGTGTTACAAGGCTGTGAACTATAGCACGGGTGGCGATTGCAGCAAAGGCATTGAGCCTTTCCGTCCCTTATTGGACGGGTCTTTTCTGTTTTTTCTTTTTCAGCTCCAGCTTGGGTACCTTTATCGTCTGACCGGCCACAAGCTGTTTTCCCTTGACACCATTGTATGTCTCGATATAACATTCCATACCTGGGCCAAGCGTTCGGTTGGCCACGCCTGTAATGCTCTCGCCGGCCTGAACCATGACGGTGAAGTCAAGTCCTACGATACGGTATGCCCCGGTGCGTATGCGTATGTCCATGGCGTCATAGTCGGGCAGCGACTCCTTGGCTGCAGGGGGCTGCTGCCTGGTTGCCGGCGACTGCTGACTCTCATGTTTGACAACGGGTGTCCGGGATTGCAGACTGACCGACATGGAGTCTGCTTCTGGCTTTACTTGAGATAGAGCGGTGTCAGCTTCAGACACAAGCTTCTCAGACTGGCGCCCCTTCAGGCTGTCCGACGGGGCCAAGGCAACAAGGTGAGTGGTGTCGTTGTCTGCCTGCCGTGCAGCGTAGAAAAAGAAATAGAAATAAGCTCCGAAAGCAAGCACTGCCGCAAATATTGCCGCAACGGCTACCCAAACGTATCTCCTCTCTTCGTCTGATGAAGATTCGGAGGGGGCTGGGCTATCGGAGTTGTCTGAATTATCGGAGTTGTCTGAATTATCGGAGTAATCTGAATTGTCGGAGTAATCTGAATTATCGGAGTTTTCTGAATTATCGGAGTTGTCTGAATTATAAGAGATGTCTAAATTATCAGAGCTGTCTGAGGGCAGCTGGATGTCATCGCTGTCAGACTCGGCTTCAGGCATTGAGGCTGGTTGCGGCACATTCTGCTCGGTCTCCACGTCATCGTCATCGTCGTCGTCGAAAGTCACACCGTCGTTCAGCACGACGGCATCAAACTGCGAGAACGGCTTGTTCACTATGTTTCGCATGATGGCATCAGGGCTGAATGTCAGACGTGAGCGCAAATCATTGTTCATGCGTTCGCCGGTGTTCATGCTCTCACGTGCTTCCGCGTTTGCCTGCTTGAATGTCCCCAGTCCGCGCACCTTCACTTGTCCGTCGCTTTCAGCAGCCTCACGAATGATGTCGAAGACGTGGCCCAGAAAATCGTTGGCCTCGTCGAGAGTCAGGTTGTGGCGCTCTGCGAGCTGCGTAGCCAGGTCGGCCGTGTAGCGTTTCATACTGTCTCACCTCCTTCCCTACGACCGGTATTCTCCTTTTCCCAGACTTTTTCCTTCCATGCCGTGGCAGGTTTGAAAGTCAGCGTCAGCTTTGGTGGCACCAGCATACGCTTACCTGTGGCAGGATTGAAAATTATTCTCTCGTTGCGTTTTTTCACTTCAAAGGTTCCAAAGTCCGACACATTCAGGCTGTCGCCCTCTGCAAAACATTCGCTCATCAGTGTCGTGGTGGTTGTCAGCAGACGTTGTGCCTGCTGGTTGGTATAGCCGGCACGGGCCGCCAGCTCTGTGATAAACTCCTTGTTATTCATGCTTTAATTGTCAACCGTTTCGCCGTAGAGGTCAAACTCTTCGGCATCCGTGATATGCACCTGATAGAACTGGCCTACGGTGAGTGTTCCCTCGTCGGCCCTTATCAGCACTTCTGGGTCCACCTCTGGCGAGCTGTACTCAGTACGTCCGACATAGTATCCCCCCTGGCGCCGTCCAGTGAGTCCAGCACCGCCCTCATAGCGGTCAATGATGGTTGTGAGTGTCTGTCCTATTTTTTTCGTAGCAATGGTCTGGCTTATACGCTGTTGTAATGCCATCAAGCGGTCCAGTCGCTGCTGCTTCACCTCGGGCGGCACGTCGTCGGTATAGTGCAGGGCAGAATAGGTGCCCTCTTCTTCGCTGTAGGCAAAGGCTCCCATTCGTTCGAAGCGCACGTCACGCACAAACTGCAGCAGCTCGCCGAAGTCGGCTTCCGTCTCTCCCGGAAAGCCCACGAGCAGTGTGGTGCGCAGGTGTATGCCTGGCACCTCGCGTCTGATACGGCTGATAAGGTCGAGCGTCTGCTGCCGTGTCTGATTACGCCTCATGCGTTCGAGCACGCTGTCGGAGATATGCTGCAAAGCTATGTCGAGATACTTGCACACATTGTCGTGACGTGCCATGACGGGTAGCAGGTCGTAAGGGAAACGAGCCGGGTAGGCATAATGCAGGCGTATCCATCTCACTCCCTCTATCTGAGCCATACGGTCAACCAACTCGGCTATGGCCTGCCGTCCGTAGATGTCCTCTCCATAGAAAGTCAACTCCTGTGCTATCAGCTGAAACTCTTTCACCCCGCGGCTCACCAGCAGCCTGACTTCGTCCAGAATGTCGTCCATCGGCCGGCTGACGTGACGGCCGGTTATGAGTGGTATGGCACAGTAGGCACAATGGCGGTCGCAGCCCTCAGAAATCTTGACGTAGGCATAGTGTGAAGGTGTGGTGATGTGGCGCAGATGTCGAAGCCCTGCGTTGTCAGCCTGCTTCCACGTCTTCTCCTTTTCCCCCACCATAGTGTCTTTCATTTCCCGGTCAAGAAGCTCTGTCACCAGACCGTTCCAATCGAATTTTCCGAAAAAGCGGTCCACCTCGGGTATCTCCCTCTGCAGCTCGTCGCGATAGCGCTCAGAGAGGCATCCCATGACGTAGAGTCGGCGCAGTTTCCCGTCCGTTTTCCGCTGTGCCAGCTGAAGTATCTCGTCTATGCTTTCCTGCTTTGCATCGGCTATGAAGCCGCATGTGTTGACCACGGCAATCTGTGCCCGAGGGCGTTCGGGGTCGTGGGTACACCTGAAGCCCAGAGCCTCAAGCCGTCCCATGAGCTGCTCGCTATCGAAAAGATTTTTCGAGCAGCCCATAGTGATAATGTCAACGCTGGGTGTAGTATGTCTCATCTATGCAATGTCTTGTTAGAACAGGGTCTTATCTGAACAAGGTCTTATCTGAACAAGGTCTTATTTGAACAGTGTCTCCACAAACTGTGTCTTGTCAAACAGTTGCAGGTCTTCCATTCCTTCGCCCAGCCCGATGTATTTCACGGGCACCTGTAGCTGGTCGCTTATCCCGATGACGACCCCTCCCTTTGCCGTTCCGTCCAGTTTTGTTATGGCCAAGGCGCTGATCTGCGTGACGGCGGCAAACTGCTTTGCCTGTTCAAAGGCATTCTGACCCGTCGAGCCGTCGAGCACAAGCAGTACCTCGTCGGGTGCCTGCGGCTGCACCTTCTTCATCACGTCCTTTATCTTCTTTAGCTCGTTCATCAGCCCCACCTTGTTGTGCAGTCGTCCGGCAGTGTCGATCAGCACCACGTCGGCCCCCTGTGCCTTTGCGCTCTGCAGGGTGTCGAAGGCTACCGAGGCAGGGTCGCTTCCCATCTGCTGCTTCACCACAGGCACTCCGGCGCGCTCGCCCCAGATGCACAGCTGTTCTACGGCAGCTGCGCGGAAGGTGTCGGCAGCCCCCAGCACCACTTTCTTTCCCGCCTGTCGGAACTGCCATGCCAACTTGCCTATAGTGGTGGTCTTGCCCACGCCGTTCACTCCCACAACCAGGATGACGTATGGCTTGTGGTCGGCAGGAAGGTCCCATTCTGCTGCGTCGCTGCTTGTGGACCCGGCCTCGGTCAGCAGCGCGGCTATCTCTTCTCGCAACATGGTGTTCAGCTCCTTGGTGCTGACATACTTGTCGCGTGCCACACGCTCTTCTATGCGGCTGATTATCTTCAGCGTGGTCTCCACGCCCACATCGCTCGTTATGAGCACCTCCTCCAGGTTGTCAAGCACGTCGTCGTCAACCTTCGACTTTCCTGCCACGGCCCTTGCCAGCTTGGTCAGCACGCTGCCCTTGGTCTTCTCAAGGCCGCGGTCGAGCGTCTCCTGCTGTTTCTTCTTGCTGAAAAAACTGAAAATTCCCATATCTTTATTTTATTTCTGTAGCGCTGTTGCTTCTGTTGGCCGAGATTCGATCCTGCCTGTTGACGCTTGACATGTCGGCTGGGTGTGTCCTTTCATGCAGCGCGGCCGCAAAGATAAGGCATTTTCTTCAAACGACAAAAGGAATGAGCGGAAAAAAGCCGTCAACCGTGTGGTTGGCGGCTTTTTCCGGTTGCAGGCTGTGTCACAGAGTAAAAAAGTGTGACGCAACTATATCCTTGCCCGACGGGTCATTTCTTAGCCTTGACTGCGGCATGCTCTATTGCCAGGCCAGCCTTGTAGTTCTCGATGTAGCGGTTGAAACCGTCAACGTCGTCGGCCGTCGGTGCTATCTCAGAGCCGGTGTTGCCTGCAAAGACGTTCACGTCGAGCCATTCGGCCAGATTCTGCTTCAGCGGGTTGTTGACCACGTATGCTGCGAGCAGTGCTATGCCCCATGCTCCTCCCTCGCCGGCGGTCTCCATGACAGAGATGGGCGAGTTGAGTGCAGCGGCCAGCATGCGCTGTCCCACGCCGGGTGTCTTGAAATAGCCGCCGTGGCCGGTGATACGATCCACCTTGACGCCCTCTTCCTTGAGCAGTATGTCGTTGCCAAACTTCAGCACGGCAATGGCTCCATAGAGGTGGGCGCGCATGAAATTGGCCAGCGTGAAGCGGTCGTTGGCCGAGCGCACCACCATGGGGCGTCCGTCGCTCAGGCCAGTCACCGGCTCACCGCTCACATAGTTGTACGACAGCAGTCCGCCGCAGTCGGGATCGCCCTCAAGAGCCTTGTTGAAGAGCCGACCGTACAGCTCGTTCATATCCACCGGCACGCCCAGCATCTGCTGATACTCTTTGAACAGTCCCACCCATGCGTTGATGTCTGATGTGCAGTTGTTACAGTGTACCATTGCCACGAGACTGCCGTCTGGCGTGGTCACGATGTCGATGGGCTCGTAGGGCTTCGAGAGGTCTTTCTCCAACACTATCATCGAGAATGACGATGTGCCTGCCGACACATTACCGGTGCGCTGCTTCACGGCGTTGGTGGCAGCCATGCCTGTTCCGGCATCGCCCTCGGGCGGGCAGAAAGGTATGCCGGCCTTCAGGTGGCCGCTGATGTCGAGCTTCTTGGCTCCGGCCTCTGTCAGGAAGCCGGCGTTCTGTCCTGCCACAAGCACACGCGGGAAGATGTCGAGCAGTTGCCACGAGAATCCACGCGGGGCTATGAGCTCGTTGAATTTCTGCACCATCTCGGCATTATACGTCTTGGTCTGCGGGTCCACGGGTATCATGCCCGAAGCGTCGCCTACGCCCAGCACCTTCTGTCCGGTCAGCTGCCAGTGAATATATCCTGCCAGGGTGGTCTGGAACTTGATGTCCTTCACATGTTCCTCGTTGTCAAGTATGGCCTCATACAGATGGCTGATGCTCCAGCGCAGGGGTATGTTGTAGTTGAAGAGTTTCGACAGCTCTGCAGCTGCCTTGGCGGTGTTGGTGTTGCGCCATGTGCGGAAAGGCACCAGTATCTGCTCCTTGTCGTTGAAGGCCATATAGCCATGCATCATGGCCGAGATGCCAATGCCGCCGAGTATCTCTATCTCGGTGTCAAACTCCTTCAATACATTCTTGCGCAGGTCGGCGTAGCAGTCCTGCAGTCCGTACCAGATGGCCTCGGTAGAGTATGTCCACAGCCCATCAACGAGCTGGTTTTCCCACTCATGCGAACCTTGGGCTATGGGCTTGTTCTGCTCGTCTATGAGCACGGCCTTGATACGCGTGGAACCGAACTCAATCCCAAGAATGGCCTTTCCGGCCTCGATGGTTTGCTTTGCTGTCATTGTTAACTTTTTGTTTAGGGATGTTGTATTAATAATATATGTTTAGGTTTTGTGTGCAAAAGTAGTGGTTTTTGCTTAAACGGCCAAACATTTAACGACAAAAAGACCAACGGTGTCATCTTATGCTTGCTATAGGTGCAGTCCGTAGCTCTGTTTCACCTCGCTCATCACAAATGTGCTTTCCACAGAGGCAAGACTCTCTATCTCGCCCAGTTTGTTGAGGATAAACTCCTGATATTGCTTCATGTCGGCTACGCGCACTTTTAACAGATAGTCGTAGTTGCCCGAAGTGTTATAACACTCTGTCACCTCCGGTATGTGCATAATGCGGCGGGTGAAGGCACTGGCTATCTCGTGGTTGATTTGCTTCAGTTTCACTTTGCAGTAAACCTGCAGGCTCAGGTTGAGTTTGTCAGGGTCAAGTATTGCCACATATCTCTTTATGTATCCTTGCCGTTCAAGGCGCTTCTGGCGCTCAAACACCGGTGTCGGCGTTAGATGCACGGCTTCGGCAAGCTCTTTGGTGGTCAGCTTGGCGTTCTTCTGCAATGTGCGTAGTATCTGAATGTCGGTCTCGTCGAGGACTTCTGCCATTTGTTCGGAATATTTTTCTTTTTGACTGATGAAAAGAGGCGTGTTTCAGGTAAACATTCTTTTCAGGCTGCAAATTTAGGAGCTTATTCCGAATTGAGCAAGAAATTTGGTGGATATTTCCAGACGCTCTACCTTTGCACTCGGAAAACCATTCATTCTGATATAAACATAAAAACTAAAGAAAGGAACAAACCATGAGCAAGAAAAACTATCGCTTCGAGACCCTGCAGCTGCATGTAGGCCAGGAACAGGCCGACCCCGCTACCGATGCGCGCGCCGTGCCCATTTACCAGACCACGAGCTATGTATTTCACAATTCGCAGCATGCTGCCGACCGCTTCGGACTGCGCGATGCCGGCAACATCTACGGTCGTCTGACCAACTCGACTCAATCCGTGTTTGAAGACCGCGTGGCTGCGCTTGAAGGCGGCGTAGCTGGTCTGGCCGTGGCATCGGGGGCCGCCGCCATCACGTATGCCCTGCAGAACATAGCCCTCGCGGGCGACCATATAGTAGCAGCCGACAACCTCTATGGCGGCACCTATAACCTTATCACCCACACCCTGGCCGCACAGGGCGTTACCAACAGCATTGTCAAGGTGAACGACCTGGCCGCACTGGAAGCCGCCATACGCCCCGAAACCAAGGCCGTGATAGCAGAGACCTTCGGCAATCCCAACAGCGACGTGCTCGACATAGATGGCGTCGCACAGGTGGCTCATCGCCATAACATACCGCTGATAGTAGATAACACGTTCGGCACACCATACCTGATACGTCCGCTGGAGCATGGAGCCGACATCGTGGTACACTCGGCCACAAAGTTCCTTGGCGGCCACGGCACAAGCCTTGGCGGTGTCATCGTCGATGGCGGCAAGTTCGACTGGAAAGCCAACGCCGACAAGTTCCCCACCCTGGGCAAGCCCGACCCCTCATATCATGGCATAGTGTTTGCCGAGGCGGTGGGCGCGGCAGCCTTCGTGACACGCATTCGTGCCGTCATACTGCGCGACACCGGCGCAGCCATCTCGCCATTCAATGCCTTCATACTGCTGCAGGGAGTAGAGACGCTGAGCCTGCGCGTGGAACGTCATGTGGAGAACGCGCTGAAGGTGGTTCACTTTCTGGCTGCTCACCCCAAGGTGGCAAAGGTGAACCACCCTGCACTGGAAAGCCATCCTGACCATGCGCTCTACAAGAAGCTGTTCCCCAACGGGGCCGGCAGCATCTTTACATTCGAGATACGCGGCGGACAGAACGAGGCATGGAAATTCATTGACTCGCTCGAGATATTCTCGCTGCTGGCCAATGTGGCCGACGTGAAGAGTCTGGTGATACACCCTGCAACAACCACACACTCGCAGCTCTCGGCCGAGGAACTGGCCGAACAGCACATCACACCATCAACCATACGACTGTCGATAGGCACGGAGAATATCGACGACATACTTGAGGACCTCTCACAGGCTCTGGATAAGATTTAGAAGTTCGGACAACGTAAAAATTACTTTTTATTTTTCACAGCTATCTTGCAATCTGATTTGCAAGATAGCTGACTTGTTTTCAGAACTGTAAGCATGAACACCGTGTTGAACGCTATTCACAAACAAGGAGAAAATGCGATAATTAAAAGAAGCAAATACTTTGCAGTATAAAAAAAAAGTCGTACCTTTGCACTGATTTTGGCCCTATATCATAGGGCAGAAATCAACAGAATATAGAACGACAATCATTGAACACCACAGCAACACACAGTGATACACTTAGATAAGCACATAGAGATACTGATGATGGAGAACGACTGCGTCATCGTTCCCGGTTTGGGCGGTTTCATGACCCACTACGCTCCGGCACGCTACGACGAAGAGGACGGACTGTTTCTTCCCCCCCAGCGCACCGTGGGCTTTAATCCCCAACTGACGATGAACGACTCTCTGTTGGCTCAGCAGTATGTCGAGGCATACGACATCAGCTATCCTGATGCCCTGAAGCGTATAGAAGCTGAGGTGGCCGAGCTGCGCCAGCATCTCGACAGCGATGGGGCGATAGAGCTGTCGGGCATTGGTATCCTCACCATAGGCGAGGAGGGGCAGCTGATGTTCGAGCCGTGTGCTGCCGGCATTCTGACTCCGTGGCTGTACGGGCTGGACGCCTTCTCGATGGTAGCCACAGACACTGTTAAACAAACTGACGACGCGGAGAAGAAAGTCGCAGGCGAGCCTAAGCCATCTGTCGGACGCGACACGCTGACCATACCACTATCGTGGATACGCAACACGGTGGCTGCCATGGCTGCCGTGGTGGTGTTCTTTCTCATGCTGACACCCGTGGCCAACAGCCGACGCGACTCACAGCAACACCTCAGGCAGAGCAGCTTCTTCCCGTTCAACATGGGCAACGCGGGTACGATGGTGGCAGAGCCGGTCAAGACACACGCAGCAGAGACAGACGCTGAAGCTGAAACAGAAACAGAGGCTGAGGCCGAAAAACAGCCTGAAGGCGAAAACAGCACGCCGGCGAAACAGGCGGAGCTGACCGTTGCAGAGCCATTGCAGCAGCCTGTAGAGCCTGTTGCCGAGAAACAGACATGGACACTCGTGGTTGCCAGCTATGTGACAAAGCAGGGAGCCGGCCAGCTGGTGAGCCGACTGGCCCGGCAGGGGATGAGCGCTGGACAAGTCTATACATATAATAATGTTACGCGCGCGATATACGGCAGCTACTCGTCGCAAGATGAGGCACGCTCTGCCCTGAAACAACTGCGACAGCAAGACACAGTCTTTGCCGAGGCATGGGTGATGGAAATGAAGAATGGACGTTAAGGTGGCCACGATACACAGCACAACGCCGAAAGCAGGACATCGGACAGAAACAATTTATTATATTATTTAATTCAAGCATAATTTTGAAAAGGGTTCGCTGTCCAAAGTGCGACAGATACATAGTCTTTGACGAGCGTAAATATGCCGACGGGCAACAGCTGGTATTTCAGTGTCCAGACTGCGGCCGGCAGTTTGGGGTGCGCATCGGTGTTTCAAAACTCAAGGCCATACAGCGCGAAGAGAAGCCCGACGAGCAGTTGGCTGAGAACGACCTTGGCAGCATTGTGGTGATTGAAAACGTGTTCCACTACAAGCAGGTGTTGCCCCTGCGCATGGGCGACAACGTGATAGGCCGCTATCAGAAAGGCAACCCCATCAACACACCGATAGAGACTGTTGACCCCAGTGTCGATCTGACCCATTGTGTGGTCAACGTCAGCCGCAACGGGCGCGGCGAATTGAAATATGTGTTGCGCGATGCCGGCAGCAACACAGGCACCTTTGTCGATAATCAAGAGTTGAACAAAGGTGAACGCCGCATCATAGGCGATGGCACGCTCTTTACCATCGGTGCCACCAGCATACTGCTGAAGCTCTGACAACAGAATCAAATCACACATAATATATGCTGAAGGTCAATGCATTGGCTATTGGTGCGCTGGCGTTGCTACCCGGTCAGTCTAACGCCAAGAAACAAGGTGCCACCCCCGACAGGCCCAACATCATCTTTATCCTGGCCGACGACTTGGGCTATGGCGACCTGTCGTGCTATGGGTCGAAACATGTTCAGACACCGAACATCGACCTGCTGGCAGAGACGGGCACGCGCTTCGACCAGTGCTATGCCGGCAGTGGTATCTCGTCGCCGTCACGCTGCGCCCTGATGACGGGTATGCACAGCGGCAAAGGACGCATACGCGACAATATGTGCACCGCCAACGGCATAACAGGACTGAAAATCTCGCCACGCGGCGACACCACCATCGTGCGCCGCACCAACCTGCAGCCACAAGACACCACCCTGGCCACGGTTGTGGGCAGTGTCGGATATCGTACCTGCCTGGTCAACAAGTGGCACCTTGACGGCTACGACCCCAATGCCGCACCACACCACCGCGGCTTCGACGAGTTCTATGGCTGGCTCATCTCGACGGTATATAGCAACGACCCCTACTACTACCCCTACTGGCGTTTCCACGGCGACACACTGGTCAACATCAGCGAGAACGAACATGACCGGCATGTGCTGCATAACACCGACCTATCGACCAACGATGCCATCAGCTTTATCAGGCGCAACGCGGAGCAACCGTTCTTTCTCTTCCTGGCCTACGACGCGCCGCACGAGCCATACAACATTGACGACACATCGTGGTATGACGACCAGCAACAATGGGACATGAACACCAAACGCTATGCTGCACTCATAACACACATGGACCAGGCCATAGGCCGCCTGCTGGCAGAACTCGACCGGCTGCAACTGAGGCAGAACACGCTGGTCATTTTTGCCAGCGATAACGGGGCGGCCATACAGGCTCCGCTCGAACAACTCAACTGCAACGCTGGCTTCCGCGGACGTAAGGGACAGCTATATGAGGGCGGCATACGCGTGCCGCTCATTGTCAACCAGCCCGGACGCGTGCCCGCAGCACGACGGCAGAACACCATCTACTTCCCCGACATCATGCCCACACTGGCTGCACTAACCGGCAGCGAAGAGGCTCTGCCTAACGGCTACAGCGGCATGAACATACTTCCACTCTTCTATGGTCAGGAGGCCGACACCGACAACAGGCTGCTCTACTGGGAGTTCACCGGCAAGCAACGAGCAGCACGCCGAGGACCGTGGAAGTGTGTGGCCATCAAGCCTAATGCTCCGTTAGAGCTGTATAACCTCGAAGAAGATCCCGAGGAGCGCAACAACCTGGCCGACAAATACCCGGAGCTGGTGCAGGCGATGGACGCTGAGATGCGACAGCAACATGTGCCGTCAGAGTGTTGGCCCCTGCCAGGAGAATAAACACAGTACATATCTATGTGTTTCGCAACATGAGCACGGTGAACAACGCTACTGCTTTCCCCTTTGCCCGTCCGATATATGTGACGTTGAAGCCTGTCGGACCGCAATGCAACATGCACTGCGACTACTGCTATTATGCTGACAAGGCCGGCCTGTACAGGCAGGAGGAGACGCAAACGATGAGCATCGGGCTGGTGGAAGAGTTCACACGCCAGTATATAAGCAGCCAGACAGCCCGGCAAGTGCTTTTCATCTGGCATGGCGGCGAGCCGATGTTGCGCCCTCTGTCGTTCTACCGCCGGGCCGTAGAACTACAGCAACGATACGCAGCCGGGCGACATATAGACAATTTTATCCAGACAAATGGCACGCTGATAGACGACGAGTGGTGTCGTTTCCTGCGCGACCATCACTGGCTGGTGGGCATAAGCATAGACGGCACACAGGCCATGCACGACGCCTACCGGCGCACACGCGGCGGAGGCGCCACATGGCGGCAGGTGATGAAAGCCATAGACCGGCTGAAACACTATGGGGTGGACTGGAATGTCATGGCCACAATCAATGCCTGCAACGTGACACAGCCGGAGCAGTTCTACAGCTTCATACAGTCGGTTGACGCACGCTACATACAGTTTACGCCCATAGTGGAACGCAGGCAGGACATCGACATGCCGCTGGCCAGCCCTGACGACACCGCTGCCCAAATGACGGCCAGCTCGATAACGCCGTCGGCGTGGGGCAACTTCCTGTGTAGCCTGTTCGACCTGTGGGTGAGACACGACGTTGGCCATCGTTTTGTTCAGCTGTTCGACGCGACGCTGGCCAACTGGTGCGGCGTGGAACCTGGGCTCTGCGCGCTGAGTGTCCACTGCGGACAAGCTGCCGTGATGGAGGCCAATGGCGACGTGTATAGCTGCGACCACTTTGTGTTTCACGACTACAGACTGGGCAACATGAGAGAGCGGCCGCTGGTGGCCATGCTCTATGGTGAAGCGCAACACTCGTTCGGGCAACGCAAGGAGCTGGCCCTGCCGTCGTGCTGCAAGAAATGTAGCTTCCTGTTTGCATGTCATGGCGAGTGTCCTAAAAACCGCTTTGACGTGTCGGCCGACGGCGAAAGGGGATTGAACTACCTTTGCGAGGGCTACAGGCGTTTCTTCCGGCATGTACAGCCTTTCATGGACTACATGCGCAGCGAGTGGCGTGCAGGGCAGCCGCCGGCCAACGTCATGAATGTGGCGGAAGAGTTGCTCGCCTGCACAAAGACAGGCGAGACGACCATGCACGACATGGGGCACTGAAGCTTAGTCCTGTCGTTGTCTGACACGCTCCAAGGCGTGCCAGACAGAGTATTCAAGCTCAGGATTCATTGCCTCCAACTGTTCCACTATATGTTTCATGTCAGCACGGCGCGTGGCGTCGTCGTAGGGACATAGCACCTTCTGCGGTAGGAATTGCTGCTCGGCAGCATATTCGCCCAAAAGCCGCTCGCGTATCTCACAGAGGGGCCTGACAATGGCGAGGTCGAACTTGTTCATACGGAGCATTGGAGGCATGGACGAAAACTGCCCGGTGAAGCACAGGTTCATCAATGCCGTCTGCAAGATATCGTCGCGGTGGTGACCCAGCGCCAGCTTGTTGCAACCAAGCCGCTGAGCCAAGGCAAAAAGTTGTTTACGACGATTCCACGAACAGAGGAAACAAGGCTGGTGCCGATGGTCGGTCGAGGGGTCGAAGCTGGTTTCAACCACATGCAACACCACGCCACGCTGTCGGGCAAAGCTGAGAAGATAGCTTTCGTCGGAAGCGTAGCTGATATTTGTCATCCGGACATAGGCCGCCTCGACACTAAAGCTTGGTTTTAATATGTGGCTGCGCAGGACAAGCAGGTCAAGCAGCGCCAAAGAGTCCTTACCGCCCGACAGACCGACAAGCAGCCGGTCGCCGTCGGCTATCAGACCATACTGCTTGCACGTCTGACTCATCTTTCGTAACAGTTGTTGTTGTAGTTGCATGGTACAAATGATCAATAATGGTGTCTCCTGTGTCCGCAAAGATATACATAAAAGACCACATGGCCAAGAACAGACAGCACATATTTCGCTATTTAACAAAGAGTGACCTATTCGCCCAAATGCGCACATGCGACTACCAAACGAAAGAAAACCAGAGATTTCTTTTGCAATTCCCACGTTTCTTCGTAACTTTGCAGACGCTATCAGTCAACACAAACACACGGATATGAAAATCTTCACGGGCAACCAGATACACGATCTGGACCAATACACCATAGACAACGAACCTATAAAGAGCATCGACCTGATGGAACGCGCTGCCAGGGCCATGACAGCTGCCATCGAGGAACAGTGGGGACAGCAGACCCCGGTGACTGTGTTCGCCGGGCCGGGCAACAACGGAGGCGATGCACTGGCCGTTGCACGGCTGCTGCTGGAGAAGCAGTATGAGGTGCAGACCTACATATTCAACGTCAACGGCAAACTCTCGGCCGACTGCCATACCAACCTGAAACGACTTAGAGAAAAATGGGGACGAACCGTCAACGAAGTAGTGCAGGAGTTTGACCCGCCACAGCTCGGTGCTGACATGCTGGTGGTGGACGGGCTCTTTGGCTCGGGACTCAACAAACCGCTGGCCGGAGGCTTCGCCACGCTTGTCAAATACATCAACGCAAGCGAAGCACAAGTGGTTAGCCTCGATATGCCATCGGGACTGATGACCGAGGACAATACATACAACGTGCGCCCCAACATCATACGCGCAACACTCACCCTCACGCTGCAACAGCCTAAGCTGGCGATGCTCTTTGCCGAAAACCAGGAATATCTGGGGCGCGTGCGAACGCTCGACATACATCTGAGTCAGCAAGGCATAGACTCGATAGACGCACAATACACCCTGACAGACAACATGCAGATGGCACAAATGTTGCGCCCACGCAACCGCTTCGCTCACAAGGGCGACATGGGACACGCCATGCTCGTGGCCGGCTGCTATGGCATGGCCGGAGCAGCTGTGTTGGCCGCCAAAGCCTGCCTGCGCGCAGGAGTGGGAAAGCTGACAGTGGTCACGCCACGACAAAACGTAGGCATACTGCAGACAACAGTGCCCGAAGCCGTCCTGCGAATCGACCGCGACGAGACAGCCTTCTGCGAAGCCGTCGGCACCGACGGCTACAACGCCATCGGCATTGGCCCAGGCTTAGGGACACAGGAACAGACAGCCGTGGCAACCATTGCACAAATACGCCGCTCTACCGCACCCATAGTGGTCGATGCAGATGCACTCAACATCCTGTCCACACATCTCTCGTGGCTTCAACAGCTGCCACATGGCGTAGTGCTTACGCCACACCCTAAAGAACTCGACCGCATAGAGGGGCACTGCACCAACAGCTATGAGCGCCTGACAAAGGCCAAACTGCTGGCCGAGAGACTCAGTGGATATGTTATTCTCAAGGGACATCACACCGCTACATGCCTGCCCGACGGACATGTGGTGTTCAACAGCACAGGCAATGCAGGCATGGCGACTGCAGGCAGCGGCGACGTGCTGACGGGAATACTGACCGCACTCATTGCACGCGGATACAACACTGCCGACGCATGTGTGCTGGGTGTCTATTTGCACGGACTGGCAGGCGACATGGCAGCACGCGAACTGGGAGAAGAGAGCCTCACAGCCAGCGACATCGTCCGATATCTGCCGAAAGCGTTTCTAAGCCTGATGGAGCAGAAGCACAAAGCATGAGACATACATAAAAGAAAACACAAGAATTAATAAACACTGACATAAAAACCATGAAGAAAGAAATCATCATTAGCGGGTTTGGCGGCCAAGGAGTGCTGTCAATGGGAAAAATACTGGCCTATTCGGGCCTGATGGAAGACAAGGAGGTGACATGGATGCCTGCATACGGCCCTGAGCAGCGCGGCGGCACAGCCAACGTGACCGTCATAGTGAGCGACGACCGCATTTCGTCGCCAATACTCAGCCGCTACGACATTGCCATCGTGTTGAATCAGCCCTCACTCGACAAGTTTGAGCCGAAGCTAAAGCCCGGTGGCATACTGATATACGATGGCTATGGCATAATGAACCCGCCAACACGCAAGGATATTACCATATACCGCATCAACGCCATGGATAAGGCAGCAGAGATGAAAAACGGCAAGGTATTCAACATGATCGTACTCGGCGGTCTGCTCAAGGTGGCACCCGTGGTAAGCGACAAAGGTGTCGAGAAAGCACTTAGGAAGACACTGCCTGAACGCCACCACGAGCTAATCCCACTGAACATGCAAGCCCTGCAGGAGGGTGGCAAGATCATCGAGAAGATGTAATCCGAGCCACTTCTGCCACAATCAGAATGGGGCTGGTAAGCAACAGCAGCCACAGCCAGTCGCCGACACTGAGGGCCGACACGCCAAACAACGCACCAAAGCAGTTGACAATGAGCAGCTGACCGACAAAAATGGCCGCTACGATGGACACAAAGGCAGTGCTGAAGCGCTGAGATAACGCCGTGGGCTGGCAAAAGCAATGAAGCAGATCTTCTGACAGGCTGCGGCCTGTGCGGAAATAACGCGCATTGAAGATGTTCCATAGCTGCATCATCACAAAGAAAGAGAAGAACAGACCGAGTTCGTATGTACTGAGATGCTGCTTGCTCTTGTGGAAATCCAGTAAGCCCGAAAAATACACATGCCATGTGTCGGGCTCGGTCAACTGACTGACGGACGTAACATCGTAGTGCCATAACAGCTGCCACAGTCCGAAGAGAAACACAAAGAACAGTAGGCCAACGCCCACTATATGCCGCGCCATGCCACGGTCAATGATCTGACTGTGGGGTGAGCGCGGCTTTTGGTTCATCACCGTCGTATCTGGGGGTAACGACGACAGCGCCATGGCGGCAAAGGTGTCCATAATGAGGTTGACCCACAACATCTGAGTCACGTTGAGCGGCGAGTCGAGTCCCATAAAGGCACCAACCAGCACTATCAGACACGCACAGACGTTTATGGTTGTCTGAAACAAGATGAAACGCCTTATGTTCAAATAGAGTGAACGTCCCCAGAGTATGGCTGTGTTGATGGTGGCAAATGAGTTGTCAAGTATAGTTATGTCGCTTGCCTCCTTAGCACGTGCGGTGCCGTCGCCCATCGACAGGCCCACCTGCGCCCGCTTCAGGGCGGGTGCATCGTTGGTGCCGTCGCCCGTCACGGCCACCACCTGCCCCATCTGCTGAAGCAGTCCTACCAGTCGGGCCTTGTCCGTGGGGCGTGCGCGCGACAACACTTTCAGCTTTGGCAACACGTCGGCAATAAGTTGCTGGTCGGAGGTGGCTGCAAACTGCTGGCCGGTCATCAGCAGGGCTTGCTCGCCAGGGCGAATAATGCCAGTATCGATGGCTATCTGTCGGGCTGTCAGGGCTACATCGCCCGTAACCATGATAACGTTCACTCCGGCGCGGTGGCACGTTTCGACGGCAGCCGCCACGTCGGGACGCACCGGGTCGGCCATGCCTACAAAGCCGATGAAGACGAGACGGCCGTCGGCACCAGCGTCAGAGAGCTGGCAAGAGGCGAAGGCCAGTGTGCGACAGCCACGACTCTGCAGTTCGGCCAGACGCGACAAAATCTGCTCGCGGCTGTGACCGCCGGCTATCTCAGAACAGAGGTCGAGCACGATTTCCGGCGCCCCTTTGACATATTTATAAATACAGCCGCCAGACAGCTCGCGGGCCGTAGTGGTCATACGTTTTGTTTCTGACGAGAAAGCCTCCTGGCCCGTCACGACAAAGCTGTCACGCAGTTGCTGATAGTCGATGTTACATTCGTCGTGCAGCCATCTGAGCAGTGCTCCCTCAGTGGGATTGCCAACGCTTTGCATCCGGCCGCCATCGATGTTCAGCTCGGCCGTGCTGTTCACGGCTATCGCACGGGCCAGCTGGTCTATAGGCACATACGCCTCGACAGAGTCGGGCATGACGGTCAGGCGGTTTTGTGTCAGTGTGCCAGTCTTGTCTGTGCAGATGACGGTGGCTGCACCCATCGTCTCACAGGCGTGAAGGCGACGCACCAGGTTGTTTTGTTTCAGCATGCGCCGCATACTCAGGGCCAGGCTGATAGTGACACTCATGGGCAGACCTTCGGGTACAGCCACAACGACGAGCGTCACTGCTATCATCACTGAGCCAAGCGCAAACGAGACTATGCCGAGCAGGTCTGTGTTGTTGGCAGTGTTGCCGTCGAGGAAAAAATAATAGAGCATACGTCCTGCCACTATCAGCGTAGCAATAAGATAGCTGGCATGTGTTATCCACATGCCGAGGCTGTCAAGCTGGCTGTCGAGCGGAGTCTTCACCTGCGGCTCTTCACGCAGCAAAAGGGCACCACGTCCTTCCTCGGTGTCCATGCCAACAGCCACCACCTGGCAGACACCGCTACCCTCTATGACAGTGCTCCCTCTGAGCAACATGTCGCGGGGATAAGCCGTCTGTTCATCTGTGCTGTCAGCACCGCCAGCCACACTTTGTTCCGACTTTGTGGCAAACATCTCGCCAGTAAAGGCGCTCTCGTCAACCTTCAGGCTGACGCTCTGCAACAGACGGGCGTCGGCCGGAACCTCGTCGCCATTCTCCAGCCTCACCACATCGCCAACAACCACATCGCTCTTCTTTACCTCAATC
>JAILBT010000086.1 GCA_024680755.1 Prevotella sp. | reverse complement strand
AAAAAAAGCGCAGGTGCGGAATTACTGTCCGTGCCTGCGCTTTTTTATTTAGATGTGGTTCTATTAACCATAATACCAGTTCCGCGGTATTTTGTATTACTCTTTGACTCCGCCTTTATAGCGTTTGTTCAGTCCGTTGATTACGTCCTTGGTGATGTTATATTGCGGGTTGGCCTTCAGAATGTTGTCGCCGGCTTTTGAAAGAATCAGATCGTAGTTTTTATCCTTGTTGTAGTCAGCAAGAAAATTGTTCAGGCTGTCGCGCAGTGCATTATTGTACTTGGCGGTCATGTCATCCAGTTCGCCGCCGAGTCTTGCCTGCAGTTCCTGCAGGTTCTGTTGCTGTCGCTGTAGTGCTGCCTGAGCGTTGGCAGCTTGCTCACGGCTTGTGAATCCGTTGTTCTCCAGCTTTTGCTGGAAGTTGTTTGCGGCCGATTGCAACTGGTTGCCTTTCTGAGTCAGCGTGTTGCGGGCGTTGTTGCTCTTTTTTTCCAGCACGGCAGTGAAGTCTTTGGCAAACTTATACTGCGTCATCAGGGAGTCAATCTCCACATAGGCTATTTTCAGCCCGGTCTGCTTTTCTGCCGCTACGGGCGTTTCGTCCATCTTTGGACTCGAGTTGTTGCAGCTGCCGACAAGCAGAGCCGCTGCCAGCAGTGTCAACGTTGTCTTCATTGAATGCATGTTGTTTTATATGTTTTACTGATTATTTATATTATCTATTAACCATAAAGTTGCGTGTTGCCTTTTCTCGACGTTGTGCTAAAGCCCTATCTTCCCTGTCTTGGTCTATCACGCAATGTATGCCACGCTGCTGCATGGCCCGGCTGTCATGGATATGCTGCGACTGGAATGTGCCATTGCGCTTCAGCAGCACCCTGACGAGCAGCAGCAACATTGCAACGGCTATAATTAATGTGGAAAAAATCAGGGATTTCAGCATCGCTCGTTTACTTCCGTCTAAAGAAAACTTAATTCTTTGCCTTGACTGGCTTCTAATTCAGATATTATTTCTATATTTGCAGGCGAATGACACGCCTACCGGGGTGCAAAGTTAATACATTAAAAGAAAAAAACAAAGAAATTCAAATCAAAATTATCTCAAAAGACATTCCCATCTTAATTATCTTATACCAATGGAAAAGAAAGAATTGCAGCCGCGTGCTGTGTTTGAAGAATTTGCGGCCATCAATGCCGTTCCTCGTCCGTCGAAGCACGAGGAGAAAATGATAGACTACCTTCGTCAGTGGGGCGAGCGTCACGGTCTGACCACAAAGGTTGACGAGACCGGCAACGTGCTTATCTCCAAGCCAGCCACGCCCGGCATGGAGTCGCGGCGCAAGGTGGTGTTACAGAGTCACATGGACATGGTGTGCGACAAGCTGGTTGATATCGACTTCAATTTTGATACCGACCCTATACGCACGCATATTGAAGGCGACTGGCTCACGGCCGACGGCACGACGCTCGGGGCCGACGATGGTATAGGCTGTGCCTTAGAACTGGCAATATTGGCTGCCGACGATATTGAGCACGGCCCTATAGAATGTGTTTTCACGCGCGACGAGGAGACAGGTCTTTCGGGTGCTATGGGCATGAAGGCAGGTTTCATGACAGGCGACTATCTGATTAACCTTGACAGCGAGGACGAGGGGCAGATTTTTGTGTCATGTGCCGGCGGACGCAACACCACGGCCACTTTCAACTATCAGACGCAGGAGGCCCCCAAGGGTAGCTTCTTCATTGCGGCCCAGCTGAAGGGACTGCTCGGAGGCCATAGCGGCGACGACATTGAGAAGAAGCGTGCCAATGCCATCAAGGTGCTCAGTCGCTTCCTCTGTCAGGAAATGAGCCGCTATGGTGCCAAGGTGCAGCTCTGCTTGCTGCAGTCGGGCAAGATGCACAACGCCATTCCTCGCGACGGACGTTTCGTAATAAGCGTAGCCGACGACATCAAAGAGCAAATCAAGGCCGACTGGAACATTTTCCAGACGCAGGTGGAAGACGAGTTCCATGTGAGCGACCCCTGCATGTCGTGGTCAATGGAGACGACAGTCCCCCACCCCATCATCGACCCCAGCGTGGCACGCCGCATGATATGGTCTCTTCAGGCCGTTGACAACGGTGTCTTTGCCATCTGCCAGGATGAGGCTCTCGGCGGCATGGTCGAGACATCGAGCAATGTGGCCAGTGTGGACACGGGGCGGGACAAGGCGGTTGTTGTCTCGTCGCAGCGCAGCAACGTGATGAGCAATCTTGACAATATCTGTGCCACGGTGCGGGCTGCTTACGAGCTGGCCGGCGCTGATGTCGTTACCGGCGACGGCTATCCCGCATGGAAAATGCGGCCTCAGAGCAAGCTGACACAGCTGGTGGTAGATACCTATACCGAGCTGTTCGGCCACGCGCCCATCGTGCGAGGCATTCATGCCGGACTGGAGTGTGGGCTCTTCTCCGAACGCTATCCACAGATGGACATGGTAAGCTTCGGTCCAACCCTGCGTGGCGTACATACGCCAGACGAGAAACTGCTCATTCCAACAGTTGACATGGTATGGCGTCATCTGCTGCTGATACTCAAACGCATTCCGCAGCGTGAGGATTAATAACATGCCAATTAATAAATAGAAGTGCTCCCGGTTGCCTCTCGACAGATATGCGCGAGAGCTGGCCGGGGGCAGTCCTATTATATCAACAAAAAATGTGCTAAGGGTTTTTGCCTACAGGCAAAAGGTCTTTCGGCTACAGGCAAAAGGTCTTTCGGCTACAGGCGAAAAGCTTTTCGCCTGTAGCCGAAAACTCTGACGGAGCCTGTTTTGTACCTGTGTGGAGCCTGTTTTGTACCTGGGCGGGGCCTCTATTGTACCGTCACTATGACATGATAGCCGCATGTGCGCCACACTGATCTGACAGCAACCGCCTCCGTCGGGGGTCAGTCCAGGTGGAATACCTCCTGCAGCGGTATGCTGACGGGCGAGTTGTCGGGATTCACGTCCATGATGTCGGCCATCATGTCCCACCACTTTTGCGTAACGGGATCAACGTTTTCCGTGTCTTGCGAGTTGCCCTCCTTAGAACATTCCTGGTAGGCAAACAGCAGATTTGTGTCTTTGTCCCAAAAGATGCTGTAGTTTCCCACACCCTGCTCTTTTATCATCTGGACCAGCTCGGGCCAGATAGCGGCATGGCGTTTCTCATACTCCTTCTCGCACCCCGGCTTGAGGCGCATCTTGAATGCAAATCTTTTCATGGTTCTTCTGTTTTATTGTCGGTTTAACGATGTTGTGTCTGTTTTGCTGAAAGGCCGGCTGTCGGCCTGTATCGCTTCTTGTCTGCCTCGGCCTGTACAATGCCCGTTTACTGACTTATCTCGGCCATGTACCCCAGCCTGTATATATTAAATAATGTGAGACACGGCCTCTTTCCCGCCAAGTTACGCCGTATGTGCGGGCCGAACATGCGAAACAGCGTCTTGCACAGAGGCCCCATACTCGGCATAATCCTAAGCCAAGTGTCGAGCAGGGCATTGTAGCCGATAAGTTCATCGCGAAATTGCCACAGCGTGCGCAGGCTCTCTTCCGTTTTCTCTACAAAATGCAGGTTATCCTCAAAGCTAAGGAGGCTGACGGGATTGTCGATGTGTTCAATGCTGACATGCATTCGTTCCAGCACGCAGCCCAGCAGCACATCCTCATAACCATAGGTGCGGAAGCGCTCGTCAAAGGGGTTCGCCTGCATGACTGGGCGCGCCACCAAGAAATTGGCCGTGTGGAAATGACTATACGGTTCCTTGCGTCGTCTTTCGTATGTGTGCTTCGGTTCGGCAGCGCTTTCGTACATGAAGCGCAGGTTGTGCTTGTCGCTGCCGTCGGCCATGTCCATGCAGATGCCGCCATAGACCACCCCGTCACCCTGGCTGGTCAGATATTTTTCCAGGAAATCTGTCCTGCATACTGCCACATCGCTGTCGATGAACAGCAGCCAGGCATACTGGCTCTGTCTCCATAGGTAGTTGCGTATGGCGGCCCGGCCCACGTTGGGCGAATGTTTCAGCAGCCTGGTATGTGGCAGAGAGACAATCCGCTCGTTTTGCCTCAGCGTGGCCATGTCGTCCGAACCGTCGTCGGCCACCAGAATCTCGTAGCACAGTCCCTGTGCCGACAGCGCTTCTGCCTGACGCGACAACGCCTCAACCAAGTCGTAGCACACGTTGTTGTAGCTTGGCAACAGTATCGACAACCTGTCTTTTTTTAGCATTTGCTGTTATCTTCAGTTTTTTATCTGCGCAAAAGTAAGAAATAATCCTTTATCAGGCAAAAAAGACACAAGAAAATTTCGTTATTACAAAAAAAACAGTACCTTTGCGCCGCCATTACGAGATAATGGCACCGAAATTCATTAATCATTAATCAAAATCAAAACTTACACATGGCAACAAAAATCAGACTGCAGCGCGGCGGCCGCAAGGGCTACGCTTTCTACAGCATTGTTATCGCCGACGCTCGTGCACCACGTGATGGTCGCTTCACTGAGAAGATTGGTACCTACAATCCCAACACCAATCCCGCTACCGTGGACCTGAATTTCGAGCGCGCCCTTTATTGGGTTAATGTGGGTGCACAGCCCACTGACACCGTTCGCAACATTCTGTCGCGTGAGGGTGTCTATCTGATGAAGCACCTGCAGGGTGGCGTTAAGAAGGGAGCCTTCGACGAGGCCACCTGCCAGAAGAAGTTCGACGCCTGGAAAGCTGACAAGCAGAACGGCCTGAACAAGGTGCGTGAGGCCGAGGCCAAGGCCAAGCGCGAGGCTGCCGCCAAGGAGCTGGAGCAGGAGAAGCAGATCAACGCCGAGCAAGCCAAGAAGGTGGCCGAGAAGAAGGCTGCCGAGGCTGCCGCAAAGGCTGAGGCCGAAGCTGCCAAGGCCGCCGAGGCGCAGGCCGCAGAGCAGACAGCTGCCGAGTAAAAATCTTGCCCTGTATTTGCGGGCAAAAGAAATCTCACACAAATGCAATCCTTGTTGATTGACATTTGTGTGAGATTTCTTTGTTCTGTCATTGTTATTTATTGTCCGATGGCTCAGACTATCCCTTGAGCCATCATGGCGTTGGCCACCTTCATGAAGCCGGCGATGTTGGCACCCTTAACATAGTCGATGTAGCCGTCCTTCTGTCGGCCGTATTTCACACACTGTTCGTGTATGGAGTGCATTATCTGGTGCAGTTTCTGGTCCACTTCCTCGTCGCTCCACTGCAGTCGCATTGCGTTCTGTGTCATCTCCAGTCCGCTGGTGGCTACGCCTCCGGCATTCACGGCCTTGCCTGGGGCAAAAAGCTGACGTGCAGCAATGAATTTGTCAACGGCCTCGGCCGTGCAACCCATGTTCGACACTTCGGCCACGCAGACAGGATGGAAAGCCAGTATGCTCTCGGCATCCTCGCCGTTCAGCTCGTTCTGTGTGGCGCACGGCAGGTAGATGTCGGCCTGTCGCTCCCAAGGCTTGCGACCGGGGAAGAACTCGGCCCCGTCAAATTCGTCGGCGTATGGCTGACACACATCGTTGCCCGAGGCGCGCAGCTCCAAGAGGTAGTCAATCTTCTCGTCGTCCAGTCCTGCCGGGTCATAGATATAGCCGTCGGGGCCGCTGATGGTGATGACCTTTGCCCCCAGCTGAGTGGCTTTCTTGGCGGCACCCCAGGCCACGTTGCCGAAGCCCGACAAAGCTACGCTCTTGCCCTTGATGTCGTGGCCGTGGGTCTGCAGCATCTGATTGACGAAGTAGAGCGCGCCGTAGCCCGTGGCCTCGGGGCGTATGCGCGACCCGCCATACTCCAGTCCCTTGCCTGTGAGCACACCGCTCCACTCATGCTTCAGCTTCTTGTACATGCCGAACAGGTAGCCTATCTCGCGTCCGCCCACGCCAATGTCGCCGGCGGGCACGTCCTCGTCTGGGCCTATGTGACGATACAGCTCGGTCATAAACGCCTGGCAGAAGCGCATCACTTCCGCGTCGGAACGGCCGCGTATAGAGAAGTCGGCTCCGCCCTTGCCGCCACCCATAGGCAGTGTGGTCAGCGAGTTCTTGAAGGTCTGCTCAAAGCCCAGAAACTTCAGTATGCTCAGATTGACCGACGGATGGAAGCGCAGCCCGCCCTTGTACGGGCCTATGGCGCTGTTGAACTGCACGCGATAGCCTATGTTGACATGCACCTCGCCCTTGTCGTCCACCCAGGGCACGCGGAAGGTTATGATGCGTTCGGGCTCCACGATACGCTCGATAATCTTGGCACGCTCAAACTCGGGGTGCTGGTTATAGACTTCCTCCACCGAGAGCAACACCTCGCGCACGGCCTGCAGATACTCTGACTCGCCTGGATGCTTGCGCTCCAGGTCTTGCATAATTTGGGTAACATTCATAGTAATAGCTTGTTTTAGGGTTGTAGATAGTGTCTTCTGAATTTGTAGTGCAAAGTTATACAATCTGTTTCAAAACGCCAAATAAAAAGCGTACTATTTTGACAGCCCGACAATACTTTTCATCCTATCCGCCATTTAGCGGTCATTGTGGCGGCCAATTGTGTCAGAAGAATGGCAGTTGCCTTGTTTGGCCTGATTTTTGCTGTTATCATTTCGTATTATTGCAAACCATAATTTAATTCAATAACCTAACATTTTATCCATCATGGCAGACAACAAGAACCAGCAGGGGCAGGGCCTGCAGATAGAACTTTCACAGGAGATAGGACAGGGACAGTATGCTAACCTGGCAGTGATTACACACAGCAGCAGCGACTTCGTGCTCGACTTCGCCCGCGTGCTGCCCGGACTGCCCAAGGCGCAGGTCAAGAGCCGCGTCATACTGGCTCCGGAGCACGCCAAACGTCTGCTCGGCGCACTGCAGGAGAATATCATGCGCTATGAGCAGGCCTACGGCACGATAAAGATTCCAAATCAGCAGCCTGCCGGTCCGCGCACCATCGCGCCGTTCAACGTTGGCGGACAGGGGGAGGCATAATCAATAGGTCTCACATCTAAGAGAAAGCCTGGCCAAACCGGTAAAAGCACCTGCTACAACAAGGTATTCTACGGGTTTGGCCTTGCCACGTTCGTACAATTCAGAATTATGAGTTTTGAATATAGAGTTCTTCGTCAAGCGAAGCGCGTAGCGAATCTTCGACAAGCGAAGCGCGTAGCGAATCTTCGTCAAGCGAAGCGCGTAGCGAGCCTTCTCGCTCTGCTGCGATTAAGAATTTAGAGTTAACAGTCGTTGTAATAATTCTTAACCAATAATTGGCGTAGCCAATAACTCTTAATTCAATATTCTTAATCCTTAATCTTTAATGTTTAATTTTTAATTTTTAATGTTTAATTCTTAATGGATATAGCACATCGACTGCAGCGCTTGCGCGAAGAGATGAGCCGCGAGGGTCTTTCGGCCTACATAGTGACATCGTCTGACCCTCACAACAGCGAATATACTCCCGACCGCTGGCGCGGTCGCGAGTGGGTGTCGGGTTTCGACGGTTCTGCCGGTACTGCTGTCATCACAATGCACAGCGCAGCCTTGTGGACAGACTCACGCTATTTTCTTGCGGCCGAACGGCAACTGAAGGGCAGCGAGTTCCGCCTGATGAAGCTGAAGATAGCCGGTACGCCCACGGTGGCAGAGTGGTTGGGCAGCGAGCTGGCCTGTGACACCCGCCGCGAGGTTGGCATAAGCGGACTGTGCCTGACGGCGGAACAGGGAAAGCAATTAATCGACGAGCTGCGGCTGCAGGGTGGCATCACCCTGCGCACCAACATCGACCTGCTGGACCGCGTGTGGGACGACCGCCCCACCCTGCCCCCGTCGCCGGTCAGCATACAGCCCATGCAGTGTGCCGGCGAGTCTGTGGCCGACAAGCTGCGTCGTGTCAGACAGGCTTTGCGCGATCAGCATGCAGACGGTATGCTGGTCTCGGCCCTCGACGACATAGCCTGGACGCTCAACCTCAGAGGCAACGACGTACACTGCACTCCCGTCTTCGTGGCCTATCTGTTGATTGAGAGTCGGCGGGCCACACTGTATGTCGAGCCGGGCAAACTGACAGACGATGTGCGCAGCCACCTGAGCGAGGCTGGTGTCGATGTCGCTCCATACGCCGACATCAATCAGGCATTCAATCGCTATGGTGAGTATAACATATTGCTTGACCCTGGCGAGGTGAGCTACAGTCTGTGGCAGCTGGCCATGCAGAAGCGTCCGGACGGCAGCCGCGTGAACATTGTCAGCGGAACATCGCCCGTAGCGCAGATGAAGACGGTGAAAAACAGCGTCGAACAGCAAGGCTATCATAATGCCATGCTGCGCGATGGAGTCGCCTTGGTGCGTTTCCTTATCTGGCTGGAACGGCAGACAAAGGCTGCCGTCCTTCGTGGCGACGATGTAATAAGGCTGACAGAGAGCCTGCCACGACATGCTGCCGGAGAGCCTCTGACGGAGATGGCCGTCGATGAGAAGCTGACCATGTTGCGCGCAGAGCAGGACCTCTACCGCGGACTGAGTTTCGACACCATAGCCGGATATGGCCCCCACGGAGCCGTGGTACACTATGAGGCTACACCTTCTACCGACACACCGCTGCGCACGCGCTCGCTGCTGCTGCTTGACAGTGGCGCACAGTATCAGGACGGCACCACCGATGTCACACGGACCATCAGCCTCGGACCCACCACAGAAGAGGAACGACGCATATATACTCTCGTGCTGAAGGGCCATCTGCGACTGCAGAATGTTGTCTTCCCCGACGGTGCGTCGGGCACGCAGCTGGATGCCATAGCGCGCGAACCGCTTTGGCGACAGGGACTGAACTTCCTCCACGGCACCGGCCACGGCGTGGGCAGCTACCTCAGCGTGCACGAAGGACGTCACCAGGTGCGCATGGAGTGGCATCCGCAGCCGCTGCGTGCCGGCATGACCCTTACCGACGAACCTGGCATATATCTGGCAGGACGTTTCGGCGCACGTACCGAGAACACGCTGCTCATACGTCAGTGGGGCGAGACGGAGATGGGACGCTTCCTCTGTTTCGAGCCCCTCACGCTCTGTCCAATAGACACGCGTCCCATAGAGCGCTCGCTGCTGACAGACGAGGAGGTGCAGTGGCTCAATGACTACCACCGCATGGTGTGCGACAAGCTTCTGCCACTGCTTGCCCCTGACGAGCAACGATGGCTGAAGCAAGCCACTGCCGCCATCTGACATATAACAAAGCAAGCTCCCCTGTATGCTCATCTCTGACATACAGGGGAGCTTGCTTTCACTGACGGATGTCTTGAAAGCGCATGAAATATGTGTCATATTGTGTGAAAAACGTAGTGAATAGCACGAATTAAAAAGAATTTATGATTATCAGCAACAATGAAGTTGACGACCATTCAGGCCAGAAAAGAAGCCGCTACCTTCACAGGCAGTGGCTTCTGATTGAAACAAAAATCTCGTGGCAGTCGGGCTGTCGCAGCAAGGCCGCCACATCTGTTAACATAATTTTATTTGCACTTGAGTCAGCATATCATTGTGTATATACTCAGTGCCGTGTCATTAATACTCTTCTTCGTCGTCCCACCGGTTGCGGCTGTGTCCACGGCCAAGCAGTTCGCTCTCGTTGTCGATGCCTTCGCTATAGATGCCGAGCGTCGATGCACTGTTCATAATTATCGACTCCACGCTCACTGTGGCGGTGTCGGGTGAAATATATGTCTTTTTCATGTTTTTTCTGTTTATTCTTGTTGAACACTGTTTTGTTACGAATTAGCGAGTGGTCTGGCTAGGCAGTTATTTCACGATGTACTTCCGTCCGTTCTTGCCTTGCAAGCGTCCTTCGGCTGAGCGCATGATGTACAGGCCCTTGCCAGGAGCTAGAACACGTTGTCCGTTGAGGTTGTAGCAGCTTTCGCTGGCCGGTGTCGTGTGCCGCAGGTTGTCAATGCCTGTCAGCTCGCTGAAGAAACCAATGAACTGACGTGCCTCACCGGCTATGCGTAGATAGACTCGTCCTTTTGACAGCGAGCTGCCGCTAGTCCAGGGATAGAAGCCCACACCGTTTGTCTTATTGGCCAGGACATATATGCCATCGCCTGTGGCAGTGGTGCCGTCGCTGACGAGCAGGCTGTTACCACTGAGAGTCTTGTCGCAGCCGGACACAGGCACAGCCACTTCGTTTTGAATCTCTTCACTGAAGAGTATCACACCGGTGTTGGCAGGCACTATGCCGTCGGTCACTTCATTCAGTCTGACCACCGAGCCGTCAACCGCGGCAGTATAGACCGTTATGCCGGTTGAAGAGAAATCTGCCGGCTGAGTGGAGCTGAATGTGGCATACTGAGCGTCTGTGATGCTGACAGTCTCGGGCAGACCAAGCGAGTAAGCGCTGCAGATGGCTGTACGCTTGTAGATAGCTATGTCTTTTTGGCCGCTCTTGTAATAGCGGAAACGCTGTTGATTGGAAGCGTCATTAAACTTCAATGACATATCTCCACCAGAGGTTGAACAGACAACAGAAGCCACACCGTTGGTGACAGTGATGGTGTTTCCGATAATGTTATCTCCTTCGTTTAGTCCATTGTTGTATGAAGTGACACCAATATACTTTCCTGAGGCGCTCATCAACGAGTTTGCTTCCGCGTTATATGTGAAAGCATAGCTATCGGTTGTTGCATTAGCCTCAATCTGATTGTCGGATAGAGTAACAATTGTACCATTATTTGTAGCATCTAATTCATCCCGGCTTCCGTCAAAAGCCTCCGCCCTGTTATCTCCTTCATAAACAATCAGGTACTGTCCGCTCTCCACGTCTCCGCTTATCACCTTACTATATACATTCTGAACCTGTGCAGCGAAGACAGCGTAAAGTATCATATCGTCATTGACGGCGGTGCTGTTGTCAACAAAGGCGGGTTTGGTGCTCATGTCGTTACTCTTGCTCCAGCCTGCAAACTGCATACCGTTGATATCGTCAGGCGTGTCAAGGTTGAGCGATGCTCCGTCAATGCGCTCGACAATGTTTTCCGCCTCAGCCACATAATACATCACCTTGTGTATCTTCTGATATGTGGCACTCACTACCACTGCTGCGGCAGGCATGGCGAATGTGTAATTGTCGTTTTGCTCGTCATAGTTTACATCGATGGTGTTCTCATATTCGTCTTCAACGACCCACGAGCCGAAAACATATCCGTCCGACAGGTCGTAGCTGATGGTCACAGTCTCGCCGGCTTTAGCATTGCTCTTGTCGGCAGTAATGGTGCCGCCCGTCACATTTAGTATGGTAACGTCGAATGGTACGGTAGCGTCGGCATATATTGCCGTGATGTTTACGGCCTTGGCGGGCATGATGAAAGAGAATGTCGCATTGCTGGCAGCGTCTATATTAACATCGTCACTTTCCCAACCAGAGAAGCGATAGTCAACGTCTGCTGTGGCTGTAAGCTGAACAGTTGCACCGTAGTTGATGGCAGTTCCTGGTGTCCACGCTTCGCCATCCACCGTAGCGGCGACAGTTCCGTTGGCAGAGGTGATGTTCAGTGCGTATGAGTTGATGGTGAAGTTGGCAGTCAGCGTCACGTCGTTGGCGGGCATCTCAATGTCTAAGTCTGTGCTCTCGCTGTCGCTCAGCGTAATGCCTGTTGCTGTCCAGCCTGCGAAAGAATAGCCCTCGTTGGCGGAAGCAGAGGCGTAAAGCTCCGTGCCCTCGGCGAATGTGGTGCCCGATGTCACATCATTTGCATTGTTGTCCAGTGCCTCAATGTTGCCACCAGCTGCGGGACTGCTGGCGAAGCTGAAAGCATACTTGACTACCGCTCTCTTATAAAACTTCAGCGACTTGAGTTGAATGTATTGGTTTGAGCTACCTGCGGTGACATTAAACACGAGCTTATAGTATAAGTCTGTAGCCCACTCTGTTGATGGTGCTGTTGGGGTGAAAGTATAGGTTTTATTAACTTCAACAGAGCTAATTGTTTCTGTGTAAATCGTTGAACTAAAATCCGCCTTATCTGAGACAATGAGCTTTATTGAATTAGCAGTAATGGTTTTATCCCCAATTTCCAATTCTATTTTTGTTGTCGCGTTGGTCATTGGAGTCTTGTTATATACGTCTCTGTCCGTTTCCTTCAGATTTTTGCCTCCAATGCGCCATGGACTTGTGGTTGTGTTGCCCTTCACGCTCCATTCAATATCATTTTGAGTTATTGAACTCGCGTCGGCATATGCATTAGTCCCACCGGTTATAGTTCCATCGAGCGTGTAATAGAGTTCATCGTCTGCCCACGCACTTGCGCTTCCTGCTACAAGAGCACATAGCAGCAGCGAAGATTTTGTTAATAGATGTTTTAGCATAATGTTTTTATAAAAGTTGGTTAATACGAAAAAATGGTTCCTGACAACGGAGAAGGCCTGTACTAACTGACACGTCTATAAAAACGCAATGTGCGCAGACCCTTCCGTACTCCAACTCAGGTCTGCGACAACCTATAACATCATACGTAGAAGCCTGCACACAATGGTGCATACTTCAACGATGTTATAATTGCTCTTGAAATCCCTTTCGAGGTCGCAGTTCGAGTTGGAATTGAGCTATTATGTCTTGTCGCTATCAGCCTTCGCTGAGGCTGATACGACGGCGCAAAGGTACGACGAATAATCGAAACTGCCAAAGCAATTGCGATTTTTTTGTATCAACTCGTCATTGGGATCGCATTTAGCTTGACATATAATTGGGGATAGCCTTTTTTGGATGGGCGACTCTTTTCCTGTACAAAAGAACAACTATGCAGTTCGCATTTTACTCGCATATTACAAAAACACTTCCAGAACCACATGTTTTGCTACCAACGAACGGTTGACAGAAAACACGCGGTTCTGGAGTAGTGGAAAAGCTGTATTAAAACTTTAATGTGAAATTAAAAGCGAGAGCACAGAAATCGACTCATGGTCTGAGTTCACGACAGCCAAGTCTTAGTTGCGGAACACCAGTCCGTCGCCAAACTCATCGACAATGACAGGCTTGTCGCGGTTGACCTGACCAGACAGCAGTCGGCGCGACAGTTCGTTGAGCACCAGGTGCTGTATGGCGCGCTTCACAGGTCGTGCACCGTACTGCGGATCGTAGCCCTCGTGAGCCAGGTAGGCTACGGCCTGCTCCGTGAAGCTCAGGCTGACGTCCTGTTGCTGTGCCATCTGCTCCACGCGTTGCAACTGCAGACGTACCACGTCGGCAATCTGCTGCTCAGAGAGGCCGTGGAAGGTGATGATCTCGTCGATACGGTTGATAAACTCAGGACGCATCAGCCTCCGCAGCTGCTCCTCGGTGGCGTTGCTGGTCATGATGATTATGGTGTTCTTGAAATTGACCACCCGTCCCTTTGAGTCGGTCAGCCGACCGTCGTCGAGCACCTGCAGCAATGTATTGAACACGTCGGGGTGGGCTTTCTCAATCTCATCAAACAAGACCACCGAATACGGCTTGCGCCTGACGGCCTCGGTCAGCTGTCCGCCTTCGTCGTAGCCCACATAGCCCGGAGGTGCACCGATGAGGCGTGTGACGCTGAACTTCTCCTGATACTCCGACATATCTATTCGGGTCATCATCTGTTCGTTGTCGAAGAGTTGCTCTGCCAGGGCCTTTGCCAGTTCGGTCTTGCCCACACCCGTGGTGCCAAGGAAGATGAAAGAGGCAATGGGTCGTTTCGGGTCCTGCAGGCCGGCTCGCGACCTGCGCACGGCATCGCTCACGGCTGTGATGGCTTCCTGCTGTCCGATGACGCGTCGGTGAAGCTCTTGTTCCAGGTTCAGTAGCTTGTCACGCTCGCTCTGCAGCATACGTGTGACGGGTATGCCTGTCCAGCGGCTCACCACCTCGGCAATGTCGTCTTCGGTCACCTCTTCGCGCAGCAGACGTTCGGTGCCGGCCTGCTCACGCAGTGTCTTTATCTCTTGCTCAATCTGCTGCAGCTGCCCGTAGCGTATCTCGGCCACACGACCATAGTTGCCTTCGCGTTCGGCCCGCTCGGCCTCGAAGCGCAACTGCTCCATCTGCTGTTTCAGCTGCTGTATGCGGTCGGCATGCTGTTTCTCGGCCTCCCACTTGGCGCGGAAGGCATGTTCCTTCTCTTTCAGCTCGGCAATGTCGTGATCCAGTCCAGCCAGCTTTTCACTGTCGTTCTCGCGCTTGATGGCCTCACGCTCTATCTCAAGCTGCTTGAGCTGCCGTTGCAGGTCGTCCAGCTCTTCGGGCACCGAGTCGCGCTCCATGCGCAGCTTGGCTGCCGCCTCGTCCATCAGGTCTATGGCCTTGTCAGGCAGGAAGCGGTCGCTGATGTATCGCTCCGACAGTTTGACTGCTGCTATGCAGGCATCGTCCTGTATGCGGACGTGGTGGTGGTTCTCGTAGCGCTCCTTCAGTCCGCGCAGTATGCTGATGGCCGACAGCTCGTCGGGCTCTTGCACCATGACCTGCTGGAAGCGCCGCTCCAGAGCCTTGTCCTTCTCGAAGTATTTCTGATACTCGGCCAGCGTCGTGGCACCTATGGCTCGCAGTTCGCCACGGGCCAGTGCGGGCTTCAGTATGTTGGCCGCATCCATAGCACCTTCGCCTCCACCGGCCCCGACCAGCGTGTGTATCTCGTCGATGAAGAGAATGATGCGGCCCTCGGCACCGGTCACTTCCTTGATGACGCTCTTCAGCCGCTCTTCAAACTCTCCTTTGTATTTGGCTCCTGCCACCAGTGCACCCATATCCAGCGAGTAGAGTTGCTTCTGCCTGAGGTTCTCCGGCACGTCGCCCCGCACGATACGCTCGGCCAGCCCCTCGACGATGGCCGTCTTGCCTGTGCCCGGCTCGCCTATCAGTATGGGATTGTTCTTCGTGCGTCGGCTCAGTATCTGCAACACGCGGCGTATCTCCTCGTCGCGTCCTATCACGGGGTCGAGCTTCCCCTGCCGGGCCAGTTCCACCAGGTTCTTGGCATATTTCTCCAAGCTCTGATAGTTGTCCTCGGCCGACTGGCTCTGCACCTTGCGTCCCTGCCTCAGCTCTTGTATGGCCACGGCCAGGTCGCGCTCGGTGAAGCCGGCGTCTTTCATCATGCGTGAAGCGGTGCTGCTGACCTGTAGCAGCGCCTGCAGCAACGGCTCGACGGAGACAAACTCGTCGCCCTGGCGCTGCGACAGATCCTGAGCCGCCTGAAGCACCCGGCTGGCATCAGCCGAGAGGTAGGGCTCCCCCCCACCCTGCACACGCGGCAGGTGCTGCAGCTCCTGCTCTACCAGCAGCGTCAGTTGCCTGACGTTGGCACCCTGCTTCTGGCCGACAAAGCTCAGGATGTCCTGCGCCTTGTCAATGACACCCTTCAGCAGGTGAACAGGCTCTATGGCCTGCTGGCCACGCCGTCCGGCCTCCTGCACAGCGGCCTGCACGGCCTCTTGGGCCTTGATGGTAAACTTGTCTAATGTCATATCTTTTTTATTTTAGTTAATGTTCATTGGCTCATTGATGGTCAACCAACTGCACAGACGCAAAGCGTATGCCTTTGCAGCATGGTATGACAATTTGTCAGACATGTTTTTTTACTTATTTCTTTCATCGTATGAGATAAAATATATACCTTTGCTGCCAGAACCATAAAACCAGTCGGAGCTATGAAGAATTTCCTTAGCATGTTGTCAGCAGTGGCATTGCTGCCGTCTGTCCTGCTGTTGGTGTCGTCGGTAGAGACTATTGCCCAGCCGCGCTATCGCATGTCCGACATGAAGCGCGAGACGCTGGGGCGTGGCGTGGTGGCCGTGCGCAGCGGCCAGAGCGTGATTGTCAGTTGGCGTATGCTTGCGGCAGATGCCGACGGGCAGCCATTCAGCGTCTATCGCAACGGTGAGCTGCTGACACCTCAGCCCCTGACGCAAGGTGGCACATTCTATGTCGATAAGCAGCCTCTCAGCACCACTGCCACCTACGAGGTGAGAGGCGGAGCTGCCGACGGCAGCTTTGTGCTGTGTGCCGATGCTCCCGACGGCTATCTGTCATTTGCCATCGAGAAGCCTCAGCCGGGTGTGGGCCTCGACAGCATACCATACACATACACAGCCAGTGACGCCAGCATAGGGGATGTCGATGGCGACGGACAATATGAGATCTTTCTCAAGTGGGACCCGTCGAACGCCAAGGACAACATGTTCGCAGGCTTTACGGGCAACACGCTGATAGACTGCTACAAGCTCGACATGAGCAGACAGCCTGCGAGGGGCAAGTCTGTGGGCAGCCAACTGCTGTGGCGCATAGACCTGGGGCCGAACATACGCAGCGGAGCCCACTACACGCAGTTTATGGTCTATGACTTCGACGGCGACGGCAGGGCAGAGCTGATGGTCAAGACGGCCGACGGCACCATTGACGGGCTTGGTCAGGCTGTGGGCGACGCCAAGGCCGACTGGCGTCACGGTGCCAATGCGATAAAGGCAGATCCTGCTGCCTATCAGCAAAAGCTGCGGCAGGAGCGGCAGCGCGCCCGCCAGCGCCAGCGCGAATGGGCTGAGAAAGAGAAGACCCTGCCCGCCACGCTGACCAACACCGAGCGGCACAACATGCGCCGCAGCTTCCTTAACTCCAGCAGCGACAACAAGACGGGACGCATTTTGGACGGTCCGGAATATATCAGCGTGTTCAACGGACAGACGGGTGCCGTCATGGACACAAAACCCTACATACCCGAACGTGGCAATATGCGCGCCTGGGGCGACGACCATGCCAATCGCTCGGAACGATATCTCGCTGCCGTGGCCTACCTCGACGGGCGGCACGCCAGCGGTATCTTCTGTCGTGGCTACTACACGCGCACCGTGATAGCGGCGTGGGACTGGGACGGACACACACTGAACAACCGATGGACCTTTGACACCAACGAGCCAGAATGGAACAGTTATGCCGGTCAGGGCAACCACAACCTGCGCGTGGCCGATGTCGATGGCGACGGCTGTGACGAGATTACCTACGGCTCGATGGCTGTCGATAACGACGGTCGCGGACTGTACAACACCGGCATGGGACATGGAGATGCCATACACCTGACAGCTTTCGACCCCACGACCGACCGGCTACAGGTGTGGGACTGCCACGAGAACAGACGCGACGGCTCCGACTTCCGCGATGCCATGACGGGGCGGGTCATCTTCCAGATAAAAAGCCCGGAGGACGTGGGTCGCTGCATGGCTGCCGACATAGACCCAACAAACCCGGGCGTAGAGATGTGGAGCAGCGAGAGCGGCGGCATACGCAACATACGCGGCGAACTGGTCAGTCCCACACATTCCGAACGGGGCGACGACGGCGGCGACAACAATGCGCTGCGTGTCGGGGGTACGCGCATACCCACCAACTTCGGCATCTGGTGGGACGGCGACCTGTTGCGTGAGATGCTCGACCACGAGACGGTGTCAAAATACGACTGGACCACAGGCCGCATGCTGACGTTGCAACACTTTGATGGGGCCCGGTTCAACAATGGCACGAAATCAAATCCATGCCTGTGCGCCGACATCCTGGGCGACTGGCGCGAGGAGGTGCTGGCACGCGACAACGAGAGCACCGAGCTGCGACTCTATGTCAGCACCATTCCGACAGACTATCGTATCAACTGTCTTGAACAGGACATACCCTACCGACTGAGCGTGGCCCATCAGAACACTGGCTACAACCAGCCTACTCAGACCGGCTTCTACCTCGGACCAGACAAGACGGTGACACCATTCATAAGGTAGGAGATGGGAAGTATGGAGTTGAGGAGTTGAGGAGTTGAGGAGTTGAGGAGTTGAGGAGTTGAGGAGTTGGGTAGCATACTCCACCCCTCCTTACTCCACACCTCCTTACTCTACATCTCCTTACTCTACATCTCCTTACTCTACACCTCCTTACTCTACACCTCCTTACTTCACATCTCCTTACTCCACACCTCCTTACTCTACATCTCCTTACTCCACACCTCCAAATGAGACGAATGCCAGCCGAATGGGAGCCTCAAAGGGCCGTGCAACTTACATGGCCGCACGGTGCGACAGACTGGGCTCCCATGCTCACGGACATAGAGAAAGTATATCTGACGATGGCGCGTGAGATTGCGCGCCGCGAACAGCTGATTGTGGTAGCCGCGCCGCAGTGCTACACCGGCGATGCCGACGGCAGCCTCATGGAGCGTCTGCGCAGTCTCGGTGCCACGGTGTGCCGCATACCCACCGACGACACATGGGCACGCGACCACGGTTTTATAAGCGTGGAAGCAGAAGGACAGCTCGTCCTGCTCGATTTCTGCTTCAACGGCTGGGGACGTAAGTTTGCAGCCAGTCAAGACAATGCCATCAACGCCAGATTGTATCATCTGCTTGCTCAGGGCCACCACCCTGCCCCACCCCTCTATGAGTCGCACCTCGACTTCGTGCTTGAGGGCGGCAGCATAGAGAGCGATGGCCGCGGCACGGTGCTGACCACCGAGTGTTGCCTGATGGCACCGCACCGCAATCAGCCTCTGACACGCGACCAGATAGACCGACGGCTGCGCCAGTGGCTTGGAGCCGAGCGAATAGTGTGGCTACAGAACGGCCATCTGGAGGGCGACGACACCGACGGACACATAGACACGCTGGTGCGCGCAGCGCCAGACGACACATTAATATATATAGCTCCGCCAGACGCGTCGGATCCACACCATGCAAGTCTCACGGCCCTGGAGTCAGAACTCAGGCAACTGCGCACCTTAGAGGGACGACCATACCGGCTGCTCTCGCTACCCCTGCCACAACCAATCTTCGACGATGGGCAGCGACTGCCCGCCACCTACGCCAACTATCTCGTCATAAACGGTGCCGTGCTCATGCCCACCTACGGACAGCCGGACCTGGACCGACAGGCCATGAACGTTGTGGCAGAAGCCTTCCCCGGGCGGCAGGTGGTGGGGGTGGACTGTCGCCCCGTCATCAGGCAGCACGGCTCGCTACACTGCTGTACAATGCAATACTATTGAGCATTATCGACTTTCCTTAACATCGACTTAGATAGAATGGCACGAATTATAACAAATGTTCTCACGGCTGTCATTACAAAACTTTGGGAGGAATTTTCGCTAATTCTTCTTTAGTCTTATGATTTTGTGCTACCATTAGAGACTATCCTATGGCAAAGAAGAATGAGATTATCGTTAAAGATGTTGCTATTAAGACTATTTCAAAAGATGGTATAGATTATATTAGCATCACAGACATCGCCAGGCAGAAAAATGCCACAGACCCCAATGGAGTTATAGCTAACTGGATGCGTAACCGCAATACTGTAGAATTTCTTGGTATATGGGAGACTCTTCACAACCCCAATTTTAATCCCCTCGAATTCGAGGGGTTTAGAAAAGAGGCTGGTTTGAATGCTTTCACGCTTTCGCCTACTCGTTGGATTGAAGCCACCAATGCTATTGGGATTGTTTCGCAAGCGGGACGCTATGGAGGAACCTTTGCCCAAACCGATATAGCCTTCGAGTTTGCATCGTGGATTTCCGTTGAGTTCCGCCTTTACCTTGTCATGGAGTTTCAACGTTTGAAGGCAAAGGAACAGGAATTATTGGGATGGACTGCCAAAAGAGAACTCTCTAAGATTAACTACCACATTCATACTGATGCCATCAAGAGCCACTTGATCCCAGAGGAAATCACCACAGCACAAGCCAGTATCATCTATGCTGTTGAGTGCTGCGGTGGCAGTCGGCATTCTTCGGCTGTATGGTTCTCTCGATGTGGGCAGACATGCCACTATCCGCTCCCTTTGCTTTCTCTAAGTGTAATACTGCGTATCCCATTCGCTTGTTAAGATTTATTCGTTTGAAATATCGTATCGTTCGCTTCTCGCTTCTGTTCGTGTTCGGCTCCTGCCGACGATTCTGGCAGGGTGTCCAGAGGAGTGCCGCTCGACCTACGGTCGCTCTTACCTTTCATTGTTTCAGATGGTGCAGCTTTCTTGGCTAAAGTTAGACAAAAGTTAATAATAGGCTTCACTTTTTTATGAATATCACAAATTGACAACAAAATTAATATATTTTCTTCACTTTTAAGTGAATTATAAGAAAAAAGTTGTATCTTTGCACCGACCAAATGACGATGAGCAATGAAGACGATTAATTTGAAGACTATCGAGCAGAACGACAACGTGAGCCTATACTCTATTTGCTTCAACGGTAGTGACGTGTCAGAGTATGAGGACTTCTTGATGAAGTTCAAGGATAACTCTACGCTAAATTATGATTTTCAGCGCATACTCCTTGCATTGGAAAAGATTATTGACCGTGGCGCACTAGAACGGTTTTTCCGAATAGAAGGAAAGATGAATGACAGAGTTTCTGCTTTGGCTATCGACTCCAGAAAGTTGCGTCTGTATTGTCTGCGCATCTCTGACCAGATTCTCATAGTTGGGAATGGAGGCGTCAAGACCACACGGACTTACCAGGAGAATGAGCAACTGAGTGGCTATGTGATGGACTTGCAGCGTTTTGACGAGCTGTTGAAGCAGGCTCAGCAGAACGGCAGCATTACAATTGAGAAGAACATGATAGTGGGAATAGACAACAAAGTTTTTGAGATATGATTACTAATCCGTTATTTCGCGAGTGTCTGGCAAACGTCTCAGATGAGACCCGTGCCGAGTTCAATCTCTCGTTTGAGATTGCAGACCGCATTGATGCCTTGCTGAAGCAGAAAGGTATCACACAGAAGGAATTGGCCGCAAAGATGGGTAAGCGGGAGTCGGAAATCTCTAAATGGCTCACTGGTCGTCATAACTTCACGACTAAAACCCTTGCTGGTATATCGCTGGCCCTCGGCGAACCAATCATTAGTGTGCCAGCATAAAGTTCTTCTATATCCAATGGTCTGTCGATTATCTCGTCAGCCCATTGTGATTCGTCAGCATCAACCCTGTCGTACATTGCCATACCCTGTAGCTCGTCTGATATAGACGATGTCTTTCTTTTTGAATGTAGGGAAATTGCAATGGACGGATGGACTAAAGGAGGGACAGACGTTGTGTGTTGGAGCGTTTCATCGTTCCAACACACTATTTATCCTCATAAAAGTCCGTCCTTATTCTCTCTGCCGTTCTTGTTGTTAATTCCCTTTTCCTGTTGCTGTCAGTATCACCTCAAATGGCTTATGGTTACGTCTGATACGTTCCATCAGTTCCCTGCGGACAGCCCTTGCCTGATAGGAGTTCAGGCGGAAGGCAAGCAGAAGAACGACCTCCATATTATACACGATGACATACAGGTTGTCCCTCTTCTTGATTGTCCGCTCTGCCTCGTATGGCTTTATCTGTTCTTCTTTGTAGAGGGCTTTAATAGCGTTTCTTAACTCAAGTTCCGCAAGTTATGAATGCTTCGCACACAAACGCCCTGAAAGGGCAACGAGCAGCCAGCCCATGCCCGCCTTCCTCTGCATCCTGCTCATGCCTATCACGGGCAGCATCACCGACGGTATCATTTTCGGACTCGCCACTTATATCTTACTTTCATTCATCGAAGACTGGACAAAACGCTTCAAAAATCCGAATCTCAAGA
>JAILBT010000073.1 GCA_024680755.1 Prevotella sp. | reverse complement strand
AAGCCGCCGACAAGGGTGATATGCAGTCGCAGGTCAACGTGGCCAACGCATATTACCTCGGCAATGGTGTTGAGATGGATCACCGACTGCTGCGAGTATCAGGACTTCTTGCGTCCCTACGGTAGCAAGCGACCGGAGGTCTAGCGACAGTACGCAAAATCGCATTTCAAATGCTTATATTCACTGCGGCCGGATTCTTGCGTCCCTTCGGTAGCAAGCCAGCAGAGCTGGAGCGGCAAATCCGACCGAGCGGGTAATTCTTGACCTCTGCATCCCCTCGTCACCCATTACAGTCACAGTTGTCATGATCTCGGCATCGTGAACTTTACGAATTTCTGAAGAAAACAAGCACACTTGTTTTGTTCTTCTCTCGACTTTTCGTAACTTTGCGCTTTCAGCGCGAAGATACTCCGTCTCGGAAGAAAAAACAAGCAAGCTTGTTTTGTTCTTCTCTCGACTTTTCGTAACTTTGCACCATGTTTCAGTAGCACATGCACCACATTTCGTTTGTTTGGATTTATTCAACACAATTTTGGTGCAGGTTTGTTATGTTTGAGAAAAACAAAATATGAAGCCACAGAAACGCAATGACTTACAAAATTTCTAAACCCCAGGGATTAAAGGTTAAACATTAAACATTAAACATTAAACATTAAACATTAAACATTAAACATTAAACATTAAACATTAAACATTAAACATTATATACATTATAAATTAAGGGATATGAAGATGCAGAAAGCAGTGATCATGGCTTTGATGCTGACGGTTGCCAGCGGCATGAGCGCACAGAGCCGCCAGGCCGTGGGCCGGAAAGCCAAGGGCGAGGTGGTGCGCATGAAGCACGGCGGCAAGAAGATAGAGAAAGGCGACACGCTGACGCTGAAGGGTAGGGGACGCTTCGTGGACGGAAGCATGAAAGACGGCAGACCGCAGCTGCGTCAGGACTCGCTGATGTCGCGCACCAAGCTGAGCCGGCTGAAACGGACAGCGACATACAATGTTCGGCCAACACGGCGTGTAGCTGCCAAACAGGTGCAGAGCAAGAAGGCCGAGAGGAAATAACCTCAGAATAAAGAGACCCAGGTGGCCTGGGCCTGCCTGGGGCCCGGCATAAACGGAACGGGCAGTCGTGGCAGGGCTTTGAGTGGCCCTGCTGTATGCAACGGGCAGCATTGGTTGCAACCAACCAATGCTGCCCGTTGTATATATAAATAATGTGTAGCCGGCTACGGCAGCTGTATCGTCTGGGGCTCTATCTCTTCGTTGAGAAAGGTCTGTGCGCGTGCGGCAAACACCTGCGCGTCCTCGGTGGTCAGGTAGCGACAGCGGCCGCCGCGACCGAGGCGCGCCTCCATGTCGGCATGTCGGCGCAGATAGTCGCGCAGGCTCCGGGCCACATATCCGCCCTGAGACACTATGCGCACATGCTGTGGCAGATACTGGCGTATCTTCGACATCAGCAGCGGATAGTGGGTGCAGCCCAGCAGCACGGTGTCGATGTCGGGGTCGGCGGCCATAAGCTGGTCGCAGCGTTTGCGCACGAAATAGTCGGCCCCGGGCGACTGCGCCTCGCCATACTCCACCAGGGCCACCCAGAACGGACAGGCCACACCGGTGACGCGCAGTGCTGGCCATAGCTTTGCTATCTCCATCTGGTAGCTCTCGCTCTTGATGGTGCCCTCGGTGGCAAAGAGGCCCACATGGCCGGTGGTGGTCAGCGTGCCGATGACCTCGGCCGTGGGGCGAATCACGCCAAGAACGCGGTGCCAGGGCTGCAGGCCGTTGTGAGAGGGGGCGCAGGTCGCGGCGGCTGGCAGGTCGTGTTGCTGTATGGTGCGCAGGGCCTTGGCCGAGGCGGTGTTGCAGCCCAGGATGACCAGCTTGCAGCCCATGTCGAACAGGCGCATGACGGCCTGCCGCGTGTATTCATATACCACGGCAAAAGAGCGCGGCCCATACGGAGCGCGCGCGTTGTCGCCTAAGTACAGATAGTCGTACTGAGGCAGCAACGCGCGTATGCCCTGCAAGATGGTCAGGCCGCCATAGCCGCTGTCGAAAACGCCTATCATTGGGCCAGCAACGGCATGACGTTGAGGCCCTGCTGTGTGTTCAGCCAGGGCAGCTGGTCGGCGTCGGTGTTGAGAATGAACATCAGCTCGTGCGACGCGCCTATCTCGGCCAACTGCTGCTGCAGCTTCTCCCTGATGGGGGCAAGCAGTGCGGTCTCTGTCTTCTTCACCTCTTGTTGCAGTTGCTGGCGGAAAGCCACGTTCTGCTCCAGCATCTGCTGCAGCTCCTGCTGGCGCTTGAGCAGTATGGTGCGCGGGAAGTCTTTCTGTCCGTCAAGGAAAGCCTCGTATTTCACGTTGAACTCGCGCTCCACCCTTGCCATCTCGGTGTCGCAGGCTGCCTGGAAGCGGGCCACGCTGTCCATCGCTGCGGCATACTCGGGCATGGCTTGCAGGGCGGCGGTATATGAGAGATAGCCGAAGCAGGGCTTCTGCTCCGCAGTAGCGTCCTGGGCTGCCACCGTAGTGGCGCAAAGGATCAGCACTAAAGCCATCAATAGTTTCTTCATAGATATGGTGGTTTGGTGGTTTGGTGGTTTGGGGGTTGGTGGTTTGGGGGTTGGTGGTTTGGTGGTTTGGGAGATTGGTGGTTTGGTGGTTTGGGATATGATGTCGAGAGCACCAAAAGTCAGGCCAGTGCAGCCCGAGACATTACTTCAGCCCGAGCTTCTGCTTCACCTGTGCGGTGATGTCTGTGGAGAGCGTTGAAGAGATGTAGGGTATGCCCGCGCCCATCTCCATGACATAGACGTAGCCACCCTGGTCGCCCACCTGCTTGATGGCGTCGAGCATCTTGGTCGTTATGGCCTGCATCTTCTCCTGCTGAGCTTTCTGCAGGGCCTGCTGGTTGTCCTGGTAGCTCTGCTGTATCTTCTGATACATGTCTTGCAGCTCCTGCTGGCGGCGCTGCTTAATGTTGTCGGGCAGTGTGGCCTGCTCTTTCTCGAAGGCCTCGCCCTTCTTCTGCAGCTCGTCCTGCATGGACTTCAGGTCGGCCTCATACTGCGACTGGAGCTTTTCTATCTCAGCCCTTGCGGTGGCATACTCGGGCATGACCTGGATTATCTCTTGGGTGTTGACATGGGCAAACTTCTGTGCCCAGATGGTTGCGGGGGCCATCAGGAGGATGGCGAGTAGGAATTTTTTCATTGTTGGGTTTGGTTATTTTTGTTTTTCTTGTTTCTTAGGTTTGGGTTGTGTTGCGTTGGCAACGCAACAGACAGGACGGCAGGCAGGCTGGGCGCTAAACGAAAGTCGCTGGCTCTTAGTTGCTGTAGCCCAGCTTGCGCAGCACCTCGTCGCTGATGTCAATCTTTGGCGAACCGAAGATGATGCCTGAGTCGCTGGCTCGGTCGAGCACGAGCTGATAGCCTCTGAGGTCGGCCACGTCCTTGACGGCGTTGTAGATCTCTTCCTGTATGGGTGTCATCAGCGAGGCGCGCTTCTTGTAGAGCTCGCCCTCGGGTCCGAAATACTTGCGCTTCAGCTCGGCAGCCTCCTGCTCCTTCTTCACAATGGCATCCTGGCGGGCCTGCTTCTGCTCCTTTGAGAGGAAGACCACCTCGTTCTGGTAGTTCTTGTACATTGTCTGTGCCTCGGTGGTCATGGCATCGACCTCGGCCTGCCATTTCTTCGAGACCTGCGAGAGCTGTTCGTTGGCCCGTTCGTAGGCCGGTATATGCTTTAGCACATAGTCCATATCGACGAGCGCGAATTTCTGCGCGCTTACCGCCACAGCCGATAGCAGCATGGCGAACACTAATGTCAGTTTTTTCATGGCTTCGTTCTTTGTTTTGTTGTGTGCTTCTGTATGCTTAGACGACGGGGAGGCTGAAATGTTAAGGCCGTTAACCATTATTTGCATCTATTCCCCTTTCTTCACTCTTTACGCTTCAATTCTTAATACTTGATACTTCTCACGTCTCAACTCTTTAGAATTCTTGTCCGAGCACGAAGTGGAACTGCGATCCACCCTTTCTGGCGCTTGCCGTACCCTCATAGACCTGGTCGAAGCCGTATGCCCAGTCGATGCCCATTAGTCCGACCATTGGCAGGAAGATACGCACGCCAACGCCTGCGGAGCGTTTCATCTTGAAGGGGTTGAAGTCGTGTGTCTCGGCCCATGCGTTTCCGCCTTCGATGAAGCCCAGTCCGTAGATGGTGGTGTTGCCGAGCATGAAGGGGTAGCGCAGCTCCATAGTGAAGCGGTCGTATGCATATCCCTCCTGTCCGTAGGGTGTGAGCGAGCCGTTTTCGTAGCCTCTCAGTCCGATGGTTTCCTCGGCGTATGTCGTGCTGTAGCCCGACATGCCGTCGCCGCCCATGTAGAATGTCTCGAATGGCGACTTCTTGTCGCGGTTGTACGAGCCGAGCAGTCCGACCTCTGCACGCGTCATCAGCACGAGACATTTCTGTCCGCCGGTCAGTGCGGTGAAGGTGCGGCTCTTGAATTTCCACTTGTGGTATTCAATCCACTTGTATTTCTGCTTCTGCTCGTCGTAGTAGCGGTCGCGGTCGGTGTTGTATGTCGAGAGCGTGGCCAGGTTCTTATAGTCCTTGCCGTCGAAGGCGCTCCAGGGTGGCGTGAGCGTGACCGAGGCCGAGAACTCCGAGCCCGAGCGCGGGAAGAGCGGGTTGTCTGTAGAGTTGCGTGTCAGGGCGATAGACAGGTTCAGGTTGTTGCAGTTGCCGTTGCGTACCAGGAAGTACTGCCAGTCTTTCAGCATATAGAGCTGATAGGCCAGTGTGGCCGACACCTGGAAATAGTCGTCGGGCCAGCGCAGTCGTTTGCCCCAGCCGACGCTGACGCCGAGCAGCTGTATGTACTTGTCGTCGTCGTAGTATGAGTCGTAGTTGTTGTAGTAGCCGCCGTATGTGCCGTAGCCCGAGTAGTAGTTGTACATCGAGTTCATGTAGGCCGAGTTGTAGTATGTTGACGAGATGTCGGTCTGTTTCGAGTAGAACACTCCGAGGTTGAAGGCGTTCGGTCGCTTGCCGCCGAACCATCCTGTGCTGTATGAGGCCGAGTACGACTGGTAGTATTTTCCGTTTGTCGAGGCGTTGAGTGCTATCTGCTCGCCGTCGCCGGCAGGCAGGAAGCCTTTGTGCAGCTTGTTCTTTCCGAGCAGGTTGCGCATGGAGAAATTGTTAAACTTGATGCCGGCTCGGAGCAGCACGCCTGTCTGTCCCCATCCGAGCGAGAGCTCGAGCTGGTCGTTCGATTTCTGTTCCAGCATCCAGTTGATGTCCACGGTGCCGTCGTTGTAGTTGGGCTTGATGTCGGGGTTGAGCTGTTCGGCATCGAAGAATCCCGTCGAGGCTATCTCGCGTGCCGAGCGCATGAGAGCGTCTTTAGAGAAGAGGTCGCCCGGCTTGACGCGCAGTTCTCGTCTGACCACCTCCTCGTAGAGGCGGTCGTTGCCGTAGATACGCACGTTGGATATGTGCGCCTGTGTTCCCTCCATGATACGCATCTCAAGGTCGATGCTGTCGCCCACGACGTTCACCTCTGTCGGCTCGAGCTGGTAGAAGAGGTAGCCGTTGTTGTAGTAGTAGTTGCCCACGGCATCTTCGTCTTCGTTCAGTCGCTTGTTCAGCAGCGTCTGATTATAGACATCGCCCTTCTTCATGCCGAGCAGTCGGTCCAGGTAGTCGGCTGTGGCCACGGTGTTGCCCACCCAGGTGATGTTGCGTATGTAGTATTTCTGTCCCTCCTGAATGTCGAGCATCACGTTGACGTGTTTCTCGTCGTGTGTCCAGACCGAGTCGCGCACTATCTCCATGTCGCGGTATCCCATGCTGGCATATTTCTCCGTCAGCTGCTCCTTGGCCTCGGTCCAGCGCTCGTCGGTGAATTTCTTCCTCTTGAAGATGTTCCACAGCTTTCCGGCCTCGTGTATCTTGCCGAGCGAGCCTTTGGTGAACATCTGTCCCTTTATCTTGCGTGTCTTCAGGTTGTCGTTGCCGGTGATGAAGATGTGTCTGACCTTTATCTTGTCTTTCTTATCGACGATAAAATCGAGCACAACCTGGTTCTTTCCCGTCACGTCGTCGCGCTGGTTGATGGTTATTTCGGCGTTTTTGTAGCCCTTGTCGCCGAAGTATCGCTGTGCGAGCGTCTTTGCACGGTTGATCATGTTGGGTGTTATCTGCGAGCCCTTCATGATGCCCACCTTGGCCTCCATATCCTCGCGCTCGCTCTTCTTCATGCCGATGAAGTTTATCTCGCTTACGCGCGGCCTGAGTGCCAGGTGTATGGTCAGGTAAGCCTTGTTGCCCACGATGGAATCGGCCGTTATGCTGACTTTCGAGAACAGCCCGTGCCGCCAGTACTTGCGCACGGCGTCTGTTATCTCTGTGCCCGGTATGTCTATTTTCTGTCCCACCTCGAGTCCGGACAGTCCGGTCAGCACGAAGTCTTCGTATCCCTCCACGCCCTCGACGTTCAGTGCGGCCAGTATGCACGAGCGCGGCGTGCCGGCATAGTTGACATCGGGGTTCTTCACCACCACGTCCTGTGCCTGCGTCGTGGCTGTCGCGGCACCAATGGCCAGGAGCGCTGCGCACATCAGCGTGCGCCCTGTCTGCCGCCCCGCCGCGGTTGCGGTGGCGGGTGCGTTGTGCCCGTGGCCTGCCTCTCTGCCGGTGAGTGGCCTCAAGTAGTTCTTCATTCTTCGGTGTTCGTTCTTCTTTCTTCGATGTGTCACTTGCCCGAGAGCAGCTCACGCTCTATCTGCGCCTCTGTCTTGCCGAAGCGTCGCTGCCGGCGCTGATAGTCGGCAATGGCCTTGTGCAGGCACGGCTCGTCGAAGTCGGGCCAGTAGGTGTCGCAGAAGTAGAGCTCGGTGTAGGCTATCTGCCACAGCAGGTAGTTGCTGACACGCAGCTCGCCTCCGGTGCGTATCAGCAGCTCGGGGTCGGGCATGAAGCGTGTCTCGAGATAGCGTGTCTCGAGCAGTTGTTCCGTGATGTCGCCGGGCTTGAGTCGTCCGTCGGCGGCGTCGCGTGCCATGTCCTGTGCTGCTTTCACCAGTTCCCACCTGGAGCTGTAGCTCAGTGCCACCACCATCGTCATGGTGGCGTTGCCGGCTGTGTGCTCTTCTGTCTGGCGCAGCTTCAGCTCCACGTCGGCCGGCAGGCGCGTGCGGTCGCCGATGACGCGGAAGCGCACGTTGTTCTTCATGAAGATCTCGTCTTCGAGCGACGACAGCACCAGTCCCATCAGCGCCGCCACCTCTTCGGGCGGACGGTTCCAGTTCTCGGTGCTGAAGGTGTAGAGCGTCAGGTATTTCACGCCCAGGCGTGTGCACTCTGCCGTTATCTTCCTCACCGCATCCACGCCGGCCTGATGGCCGAAGCTGCGGTCCTTGCCGCGTTCGGCAGCCCAGCGCCCGTTGCCGTCCATGATGATGGCTATGTGCTGAGGTATGCGCTCGGGGTCCAGTAGGGTATTGTCCATTTTCTGATATCTTCGATTATTCTGATTACTCTGATTATTCTTATTACTCTGATTCCTCTGATTCCTCTGATTACTCGTATTCGTTGTGGCAGGTCTTGCACTTTGCCCACAGGTCGTAGCTCAGCGTGAGCTGCAGGTGTGTGTAGCCGTCGGTGTTCTTGAACATACCCTGGCTCTTGATGCCGTAGGGTGCCTCAAGGCCGTCGAGCTTGTCGGTGGTGGTGAACACGGCTCTCCATGTCAGCGTGAGGTTCCATCGTTGTGCCATCTTATATTTCACGCCCGCCCCGAGGTGCATGTTCATCGCTGCGTTGCTGGCTGCCGTTACTCCCAGGCCTGCGGCCACGAAAGGCACCAGCGGCTTGGCTCCCCTGTACTCGCGTCCCGTGCCGTATGGCAGGAAATTGTACTCGAAAGCCAGGGCCACGTCTGCCACGCCCCGCTTGAACTCGTATGGCGCCAGACTCGGCATCTGCCCCTGTTCGGGTGTGCCCTGCTCAGGCGTTGCAGGCATGAAGGTCGCTGTCTCGTCGTAGCTGCCTTTCAGTCGGCCGTAGCTCAGGGCCAGGCTCCATGCCATACGCGGGTTGGGCTTGTATTTTGCCATCAGTGTGGCTGCGGGCTGCAGTCCCTTGAGCACGCTGCCGTTCAGGTCGCCCTGATAGCTCATCAGACCTGCTCCGCCTCCAATCTCGGCGCGGTATTCGGCCTCGCCCTGGGCGCTCACGCTTACCGTCACCGGCATACACATCAGCATGGCCGCTGCGGCCTTCAGTCTCATCGACATCTTGCTTTCGGCTTATCGCTCATCGGTTTTCACCCCTCCTTTCCAGAGGCGGTGGCTCTCGTCTTCTATCCAGACGGTGCCGTCTGTCTGCTGGGCGGCGCGCAGCAGTCGTGTGCAGTCGTCGGGCAGGTCGTAGCCCTGGGCCTGCACCCATGTGATGCCCTCGTCGCGGCTCACCCTTGTAGAGGCGTCGGCCATCAGTGCCACGGCCACGGTGTGCAGCGGGCTGACGCCGGGCTCTGTTGCCACGACCAGCGCTGTCACGTCGGCGGCTGTCAGCCTGTGTGGGTTTTCCGGCTCCTGTGGTATGAGCGTCCAGTCGCCTCCTCCCACCGGGGCCGTTATCTTGCGCCACAGACAGCTGTCGGGCGCAGCCGTCTTTATCAGTCGCAGCTGATAGGTGGCATCGGCCATCACGCCGTAGCTCCACTGCGCCGAGAGCGTGTCGGCCTGCGGCAGCAGACCGTCTGGCCACTCCGTGGCCCTGCTCCATGCGAAGGCGCTGTCGGCCGTAGCTTCCTGCTCGACGTTCAGGCTGACCGTGTAGTCGCGCCGGTAGGTGCCGTCAGAGCTTATCACGCGCAGCACTCGCGGCTGGCGGAAGTCGATGCTGTCGCCGGTGCCTATATATCGCAGCGTGTCGCCCGTGAGACTCTTCAGTGTGGCCACGCTGCTGTGCTTGGTGCCCACCTTGATCAGCACATGGGCCAGGTCGGTGCCCGTGGGCAGGGGCTGGCTGTTGTATATCAGGCCACGGTTCTGGTCGATGTTCATACTGTAGCTTGTGCCAGAGTAGGTGGTCTTTACCAGCGAGTCTTTCTGTCCGGTCGTCTTGCGCGTCACATAGATGTAGCGGTTCATCGTGCCCAGCGTGAAGCTGGTCACGGCAGCGTCGGGATAGAGAGGCACCTCCTCGTCGCTGCTCTTCAGGCACGAACTGAGCGTGGTCATGGCCAGCAGAAACGGCAGTGCGGCGTTATGCTTGAATGACGTCATGGTCGTTATGTGGGTAAAAAATCGCGGCAAAGTTAACCATTATCTGCGAAATAATGAAAGAAATGTGTGCATAATTAATTCTTTTTTGTTCTTTTTGCATAAAATGTGGTATCGTGTCACAGTCTTGCCGAAAAGTTGTTTCGCTTCTGCTCAGGGCCGTGAAACAGTGGGCTTAGGATAGCGAGACTGGCAGTTCCCTGTGATGGGAACTGCCAGTCTGGTGGATGAGGCCTGTGTTTAGAGCCGTCGCTGTCGGCGGGGCTGTTTCAGCCGTTGTAGCTGCCTTTGGCTGCGTCTGTCAGCGTCTGTCGGCATCTGTCAGCGTCGCACCACCTGTCGTTTGGCTGTGCCGTCGGGTGTGCATACGACATACACTCCGCTGCGCTGCGGTGCCGAGTCCATGCGTCGGCCCTGCATGTCATACCATTGTGTGGTCTGCCGGTGGCCGCTTAGCGTCGTGCCGTAGATGCCGGTTTCGTTTCCCTGCAGCTTCAGCAGTCGCACGTTGTCGGCATAGATGAGCGTGTTGTTGGCGGCGCCCACCGCGGCCGACGTGGCGAAGCCCACCGACACGGTCACGTCGTCGGGTTCAGACAGCTCGAAGTCGAAGCACAACTGCTGCCAGGTGTCGCGCTCGGTGGGGTAGCGGTAGTCGGTCTGGCTGCCACGTCTGATGCCGGTGAGCGACGTGTTGGTGTTGCCGCCCGCGGTGGCGACGGTGGTGCCCGTGTTGGCCGTCTGGTTGGGACACTCGTAGCGCATGTCCATCAGCAGTCGGTAGGTGCCCTTGGGCAGCTGTATGGTCTGCGTGATGGCGTTTGCGCCGCTGTCCCACGAGCACAGGACGGTCAGCACGCGGTCGCCGCAGTCGGCGTCGAACACGGGCCGCGAGCAGCGCGCCGCGTAGTTGCCCACGTTCGATGGCGACACGCAGTACATCGTCTGGCTGTAGGGCATGGAGTACATGCGGCAGTAGTTGCTGCCGCCGCTGAGCTGGTTGGCGGCTGTCCAGCCCTCGACGGGCAGTATGTTGGGCCAGCGCGTGTCGGCGGCCTCCACGCTGTTGACGTAGCAGGGGTCGTAGCTCGTGCTGCCCAGGCTGACGTTGCCGGTGGTGCCGTAGGTCTGGTCCTGCTCAAACGAGGCGTTGGCCAGATACTGTGCTGTCACATCTTCGTAGCCCTGCGTGAGGTTGTCGTCGGCCGAAGCGGGAAACCCTGCGGCTTCCTCGACCAGAAGCTCGCCCCCCACGATAGAGATTTTCATTACCTTGGTGTTCAGTGTCAGCTCTTTTGTCAGTCGCTGTCCGTCCTTGTGTGCTGCCACGGTCAGCCGGTTGTTGCCCTTCACCTGGTTGAGCAGGTAGATGGCCTCCGGGTTGCCCGGCTCCTGTATGGCCTCCACGCCGCTGCCTGTGACAAAGAAGCGCAGCACGTCGGCCACCGAGTGGTTCTCTTCTGTGGCGAAGGTGGCAGTCGAGCCTTCGGCGCTGATGGCTGTCGTGACGCTGAACACGGGGCTTCCTGCCTGCGTCTTGACGTTCTCTAAGCGGCATGGGCGGTCGCTGGCGAAGTTGGCCAGCAACATGTAGTAGCTGTTGCCCTGCCCGGGCTGCAGCGCGTCGTCGTCGGCCACGATGGCACCGTTCCAGCCCTCGGCTGTGGTCAGCTGGCAGGCCAGGGGGGCTATCTGTGCCGTGGCGTCGGCCGTGATGTCAGAGTAGTAGGTCAGACAGCGTCGTCCCACCGTCTGTCCTGGCTGCACCTGTCTGCTGCTGCCGTTGTAGAGGGCATAGAGCTTGGCTGTCATGATGGAGTTGTTGTTGGCTTTCTCGCCGAAGGCAAACTGTCCGCCGGCCGTGGCCACCATGCTCAGGGCATTGTCCACGTTCAGCCAGCTGCCGTTGAGCGTGACGAGTGTCGAGCCGTCGGCCACGGTGCTGCCCTGGTCGGTGGTCAGCGTGCGTCGCGTCTTGGTCAGCTCATCGACGCTGATGGCCATCAGTCCGCCCTTCTCGCGGCTGATGGTGCAGGCCTGGTTCGCGCGTACATTATCTATATATATGACGGCGTTGCCCGGTGTGCTGTAGATGGCGAAGCGGTGGTTCAGTGCGGCGTCGTTGGTCTGCAGCTCGCCGTTCATGGTCCATGCGTTGCCGTCGAGCTGATAGATGCCGCTCACCAAGGGCGTGGCGTTGGTGGTCTTGCCCTGCAGCTCGTACCAGCCCAGGAAGTTGCCCGTGTTGTTGGCGCGGAAGGGCACCACTATCTTGTTCTTGTCCACCGAGTTGGCAGCAATGTAGCCCGTGTAGCTCTTCAGTCCCTGGCTCCACGAGAAGCAAGTGAAGCGCTTGTCCGTGGCGGCGCGCACGATGTTCTGTGTGTCGAAGAGCTTGGCCTTGCTGTACTGTCGGTTGAAGTCGGTCCAGCTTGTTGCCTGCATGTCGGCTGTAGAGAGCTGGTTGTGCATCAGCCACGTCATCATCACGCGGTGGGCTTCGACGCCCATGCGTCTTGCACCCACGTCGGGGCGCAGCAGCCACGAGCCGTCGGCCGTGGTGGTCTGTCGCGCCTTGATCTGCTTGTAGGCCAGGTTCTCAAGCATCAGAGCGTTGGGGTCGCGCAGGAAGCAGGCGTTGGTCGTGTAGCTCGTTATCTGGTCGTAGAGGAAGAGACTCCAGTCGTTGCCGTTGGGCATGGCCAGCTCGCCGTCGGCCAGGGCCAGCCAGCAGAGCACGTCGTCCATCACGCGCTGGTTGTTGTGCATCAGGGCGTTGGTCTGCCATGTCTGCCGGCCGTGCAGCCCCTGCTGGAAGAGTTGCAGCGCCAGGGCAGCCTCGCCCAGCTCCTGCATGACCACGTTCTGGTACGACGTGTGGAAGTAGTTGTGGTTCTGCAGGGTGAAGTCGTCGTAGAGATTCTGTCCTCTGTAGAGCTGTGCCACGGTCTGCTGGTCGTAGTCGGGGTCGATGACGGTGTTGTCCTGTGCGTCGTCGCGTTGCGAGTAGCTGTTGATGGCAAACTCGCGCAGGCGCTGGAACCACTGCGGTGCCAGCTCGTCGTCGGGGAAGAGTCCCAGCGTGGCGGCCAGCACGTCGGCCTCCCAGCCGTTCTCCTCGGCCTTGGTGTCGCCGTTCCAGCCGGTGGGTATTGAGCGTTGCAGCTCGTAGTTGCACTCGGCCTTGAGCAGCTGATAGACATAGTTGCGCTGTGCCTGGCTCAGCTTGTCCCACTGGAAGAAGGCCGAGTAGGCCACCGACATAGCCCACAGCGACGACTCCCACACGGCGTCGGCTGCCGACGTGCTGCCCCAGTAGTTGCCACCCGAGCAGACCTTCAGCTTGTTGGCCTTGTGGGTAGAGTAGGCGAAGACGAGGCTCTTCATGGCCATCGCCTCTATCTCGTCCCAGCTGATGCCCTGCGGCAGGTCCACGCCTGCCGGCTTGGCATACTTGACCAGGAAGGCGCATATCATCGACAGGTCGGCGTTGGGGCGTACGCCGCGCTCGTCGTTGGCCATCGTGTTCTCGCCGCGGAAGCAGCCGCACGCCTCGCCCACGCTGTTGGGTGCGGCACAGAGCTGGAAGTCTTGCTTCAGATAGGTGGCGAAGCGGGCCAGCATCTGCAGCAGGTCGCGCTGCATGTCGGCCTCGGCCACGAAGCTGGCCGTCACGCTGCCCTCGGTGGGGCTGGTGGTGTCGTCGTCGGGGCCGGCATAGTCGTCGGGCAGCCGGTAGAGGCGCACGTCGTCGAACATGATGCACGAGCCGCCCGAGGCCCACGTCATGGCCAGCGAGAGCGTGGCGGCACCGTCGGCCGTCTGCTCGAAGCTGACGGTAGCCCGCTGCCATGCCATCGACGTGAAGCAGGCGGCGGTGCCCTGTGCGAAGGCTGCGCCGGTGGTGTGCTGCGCGCCGGCCGCGGTGCTGACACCCAGGCTGAACGAGCTGGTAGCGCTGTTGGCGTATGCCCCGCGCCAGGCCACTACGGCCTGATACTTGCCCTTGGGCAGCGAGGCGATGGTCTGGCTGACGGCCGACGTGCCCGTGGTCCAGCCCACGCGCTGGTAGTAGGCCTGGCTGCCGTCGGCCAGCGTCGTCACCTTGCCAAAGTTGTTGTCGGTGTAGCAGTCGGCCGTCACGATGAGGCTGACCGCACCGACGGTGCCCGTTGCCGTCCACCCCTTGGGTGCCGACACCTTGTAGCCGCGCAGACCGTCGGCCTGCTGTGTCACGGCCTCGAGCGTGCCGATGTCGTCGGCCTCAAACGAGGCGTTGGCAAGATACTGTGTCGTGACATCTGTACGAGCCACGTCTTGCGCGTTCAGGATGCCAGCCGTCACAACGGCTGCACCCAGCAGAAGTGTTCTCTTTTTCATGTGATAGATTAATACTCGTGGGTATCCGTTTTTGTTGTTTCGGTGTGTTCTGGGCTTTATAGGTTTTCATAGAGCTTCATAGGCTTTCCTAAGCGCCGCCACCTTTCATCTCTCAAATCTCTCGGCCCATCCCAGGAAGCGTTGCCGGCAGTCGTCGCCGAAGCGTCGCAGCGCTTCGGCCGTCTGCTCCACGGTTCGCTCGCGCTCGGGGTGGCTCTTGCTGTAGAACTTGTCGGCATAGCAGACCACCTGCTCCTCCAGCGTTACAGGTTCGTACTCTCCGTCAAGAGGCAGTGGCAGCTTCTGACTCAGTATCTGCCGTCGTGTGATGCCCGTGCCGGTGTGTCGCTCGCAGATGCGCGCCAGCGGCTCAATGTCGCTGGTCGTGAGGGGTCGCGGCAGCTGTCCGCCCAGGTCGTTGCCCACGAGCGAGCGCAGCATCTGTCCGCCCATCAGCCCGTGGCGTATGTATGGCTCGGGGCCGGTGCAGAGTATGCCGGGAGCGTCGCAGCGGCAGATGCCAATGTCGTGCAGCATGGCCCCGGTTTCTATCAGCGCGGTGTCGAGCCGCAGCTCGGGGTGTGTGCTTGCCACGAGCAGTGCGCGGCGGGCCACCTGCCGCGAGTGGTGGACGAGCAGCCTGCGCAGGGGTGTGTCGTCGGGATAGAAGAAGCACATGACGGCCGCTGCCTCGCTGGCCGTCATGCGCTTGTCGTTGTTAGTGTCAGTCATGGCTGTGCTCTGTCTTGTCGGGTGTGTGGGGCAGGGCTCTCTCAGCAGCGCTCTATCCATGCCAGCACGTCGCCCTTGCGCACCTTGGCGCCCTGGCGGGCCTGCACATCGACGAGCTTGCCGCCCAGGGCGGCGGGTATGGGCACTATCTCGCCCCATTTCTCCACTATGTAGCAGAAGGTCTGTCCCTCCTGGTAGCGCTGGCCTATGAAGGGCTCTACCGTCGGGGCGCACTCGCCGTCGCCTCCAAACTCGTAGAACACCTGCCCGGCGCTCGGGCTTACCAGGGCATCGGCCTTGGCGTGCTTCAGCGCGGCTATCTCCTCGGCGCTCACCCGTCCGGCCGTGAGCCTGCTGTCGCGTATCTTCTGCATGTCGGCCAGCAGCTGCTTCTTTGCCTGGCCGCTCTTGAACGGACGATACTGCTCGGGGTGCATGGCCAGCTCGAACAGCTCCTCGTCGTCCTGGCCGCGGTCCCAGCCGTTGTCGTCCATCTCCTTGATGAAGCCCGGCAGAGCGTCCTGGAGCAGCGTGTGGGGATCGACGTCGGTGAACTCGCGCTTCTGGGCCGCTGCCAGCTCGACCAGCTCTGCAGCCACCGTGCCCGGTATCTTGCCCGACTTGCCCAGTATCATGCCCCAGATGGCATCGTCCATCATTACATAGCGGCCTTTGCCCTGCTCCATCGTCAGCAGGTTCATCAGCGCGATGTTCTTTGTATATTGCGAGAAGGGCGTGACCAGTGGCGGGTAGCCCACACGCGGCCACACATATTCCACCTCGTTGAACAGCCTGACCAGCATGTCGTCCATCGACAGCGTGGGCTCTCCCTTCTTCTCGCGCAGTTTGTTGATCATCGACTGTATGCCGCCCAGGTCGGCCATCATAGAGCCCATCATGCCGCCCGGCAGTCCGCAGCCCAGCAGCAGGCTCGACATGTGCTTGTTGGCGGGATTGATGAACAGTCCCAGCCAGTCGTCGATGAACTCCTGCGTCAGTGTCCGCGCCTGCATGTAGGCGTCCATGTTGATGTCGGCCACGTCGAAGCCCTCGTTCTTCAGCATCGACTGCACGGAGATGATGTCCGGGTGCACCTTGCCCCACGACAGCGGCTCGATGGCGGTGTCGATGATGTCGGCACCGTTGTTGCACACCTCCAGTATGGAAGCCATCGACAGGCCCGGACCCGAGTGGCCGTGATACTGTATGACGATGTCGGGGTGCTTGCTCTTGATGGCCCGCGTCAGCGCGCCCAGCATGGCGGGCTGGCCTATGCCGGCCATGTCCTTCAGGCATATCTCCTCGGCACCGGCGGCTATCACCTCGTCGGCTATGCGGGCATAATAGTCCACGGTGTGCACGGGCGAGGTTGTGATGCAGAGCGACGCCTGGGGCGTCATGCCCGCTGCCTTGGCCCAGCGTATGGAGGGGATGATGTTGCGCGTGTCGTTCAGGCCGCAGAAGATACGGGGTATGTCCACGCCCTGGGCGTGCTTCACGCGGTACATCAGCTGGCGGACGTCGTCGGGCACGGGATACATGCGCAGCGCGTTAAGGCCGCGGTCCAGCATGTGGGTCTTGATGCCGGCCGCGTTGAACGGACGGCAGAAAGCACGCACGGCCGCGTTGGGATTCTCGCCGGCCATCAGGTTGACCTGCTCAAAGGCACCGCCGTTGGTCTCCACACGGGCAAAGCACCCCATGTCGATGATGACCGGAGCAATGCGCTCCAGCTGGTCCTTGCGGGGCTGAAACTTGCCCGACGACTGCCACATGTCACGATAGACAAGGCTGAACTGTATTCTCTTCTTCTTCATAGTAGTTTGTTGTAAGGTTATGGCTGAGAACTGAGAGTCGTGTGTCAGCTCTCAGCTCTCAGCTCTCAGTTGTTCTTGATGCGGTACAGGCGGAACGTCTTTGCCGGCAGCCTGTCGGTCAGGGTCGCGGCTTTCTTGCCGGCAGCGACGGTGGCCGTGCCTGCCTTGGGCACGATCTTCTCCGGCTGGTCCAGCGTGTTCTCGGCATCCATCTCGCCATAGCTCAGCGTGAGCGTGGTGGCGGCTGTGGCGTTCTTAATGCCCTTGAGCGCGAGCGTCAGCTGCTGGCTCTCCGAGCTGGTGTTCACCACCTTCACGACCACCTCGCGCGTGTCGCCGTCCCATACGGCTGAGGCAAACAGCCCGTCCTGGCCCTCCTGTCCGGCCACGGGCTTCTTGTCCATCGTGAGCTGCAGCACATGGGTGCCCTTGTTCTGGGCATACATCTGCTGAACGTAGTAGCTGACCGACTTGAACATGCGCGTGTTGTCGAACCATATCATGTCGGGACGCCACTGCCAGCCCTCCACATGGGCGAAGAGCGGAGCGTAGGTGGCCATGTGCACTATATCGGCGTTGCGCTCTATGCCGGTCATGAAGGCGGCCTCGTAGAGCGACGTCTCAAAGTGGTTCCATTTCTTGCCGCGACCGTGGCAGGCATATTCGCCGGCAAACACCTTCGGACCCTTGCGGTCGTAGCTGTCGTAGCGCAGGGCACCGCAGTTGGGCCAGCGCTCCTTGTCCTTGCCCTGAGGCGTGCCAAGGAACCATGTCTCGGGGCGGTAGTAGTGCTCGTCAACCAGGTCGGCCTTCTGGGCCTTCATAGCCTGCCAGCCCTTCTCAAACATGGGGCCCTCGCTGTCAGGACCGCTGGTGCCGATAATCTTTATCTTGGGATACTTGGCGCGGATGGCCTCTACGAAGGGCTTCAGACGGGTGAAGTAGGGGTCGTCCCACTGCTCGTTGCCCACGCCGATGTATTTCATGTTGAAGGGGGCGGGGTGGCCCATGTCGGCGCGCACCTTGGCCCACTCAGACGTGGCGGGGTCGCCGTTGGCAAACTCTATCAGGTCCAGGCAGTCGTCGATGAAGGGCTGCAGCTCGTCCATCTTGGCGTGGGCAGCCTCGCCGTTCTGGAACTGGCAGGCCAGACCCACCGACAGCACGGGCAGGGGCTCGGCGCCGATGTCCTCGCACAGCTGGAAGAACTCGAAGAAGCCCAGGCCATACGACTGGTAGTAGTCGGCAAAGTAGCGATAGTCGAACGTGTCTTCCCAGCGGTTGCGGTTGGTGGGGCGGTTCTCCACCGGGCCGACGGTGTTCTTCCACTGGTAGCGAGTGTCGAGCGTGGTGCCCTCGACAATGCAGCCGCCGGGGAAGCGGAACACGCCCGGGTGGATGTCGGCCAGGGCCTGGGCCAGGTCGCGACGCAGGCCGTTCTCGCGGTTCTTGTATGTGTCGCGCGGGAACAGCGAGACATGCTCCAGACAGACAGGATTGCGGCTGCTGAGGAAGATGCGCAGCCGGGCCTTGGGCTCCGTGCGGTTGCTCTTCAGCACCAGCTCGTATTTCTTCCATTCGGCCGACTCTACCTTCAGCTTCTGCTGAACAAACTCCTGATGCTCTTCCATCGTGCTCTCGTTGATCAGCTGCACGCGTATCTCAGACGCTCCCTTCGGCGCGCGGGCCCAGACAGTGAAGCGGTATTCCTTGCCTTGCTCGATTCCTATGCCGAAATAGCCCTCGTTCTCCAGGCCCGTGCGACGCTCGCGGTGGCCCGGGTCGCTCAGCACCACATAGTGCGGACAGCGCTCAAAGGGGCCGTCGGCCTTCAGCTCGACCTTGCCGAAGACGCGCCAGCCCATGTAGGGCTGCGCAAACTCGAACGAACGGTTCTTCACCAGCTCGGCATAGAGGCCACCGTCGGCGGCATAGTTGATGTCTTCAAAGAACAGACCGTACATCGTGGGTTGTACGGCGGCACCGGGCTTCGTGGCCTGCACCTCCATCAGATGGTCGGCAGCGGCAGCCTGAAGCGTGGCGGCAAGGGCCAGGGTGGCTGTAGTGAGTCTAAGATTCATATTGGTTTTTGGTGTTTAGTATGGTTGCTGTTTGTTTCGATTGTGCGGGCAAAGTTAATGCTTTTTCCCGACACTGACAAAAATATACTGACATTTGTGGTTTTTTTATGTGATTATGGGGCTCTGTAACTGACAGGAAATGCGACCTCAGACTATGTCTTTTTCTGTTCCTGTGTCACCCTGAAAAAGTGAAAAGGTTTTTGCCTGCTGGCGAAAGGCTTTTTGCTTGTAAGCGAAAGGCCTTTCGCTTACAGGCGAAAGGCCTTTCGCCTGTAGCCGAAAACCCTGACGGGGCCTGTTTTGTACCGCCGTGGGGCCTCTGTTGTACCGCCGCGGGGCCTGTTTCGTACCGCCGCTACGACATGACAGCCGCAAGAAGATTTGTCGTTATACGTAAAATTCGGTTATATTCGTCGTCAAAACACGGTCAGGAACAAAAACTGAACCGTAAAAGACAATTTTTCTTTAGTGAAAACTACCTTCATTTCAAAATTAATGTGTAACTTTGCGGCCGGTTCCACAATTCCTTATCTGTTCCTGCAAGCCGGCGGCGGCCGTGCGCGCAGACCGAGGACAGCAAAAACAACTGCAGATGAAAACAATACTCATAGCCGAAGACAACGACAGCAACTACACCCTGATGACCTACATCCTGCGTCGAAAGTACAACTACGAGCGGGCCGTCAACGGACGCGAGGCCGTTGAGCGCGTCACCCAGGGCGGTATCGACCTGGTGCTGATGGACATCAACATGCCTGTGATGGACGGCCTGGAGGCCACACGCATCATCAAGCGAGGCAACCCTAAGCTGCCCATCGTGGCTGTCACTGCCAATGCCTTCGAGACCGACATGAACCTGACACTAAAGGCCGGATGCGACGCCTGTCTGACAAAGCCCGTCAGCAGCGGGCAGTGTCTCGACTTGGTGGCAAGGCTGTTGGAGCAAACTGACTGAACAAATAACAATTAACGCTCGACAATAAGTGAAAAAGCTGATAATATCCTTTATGGCACTCCTGGCCTGCCTGCCCGCTGCAACGCAGACAGCCACCGGACGCTATGCCGCTGGTGCCGGCGGCGAGGGCACCGTCTATTTCCTGCCAAGAACGGTGGTGCAGGTGGACGTGCTGGTTGAGAAACGTCATTACCGCCCCGGACAGTTCGCACGCTATGCCGAGCGTTACCTGCGACTGAAAGATGTGCCGCAAAAGGAGACATGCTCTTACAGGGTGGTGGACGTGCGACAGACACCCGTGGCCGTGGCCGACACTGCCAAGGCCTTCCGGCTGCGGTTCGACGCACGCTCGGCGGCTGCAAACATACTGCTGGCCGACGACGGACGGCTGCTGGCCATCAACGACCGGGCCGCCGACATGCCGCTGCCCACACAGTTCGCACCCGCCGCAAAGACCCCGCGACCCGACCCGCAGCAGTATCTGAGCCAAGACATACTCGTGGCAGGAAGCGAGGCTAAGATGGCAGAGCTGACAAGCGAGGAAATCTTCGACGTCAGGGAAAACAGGGCGCTGCTGGTGAAAGGGCAGGCCGACTTCATGCCAAAGGACGGACGACAGCTGGAACTGATGCTGCAAGAGCTCGACCGAGAGAACCAGGCGCTGACAGCTCTCTTCGCCGGAACGACAGACATCGACACCACACTCTGCAGGCTCTTCGTCGAGGTGCCACAGCCACTTGAACGACAGCTGCTGTTCAGATTCTCCGCCGAACGCGGAATGATGCCCAAAGATGACCTGGGAGGCGAACCATACTATATCACCGTCAGCAACCGCACGGAGCTGCCTAAGGCTACACCTGAGCAGACGGCACGGGCAGCAAAGAGAAAACAGGTGGAAAACGGACTATACGTCAACGTGGCCGGACAGATGACATCGCTCGTGGAACACGGCACACAACGACTTGACGAGCAGACCATGCCCGCACCGCAGTTCGGCAGCGTCGAGCTGCTCGCGGGCGCTCTGTTCAACAAGAAATTCACCACACGTCTGCAGCTCAATCCGCTCACGGGGGGAATACACCGCCTGCAGGCCGACCTGCCTGAAGAAAAGTAACTGACAGCAAACGATGGACAACATCAACACCATACATACACCACAGCGGCTGACGATACGCGTCGGACGGCAGTCGCTGGCCTTTGCCATGCCGCACACCGACGACACACCCGGAATAGACTACGAACCATACGTCGTCAAGAGCGGGGTGTCTATTGCCGCTAACCTGCGACAGGCCATGCGTGACGCACTGCTGCCGTCAAGACCGGTGGAGAGGGTGAGAGTCATGGTCGATAGCCCGGTGCTGATTGTGCCTGTGGAGCAGTTCAGCCAAGACACCATGCAGCAGCTGCACAACCATGCATACCCGTCGCACCAGAAAGACTTAATATTATATAATGTGTTGCCCGACCTGAACGCGGTGGCTGTCTTCTGTGCCAACCGCGACATGCACATGGTGCTGACAGACCACTACCAGCGGGTAGAGATGATTTCAGCACCGACACCCGTCTGGAGACACCTGCACCAAAGAAACTACACAGGGGTGAGACATAAGCTCTACGGCTATTTCCACGAGGGAAAACTGGACATCGTGGCCTTCCAACAGAACAGATTCCGATTCTGCAACTCTTTCACCGTCAAACATGCACAAGACGCACTCTATTTCCTGCTCTACGTCTGGCGGCAACTGGCACTGAAGCCTGAGTTCGACGAGCTGCACCTGGCCGGAGAAATCATACAGCGCGAATGGCTCGACAAACAGCTCAGACGCTACCTGAAAAAAGTGTATGTCATCAACCCTGTGGCCGACTTCAACAGAGCGCCGGCCACAGAGGTGCGCGGACTGCCATACGACCTGATGACACTCTTCGTCAAGGGAAGATAAAGCAAGCGTAACGCCTACGCAGTATTTTTTTGCAAAAATATTTGCCCGTAACAACAGTTTTTCATACCTTTGCAGGCAGAAAGCCAATAAACGAACACAATAAAAACCTAAAAACAAATGAAAAGCATATTGGAGGGACGCCCCGCCCTGGAACATGAGGTGATGAAAATCGCCGAAGTGGCCGGCTACCTATGGCAAAACGGATGGGCCGAGCGCAACGGCGGTAATATCACTGTGAACGTGACCGACATGGCAGACGACGAGATGAAAGCCATGCCTGCCATCAGCCCCGTCAGGCAGATAGGAGTGACACTGCCCGCACTGAAGGGCTGCTACTTCTATTGCAAAGGAACCGGAAAACGCATGCGCGACCTGGCAAGATGGCCCATGGACAACGGCTCGGTGATACGCATTCTGGACGACTGCGCCAGCTATGTCATCATTGCCGACAACCCCGTCATGCCTACATCAGAACTGCCCAGCCACCTCACCGTGCACGCACACCTCATCGAGAGCGGTTCGCCATACAAGGCCACCGTACACACACACCCCATCGAGCTGGTGGCAATGAGCCACAACAGGGACTTCCTCGGAAAAGACGTGCTGACAAACATACTATGGAGCATGATACCGGAGACAAAGGCTTTCTGCCCACTCGGACTGGGCATCGTGCCATACACACTGCCGGGATCAAACGAACTGGCAGACGCTACACTCAAGGAGCTGGAAGACTATGATGTCGTCATGTGGGAGAAACACGGCGTCTTTGCAAAGGGACTCGACGTGATGGACGCCTTCGACCAGATTGATGTCCTGTCTAAAAGCGCCAAAATATACATCAACGCCAAAGCAATGGGATTCACTCCCGAAGGCATGTCGCAGGAACAAATGGCTGAGATGACAAAGGCCTTCAACCTGCCCAGGTGACAGACCAAAGGTCGAGACGCAACCGAACACTATACAGACATTTCCTTTTTTTGTTCTATAAAAGCCATAATTTTAATCATCATTTTTTCTTACTGTTACTGATGAACAGAGTCCCGCCGCTGTGAAGCACCGGGACTTTTTCATTGATAGTCTCTACGGCATCTATAGCATCTATAGCTACAGCATCTATAGCATCTATAGTCTCTATAGCATCTATAGTCTCTATAGCATCTATAGTCTCTATAGTCTCTATAGTCTCTATGGTATAGCCCCTGTATCACCTACAATACCTCCCCAGCACCAATGACCGACGAAGCTTTATATACCATGGCCCTGACGCGTCTCAGCGGCTTCAACAGCACCCAGGCCAAACAGCTCTATGACACTATGGGCAGCGCCACAGCCGTTTACCAGCAGCGCAAGGACATCGCACAGGCACTGCCCGACTCTACACCACGACTGCGCGAGGCTCTCAGACACTGGGATGACGCACTCAGACGAGCCGAGGCAGAGGCTAACTTTGTCGAACGCAACAAGCTGAGAGTACTCGTACCGGCCAACCCCGACTACCCGTACCGACTGGCACACTGCCCCGACGCACCACTTGCACTCTACTACCGAGGCAACTGCAGCCTCAACGCACGAAGGGTGGTCGCGGTCGTGGGAACACGACGCTGCACCATATATGGACAAGAACTGACAGCGCGATTCTGCAAAGAACTGCAACAGCTCTGTCCTGGCACACTCGTCGTGAGTGGACTGGCATACGGCATTGATATATGTGCACACAGGGCTACACTCGAAGCCGGCGCTGATACCGTGGCGGTGCTGGCACACGGACAAGACCAGATCTACCCGCCACGCCACATCGACACCGCACGACTCATGGTCAGACAGGGAGCACTCATCACTGAGTATATGAGCCAGACAAACGCCGACAAACTCAACTTCGTCAGGCGAAACCGTATCGTTGCCGGCATGGCAGACGCCACTGTCGTCATTGAAAGTGCCGCACGAGGGGGCAGCCTCATCACTGCTGGCATAGCACGCGACTACAACCGCGACGTAATGGCATTCCCGGGAGCCGTCGGAGTAAAGAGCTCAGAAGGGTGCAACAACCTTATCAAACAGCAGGCGGCACAGCTCATAACATCGGCCGCAGACCTGGTGCAGACAATGGGATGGCAAGACGATGCCGAACAGCACGCTAACAGACGAAAAGGCATTGAACGGCAACTCTTCCCCGAACTGACACCAGAACAGAACACCATCGTCGCGGCGCTCAGACTCGACAACGACCAGCAGATAAACACACTGACCGTCAAGACAGGACTCGAGCCGCAAAAACTCACTGCACTGCTCTTCGAACTCGAAATGACAGGGGTCATCAGACTAATGGCAGGAGGTGCATACCACCTCATCTTGTAGTAAACTGTTAGACAAAATGAGCTCAAATAACACCCATTTTCTTGCCTTTTGCTTGACAATTATCAAGGAAAACATAAAAAGTGCCCCTTTGTTGAAAAATATTTGCAAGAAAATTTGCGGGTATCAGAAATTCGCCGTACCTTTGCACCCGCTTTTCCACTGATACGGTGGTCAGGCACAAGAGAAAGAGTTCTTTGACACAC
>JAILBT010000048.1 GCA_024680755.1 Prevotella sp. | reverse complement strand
TAAGTTCATGTCCAACGACCAGGCACTGCTCGACCGCCTCGATGATGCCTATTCGAGGCTTTATAGCGAGGAACGCATTGCCCCGATACAGAACAAGTGGTTCTTCCCCGAGCGCGAGGAGACGCCCATGCCGCTATGGGTGTGGTTCGTAGATTCCCTCTCGCTGCTACTGCTGCTGCTGGCAGGCATCTATTTTACCTACTACTGGCTGCAGACGCGGAGCAAGCGCCGGCGCAACAGGGAACTGAACCGGCGGCTGGCACTCATACTGCAGACCAGTCAGGTGAGCATCTGGACCTACGACGTGGTGAGCAAGGAGTTCGCACTGCGCAACGGTAGCGGGCAGGTGGCATATACATACACGAAGGAAGAGTTTGCTCATCGCTATAGCGAAGACGATTTCGAGCAGTTGACTGAGGTCATCGACCGTCTGGCAGGCGACGTGCAGACGAAGAAAGGAAGCGAGGAGAAAGGAGTGACGCTGGAGCTGAAGGCCAGGGACGTGGAGGACGGCGACCAGGAACTGCGCAACATAGTGGTGGCACTCTCTGTGCTCACACGCGACAAGGACGGCCGGCCGCTCGTTATCATGGGCACCAACAAGGACGTTACGCGCGAAAGGCAGCTGCAGCAGCAGGAGCACGTGCGCATGCTGCGCTATAAGTCGATATTCAACACGCCGATAGTTGGCGTGCTGCTCTTCGACAAGGATGGCTATCTGGTGAACATCAACGCCCATGCCTGCCAGATATTCCATTGCGAAGCCAAGGAGATAATTGCCGAGCACGTGCATCTGAACGACTGCTTCGACTGCGAGATAGACGACCTTGCTGAGGCCGACGGCTTCTATGCCACGCAGATGATAGACTTCCGCAAGATGAGCGACGGCGAGCGACGCGTGAAGAGCATGCGCCACAAGGGTAAACTGTACTGCGAATACCGCATGATGACCGTGAGCGGCGACAACGGCGAACTGCTGGGCATCTTCGTCGTATGTCGCGACACCTCGATATCGGTCGTCACTATGGAGCAACTCAACGAGGAGCAGCAGCGCGTGGAAAGTGCCAGGAAGACGCTGCGCGAATACGAGGCGCACATCGACAGGGTGGCTGCCTACGACGATATGAGGCTGGCCGTATATAGGCCGCAGTCGCACACGCTGACCATCCTCGACGGCGGCAACCACGTGGTGCACATGCTCACACAGACACGCTGCATGACGCTCGTCGACAATCAGTCGAAAAGCATTGCCATGCGCACACTCAACGATATGGACGCTTGCGTGGAGCGAGAGTTCCGCATCAACATAGGCACCACACTGCGCATCAGGGGAGGCAAGATGCTGCAACTGATGTTCGCACTGTCGCCACGCCACAACAAAGACGGAAAGGTGACAGACTATCGGGGAGTGCTCTGCAACATAAGCATTCTTAGCGACATTCAGCGGCAGCTGGACAAGCAGAACAAGAAGGTGATGGAGGTGGAGGAGACAAAGAACAGCTTCCTGAAAAACATGGTGAAGGACATAGAGACCCCCCTCAACACGATGATAGAGAACGTAAGAAAGATTGGCGAAGAGAAGGCCGTGGAGGGTGAGGAACTGCTGCACAAAGGCATTCGCGACAACACCAACTACCTGCTGCACCTTATCGACAACGTGCTTTACCTCTCTAGGCTCGAAGCCGGCATGGTGGAGATAAACCATGAGCCGCAGGACATAGCGCCGCTCTTCGACTCGCTGTGCGCTAGCGGATGGGAGAAATACCGGAACGAGAATACTACCTATGTGGTAGAGAACCCCTACGAGCAGTTGGTGGTCGATGTCGACGTGGTCAACCTGGGAAACGCCATAGGACAGTTGACCGCCAATGCCGCGCAGCACACCAAGGGCGGCACCGTAAGGGCACGATGCGAGTTTATAGGACGCCGGCTCATGATTTCTATCGACGACACCGGCGAAGGAATCGACCCCGATACGCTGGAGGAGATTCTTAAAGCCGACGTGGGCACGCAGCGCAACACCAAGGGACTGGGATTGGCCATTGCCCGAGAACTGGTGAGACAGATGGGCGGCAAGATGGAAATAGTGTCAGAGCAGGGAGCAGGCACCACCGTATATATAATGATACGCTGTCAAGCCCTTAGTATTAAACGTAAAAAGCAACTATAAGCGCAATGAAACATAAACATTTGTCTATATTGCTGATGCTGCTGACGGCCACCGTGGGCCTCCAGGCTCATGAATCGCTCAAGGAAAGATACAACGAAGAGCGGCCCGTGATAGTGGTGTGCGACTGGGATCGTCCGCCATACGAATATATCGGTGATGACGGGCAGCAGGCAGGCAGCAACATCGACGTGCTGAAGGCTATCATGGGCGAACTCGACATTCCCGTACACTTCGTGATGAAAGACTGGGGGGCGGCGCTCAATACCTTCAGGCGCGGAGAGGCTGACATCATTCTGGCCGACGACAGGAGATTTGCCGGTAGCGACTGCTATATCTCGCAAAACGTGGTCAACTACAACCATATATGCATTGCCACCTACAAGGACAGCATCGGCAACATAACAATAGATCAACTCAACCAAAAGGGGACAGTGCTGAAAACGGGCGAATACTCGGTAAACTATTTTAGCACCGACTCCACCAGACAGCAGCGAAAGATTGAATTTCAGACGCCAAAGGTGGCACTACTGGGACTGGCCACCGGCGACTACAAATATTTTATCTGGGGCGAGCAGCAGTTGAAATGGAAGATAAAGGAACTGCACCTCAAGGACATCGTCATCAACAAATCGGAAATGCCCATCTCAGAGGTGCATATCATTGGCCACGACAGTTTGCTCATAGATATAATCGACGACAAGTATTCGCGACTGAAGCAGAGCGGTGAACTGGCCGCCATGAAAGATAAATGGCTGCACCCGGGACAGACGTTGAAACGCTATGCGCCAATAGTGGCCACCGTATTCTTCGTGGCACTGATGGCTACACTTGTGTTCTACCTGCTTTCGAGGGTGGCAAAGGCACACATCAAGCGCACCACCAAGGACATCACGATGCTCAACACCATGATGCTCAAGGCGCTGCACATGGGCAACTACGACGTGATGGTTTATAACATTGCACGCAAGCGAGTGGAAAACGTTTACGGGCACATACTGCCCGACAAGGGTATGGCTATCAGCGAGTTTATAAACCGTGTACACCCCGACCAGCAAAAGGAGTTCATCGAAAAACTCGACGGACTGCTCAAAGGGCGCAACAGACGCTTCGACCTGAACAAACGCTGGAACCAGGGCACCGACGATAAACCCCATTGGCTGAACTTCCAGGGACACGCCATACTGGAGACCAACGCACAGGGGAAGCCCGCCTATGTCATCAATGCCATTTACGACGTCACGCACGAACAGGAGGAACACAAGGCTGCTCGTGAGATAGGCTATAAATACAAGGCATTGTCGAATGCACCACTCGTGGCCATGTCGTTCTACGACAAGAAAGGCAACCTGATAAGCGTCAACGACTCTATGAGAAACCAGATAGGACTGACGGAGAAGACTCCACAGGTGGGCCGATTCTGGAAAAGCCAGAACCTGTTCGACATTGAGGGCGTAAGAGGTATCTTTACCCCGCAGAGACGCGAGGCAATGTTTTACTGTCAGCACCTTAGTTACCCCGACTTCAACATCGACAAGTATATCGAGTCGTATATATATCCTCTCTTCAACGAGGATAGCGAGATAGCCAACTATCTGGTAGGATTTATCAACCTTACCTCAGAGCAGAAACGCGACAGGCGATGCCACGAACTGGAGCATGAGCACGAGATGCTCAGCGAGAAAATAAGCGAGCAGAAATGGCTGCTGCGCTATGCGCTCTGCAAGACAAAACGACTGCTGCTGCGTATCGACGCCGACGGGCAGACGGTTACCTTCTTCCGCTCGCCAGGATTTAGGGAATATACTCACCCGCTGGACAGTCTGATGGACATTATAGACCAGCGCGACCGCGAGGCCCTCCGTCAGCAAATACACAACAGCATGGCGGGAGGCAACACCCAGACGCTCACCATACACGTGAATCCCCATGCAGGCTGTCATCATGCTGCTGTTTACAGCCTCACGATGCAGACAGCGATTAACGACGAGCAGCATGAGGCCGGACTCGTAGGCATACTTACCGACATTTCCATGCTCAGCGAGGTGAGCCTACAACTGGAGAAAACCACACAACTGGCCAACGACAGCCTGCTAATGAAGAGCGGCTTCATGGCTTCTATGACTCACGAACTGCGCACGCCGCTAAACGCTATCGTTGGATTTACCGACGTGCTTGATGCTCTTGGCGATGCTCCCGAGCGAAGCGAGTTTGTGCATATCATTCGCAACAACGGCGATATGCTGCAACGGCTTATCCGCGATATCATCGAAGCCTCTGTGCTGAGAGACGAGGGCACCATCGACATTCATCCCATGGAGGTGGACTTTGCGCAGGCTTTCGAGGAGATATGCACCACGCTGGCTCAGCGAATAGAAAACCCGCAGGTGGCATTTGTAAAGGACAATCCCTACAAGTCGCTGCTGCTCACGCTCGACTTAGAGCGCGTCATACAGATACTCACCAACTTCATGACCAATGCCGTGAAGTTCACCCAGCAGGGACATATCAAAGTGGGCTATCGCTACAACGCCCCGGACCTTTATCTATACTGCGAGGACACTGGCTTAGGCATTCCCAAGGATCAGCAGGAGCGTATCTTCGAGCGCTTTGTAAAACTCAACGAGTACGTGCAAGGCACGGGCATGGGCCTGTCAATAAGCAAGGCTATTGCCAAGAGGTGTGGCGGTAGTATTGGCGTGGAGAGCGAAGGCAGCGGCTGCGGTGCCACCTTCTGGTGCAAACTGCCGTGTTAGGTTATGCGCCGATGGCCTGAAATGAAGTAATGAATCTCTTTTCTTTGTATATAATATAGTTGTTATGGGAAAGATTATCGTGGCAGGCATCGGTCCGGGCAGCAAGGAAGACATCACACCTGCTGTGCTGGAGGCCGTGGGCATGGCAGACGCCATCGTGGGCTATCAGTATTATTTTCAGTTTATAGAACCCTTCGTCAAGGCAGGGTGCACGTGTATAGACACCGGCATGAAGAAAGAAAGGGAGCGGGCCGAACAGGCCTTCCTGCTGGCAGAGGAGGGGAAGACCGTCGTGGTCATCTCGTCCGGCGATGCAGGCATCTATGGTATGTGTCCGCTGATTTACGAGATGAAGAACGAGCGGCAGAGCGATGTGGACATCGTGTCGCTGCCTGGCATCTCGGCTTTCCAGAAAGCCGCCAGTCTGTTGGGGGCGCCCATCGGCCACGACCTGTGTACAATCTCGCTGTCCGACCTGATGACACCCTGGGAGGTCATCGAGCGCAGAATCAAGGCTGCTGCTGTGGGCGACTTCGTCACGGCGGTGTATAATCCCAAGTCGCGTGGTCGCTACTGGCAACTGTACCGACTGCAGGAGCGCTTCCTGAAGGAGCGCAGCAAGGACACCCCTGTGGGCTTGGTGCGACAGGCCGGTAGAGAGGAGCAAAGCGTGCAGGTGACCACCCTCGGCACACTGAATCCCGAGGAGGTGGATATGTTTACCGTGCTGCTGATAGGCAACAGTCAGTCGTATATCAGCGACGGGAAAATCATCACCCCCAGAGGGTACTATCGTGACCAGCAGGCAGGCAGCGAGAAACTGGGTCAGCAGATTATGATGCAGTCGTTCAGGACCATTGCCGGTGAACTGCGGAAACATGACTATCCCCTGGGACATCTGTGGGCCCTGCTGCATGCTATCCATACCACGGCCGACTTCGACATGGAGGACATCCTGTATAGTGACGAGCAGGCCGTGGAGCGACTATACGAACAGGTAGCCAAAGGGACGCTGAAGACCATCGTCACCGACGTGACCATGGTAACCAGCGGTATCAGGAAGGGTGCCTTGCAGCGTCTGGGCATCGAGGCGAAATGCTACCTGAGCGACGAGCGGGTGGGAGAGATGGCCACCAGACTGGGCATCACCCGGACCCAGGCAGGTATCCGACTGGCTGTCGCAGAGCATCCTGACGCCCTCTTTGCCTTCGGCAATGCACCGACGGCGCTGATGGAACTCTGTGAACTTGTGCGGAAGGGCAAGGCAACGCCGGCGGGGATTATTGCTGCCCCTGTGGGTTTTGTGCATGTCCAGGAGTCGAAGCACATGGTGAAGCCCTTTAAAGACATACCGAAAATCATCGTCGAGGGGCGCAAAGGCGGTTCGAACCTCGCCGCCACGCTCTGCAATGCCATTCTGACGTTTGATGATGCTGCGCAGCTGAAGCCAGGGAGGGAT
>JAILBT010000074.1 GCA_024680755.1 Prevotella sp. | reverse complement strand
GGTATGGCAGGCAGTTTCTTGCCGTCGTTGTATTTTGCCATCATGTTGCGTAGCTCGAAGTATTTCGGTGTGGTGTGGCCATACTCGTTGATGGGCGCATCGTAGTCGTAAGAGGTCACATCGGGGGCAAAGCCGGGACTGTTCGCTCCAGCCCAGTGGCCGAAGCTGGTGCCTCCGTGGGTCATGTAGAGCGAGAACGAGATGCCTTTCTGTAGCATTTCCTCCATGCCTGCCACCATGTCCTTGGCGGGGCGCGTCTCGTGGCGGGCTCCCCACTTGTCGAACCATCCGCTCCAGAACTCGGAGCACATCTTCGGGGCGTTGGGCCGCAGTTCGCCCAGGCGGCGGAACTGCTGGTCGATGTTGGCACCGGTGCCGAAGTTCATGGTCCACGTCAGGTCGTCGAGGCCGTTCTTGGTGAAATTGCTCGACCAGTCGCACTGGAACAGCTCGAGCTCCTTGCCGTAGATGCCGCGCAGACAGTCGCGTATCTCGCTGATGTAAGGCTTGTCTTCGCCATACGAGCCGTATTCGTTTTCCACCTGCACCATGATGATGGGGCCGCCGCGCTGGATGGTCAGCGGGGCCAGTTGTTCGCCCACCTTCTGCTCGAAAATCTTTACTCGTTCCAGGAAATACGGGTCGCGTTCGCGCAGGCGTATGTCCTTCTTCTTCAGCAACCACCAGGGCAGACCGCCCATCTCCCATTCGGCGCAGACGTAGGGTCCGGGGCGCACGATGACGTACATGCCATTCTTCTGTGCCAGTCGGCAGAATGCGGCCACGTCGTTCTGGCCGGTGAAGTCGAACTGGCCTTCGCGCTGCTCGTGTATGTTCCAGAAGATATATATGCACAGCGTGTTCATGCCCAGCGCCTTGCACATCTGTATGCGATGTTCCCAGTAGGGGCGCGGTATTCGGGGGTAGTGTACTTCGGCCGCCTTCACTATGAAGGGCTGGCCGTTGAGCATGAAGGTATTGTTGCCCGTGGTGAACGTGCCGGGCTTGGCCTTTGCTGCCTGAACGCCGGCCGGAGCCATGCACAGCGCGGCCCCCACCATCAGCGTACCAAGGATTTGTCTTGTTTTCATAAAGGTGTTTTACGGTTAGTGAGTCTCCCCTCGATGCGTGTCGGCTCGCGGGGCTTTCTTTCGGCTGCAAAATTACTTGTTTATGCGCAAAACGCCAAACTTTTTTTGTTGTTTCACAAAAATAGCTTACCTTTGTGGCCTGATAAAACAACAGACACACAAGTTATGAAACACGGATTCTTTACCGTTGCCGCAGCCATACCTGCCGTGCGTGTGGCCGACGTGCAGTATAACGTTAGCGAGATGGAGGCCATGATAGCTCAGGCCGAGGGCCAAGGCGTGGAGGTCATCGTCTTTCCCGAGCTGTCGCTGACGGGCTACAGCTGTCAGGACCTGTTCCGTCAGCAGCTGCTGTTGGACAAGGCCGAGGCGGCGTTGCTCATGTTGCTCGACTTCACGCGTAAGCTTGACATTATATGTATAGTGGGGCTGCCTGTGCGCATCGACTCGCTGCTGTACAACTGTGCCGCCGTTGTGCAGCAGGGCACGCTGCTCGGCCTTGTGGCCAAGACCTATCTGCCAAACTACGGCGAGTTCTACGAGAAGCGCTGGTTTGCCAGCAGCACCACGCTGCGTCCGCAGAGTGGCTCGGTGGCTGCCGGCAGGCAGGGCAAGACGGTCTATCTGGCCGGCACGCCCGTGCTGGTCACCCATCAGCCGCAGGTGTTCGTCACTGCCGACGGGGTGCGCTTCGGCATAGAGATATGCGAAGATCTCTGGGCACCCCTGCCCCCGAGCAACCAGCTGGCCGTGGTCGGGGCCGACGTCGTCTTCAATCTCTCGGCCACCGACGAGCTGTCGGGCAAGCACCAGTATCTCATGTCGCTCATACGCCAGCAGAGCGCCCGCACCATCAGCGGATATGTCTATAGCAGCTGTGGTTTCGGCGAGAGCACACAGGACGTGGTCTATGGCGGCAATGCCATCGTCGTGGAAAACGGCCGGCTGCTCTGTGAGGCCGAACGCTTCTCGTTCAAGCCGCAAATGCGCGTGGCACAGATAGACATCGACATGCTGCGGGCCGAACGCCAGAACAACACCACGTTCCGCACGGCCGTCGAGCAGAGCGGACCGTATGTGGAGGTGGGCTGCAAACCGGTGCAGCAGCGCGAGTTCCGACTGCTGCGCCGGCCTGACCCGCACCCCTTCGTGCCTGCCGACGGCGTGAAAGACCAGGCCCTCAGCGAGATACTCGACATACAGGTGGCCGGACTGGCTAAGCGGCTGCACCACACAGGATGTCGTCACGCCGTGATAGGCATCAGCGGCGGACTGGACTCGACGCTCGCCCTGCTTGTCACGGTCATGGCCTTCCGCAAGCTGGGACTCGACGTGAAGGGCATCGTGGGCGTGACTATGCCCGGGCTGGGCACCAGCAGCCGCACTCACGACAATGCCGACAAAGAGATGCAGCTGCTGGGTATCACCGCGCGAGAGATAAGCATAGCCAAAGCCGTGGCACAACATTTTGAAGACATAGGCCATGACCCGGGCCAGCACGACGTGACCTACGAGAACGCGCAGGCCCGCGAGCGCACACAGATACTGATGGACGTGGCCAATCAGGTGGGCGGCATGGTCATCGGCACGGGCGACCTCTCGGAGCTGGCCCTCGGGTGGGCCACATACAACGGCGACCACATGTCGATGTATGGTGTCAATGCCGGTGTGCCAAAGACGCTGATACAGCACCTGGTGCGCTATGTGGCGTTCAACCTGGAGTCGCTGCAGCTGCAGCCGGCCGTGCCGAGCCAACTGACACAGGTGCTGCTCGACGTGGTTGAAACGCCCATATCGCCCGAGCTGACACCGGCCGACACTGATGGCCGGATAGCACAGAAGACGGAAGACCTGGTCGGCCCCTACGAGCTTCACGACTTCTTCCTCTACTATATCCTGCGCTATGGTTTCCCGCCGCGCAAGGTGTTCGTCTTGGCCCAGCAGGCGTTCAGCGGCATGTATGACGATGAGACGATAAAGCACTGGCTGACAACCTTCTGTCGCCGCTTTTTCGCACAGCAGTTCAAGCGCTCGTGCCTGCCCGACGGCCCCAAGGTGGGCATCGTGTCGCTCTCGCCCCGCGGCGACTGGCGCATGCCGTCAGATGCCTGTTCTGCCCTGTGGCTGAAGGAATGTGAGGCTCTGGGCTGAACGTCATGGCGACAGACAGAGACCGCGGGTCTGAGACACGACAGGGTGGGGTGGAGACCGACAGCATGAAGCAGAAAGAGCGGCCCGACGCGGCCGACACGACGCAGATGTCGTTCGGAGCCCACCTTGAGGTGTTGCGGCAGATGCTGTTGCGCATTATAGCCGTTGCAGGGGCTGTGGCCGTGGCGGTGTTCTGCCTCAAGGACACCACATGGACCTTGCTGCTTGCGCCGAGCGAGTGCGACTTCTGCACCTATCGCTGGATAGAGCGCATGGCAAGGGCAGTGGGGCTGAGCGATTTCCGCTTCTCCCAGTTCCATGTTGACCTTATTGCCACCGACCTCAGCAGCCAGTTTATGACCCATGTCTCGACATCGTGCTATCTGGGCCTGCTCTGTGCCTCACCCTATATCGTCTATGAGCTGTTTCGCTTCGTGTCGCCAGCGCTGTATGCCAGCGAGCGGCGCTATTCGGTGCGGGTGGCCGTGGCCGCCTATGCCTTGTTCGTGACGGGGGTGCTGCTGACCTATTATGTGCTGTTTCCTGTGGCCTTCCGCTTTCTTGGTACCTACAGCGTGGACGCGCGCATTCACAGCACCATCACGCTCGACTCGTATGTCAGCACCTTTGTCGCGCTGACGCTGGTCATGGGCGTGGTGTTCCAGCTGCCGGTCGTGGCTTTCTGTCTGGCCCGTATGGGCATCGTGCGGGCCACGATGCTTGCCCGCTATCGTCGCCATGCTTTCCTGCTGATCATGGTGGTGTCAGCTGTCATCACGCCGCCCGACCTGATGACGCTGCTGCTGGTCAGCGTGCCGCTCTACATGCTCTACGAGCTCAGCATACGCGTGGTGAGGTGGGCCGAGACCTGAACGTGTGCGTTTGCAGCCCCCCCCGGAAAAACAATTCCCCGGCAGCGCGCCGCATGGCGTTGCCGGGGAATTGTGTATGTCTCGTGTGGTGACGGTCAGCGTTG
>JAILBT010000037.1 GCA_024680755.1 Prevotella sp. | reverse complement strand
GCAAAGTTACGAAAAGTCGAGAGAAGAACAAAACAAGCTCGCTTGTTTTTTCTTCCGAGACGGAGGATTCGCTTGCGCTTTGTACCTTTACAAGCTAACAGAGCTCGTGCACAGGCGGTCAATCGGACACATGCGGATAATCATATTATAATTCAAGTTTCGCAAACATGAATGTACCGTGCACAAACGCCCTGAAAGGGCATGATTCCTACCATCATTTCGCAAGCTCCCTATTTATATGTTCTTCAAAAAGGATGTAATAAAACGAAAAAAAGCCGCAGAACTTCACAGTCCCACGGCTTCGGCAAATGTACAAATAAAAATGATTGATTATGGAAACGTTATGACATCTGCAAATAATCAGAAGAAGCGGTAACGGTTGTCCGCCACGTTGGCCTTCTGGTAGAGCTCCTGCATGAAGCGTCCCACGGCCTGCATGGCCTGCTGGCGCAGACGCGCCTCCTGCGCTTTCTCGTCAAGCTTGCCTGCACCCTGCGTCTTGGCGTTCACCTTGACCATATATGCGGCAGCATTGCCCTTGACCACCTCGGGAACAAACTCTCCGGCCTTGGCCTTTGCCACCACACCGCTGAGCACGGGCTCGCTGGCACCGGTGGCCTGCACGAAGACGGGAGCAGAGGTGACGTGGCTCACGCTGTCAACGCGTGCGCCCTTCTGCTGGGCCTCGGCCAGGCTCTTCACGCCACCGAGCTTCTTGGCCAGCAGGTCGAACTTCTTGTCGCGCAGCACCTCCTGCGTGAGCTGCTCGCGCACGCTCTCCCAGTCGCGATAGCCCACGGGGTGAATCTTTGTCAGGGCTATCACCATCAGGTGGTCGTTAGAACCGCACTCATAGAGAGGCGACACCTCGTTTTCCTTGGCGTCGAATATCCACTTCATAGCCTCGCGCGTGCCACGCACTCCGGCCACGTTATGCTCGCTGTTGAACATGTCCTGACGCTCGCGCACCTGGAAGCCATACTTTGAGGCGTTCTGTTCCAGGCTTTCGATGGTCTGGTTCTCGCTTACATACTGGCTGAACTTGTTGTAGGCGGCCGAATAGGTGTCCTTTGAAATCTCCACCACATGTTTCACCACGGCCACGTCTATCTTGTCGATGAAGTGGCGGCGGTCAGTGACCTGCACCACGAGGTTACCGCCCATCGAGAGGTCGAGGCTACGCATTTCGCCGGTCTGCATGGTGTTCAGGGCGTTGATATAGCTGCGGCTGTCGGGGTCGATGTTGTTTGCCGTCTGATACATGGCGGTGGTCATCCACTGCTTGGCCCCCTGCTGGCTGTACTTGGCGGCAATGGTGTCGAAGGGTGCGCCTCCCCTGACGGCAGCTATGATGCTGTCGGCGGTCTTCTTAGCAGCATCGGCTGTCTCGCCGCCCACCTGTATGATACGATACTCGACGCTGTCGGGCAGCTGGGCCTTGCTGATCAGCTTGACCACGTTGTAAGCCACGTTGCCCTCGGCCTCTGATGTCTCAAAGGGTGCAGTTGTCTGCCCTACGGCCAGTGAATCGACACGCTGGCGAATGTTGTATGGCAGCGAACTGCTCATCACGGGCAGTCCGAGATAGGCCACATCGCTCTGTGCCTTGCGCACCACCTCGCCCGGCTGGGCGCTGCCCTCGCGCAGCTGTGCCTCAGCCTGCTTCATCTGGCTCATCAGGGCCTGGCGGTCGGCAGCCGACGGCAGCACGCGGAAATCGACATACTTGATGTCGCGTGTCTCAACCTGCTGCTTGAACATCTCCTTCTGCTCGCCATACTTAGCCTTCAAGTCGGCATCGCTCACGCTCACGTCCTTGTCGTTGACGGTGGTGTAGGCCAGCGAAGCCAGCTGTATGTCGGCCTCGGTGTTCTGGCCCTCGAAGGCCATCTTTGCCGAGACAGGGTTGCTCAGCAGACACTGACTGAGCAGCACCTGGTATTTCTCGCCGAGAAGCTGCTGGCGCAGTTGCTTCTCGGTGTACTGCCAGTAGCGCATGACGGTCTGCATCTGCTCCAGTGCCTGGGCGTTGCCCGAGGCCTGTGCCTTCTTGTATTCGTCCTGGAACTTTGTAAGCATCTGCACGTCGAAGCGTCCGGTCTGCTGGTTGACGAAGGGTGTGGAGCGCAGCATCTGGTGTGTGCCGGTGCGCAGCACGTCGCGCAGCTCATCGTCGGTGACGGTGAGGCCCAGTTTCCCGGCCTCGTCCTGGATTATCCTGCTGCTCACGAGCGTGTTCCACACCTGATCCTTCACGCGGTTCATCTCGTCTTCCGAGAGATTGTCGCGTCCTTGCGTGAGCTTCATCATTTCTTGTGTCTCGTCCATCAGGCTCTGGAAGTCCTGAACGGAGATGTTCTCGCCAAGTATCTGGCCTACTTGCTGGCTGCGCTGATTGCGCTGTGTCTCGCATGAACGGAAGAACTCCTCTGCGATGAATGCAAAGAGGGCGAGACCCACGATGACGATGAGCGTCACTCCTCTTTTCCTGATTGATCCTAATGCTGCCATTTGGAATGTTTGGTTATTTTTTTATTTTTTGTTTAAAGTCGTTGTCTATGGGCCGTTTGGCCTGTGCTGTCTGTTTTAGTTAAGCGGGCGCAAAGATACAAAGAAATCGTCATTCCGCAATAAATTTCCCTGTTTTTTTTGCATTATTCCAAAACTTTTAGTCTGACGAGTTCTATTTTGGTCATGGTTTTCTTCACTATCTTCATCTCGAAATGTCCGGTGCAGACGGTCTCGTTCAGTTTCGGGAAGCCCTGATAGACGTGCAGTATCAGTCCGCCGAGCGTCATATAGTCGTCGCTCTCCGGCAGGTCGAGATGGAACATCTCGTTTATGCGTTCTATCTCTAACCTTGCCGAGAGCATGTATTCGCCGTCGCCCAGGTCTTTAGCCACCAGGTTGTTAGAGTCGTGTTCGTCTTCTATCTCGCCTATTATTTCCTCGACGATGTCTTCCAGGGCTATCAGTCCGCTTGTTCCGCCGAACTCATCGACCACCACGGCGAGCGACTTCTTCTGTGCCAGCATGGTCTGCAGCATTTTCTTTGCTGCCATCGTCTCCGGCACAAATGGCATTGTGCGCACAAGCTTGTCCATGCTGCTGATGGGTGTGTCGGGCGACTGGTGGTCGTCGGCCACGAGACGGAACATGTCGCCCGAGTGTATATATCCGATGATATGGTCAATGTTGTCGCTATAGACGATCATCTTGCTGTGTCCGCTGTCGGTGAAGCGCGAGCGCAGTTGTCCGAGCGTGGTGTTCTCCACTGGCACGGCGTCTATCTCCGTGCGTGGCACCATGCAGTCGCGCACCTTTGTCTGGCTGAAGTCGAGCGCGTTGTGGAACAGCTTCACCTCCTGGTCTATCTCCTGATCGTCGCTCTCGGCATTGTCTATTGAGCTCTGCACGAGATAGTCGAGATCGACCTTGGTGAAGGCCTGCTCCGCGGCATGGGGATCGACCCTGGCGCCGAACAGTCGCATGATGCCACGCGACAGTGCGGCCGAGAAGCGGCTGACCGGCCACAGCACAATATAAATAATGTACGCGGGAAGGGCAAAGGCCGTGAGCCATGCGTTGGGACTGCTCTTGAAGATGGTCTTCGGCAGGAACTCGCCGGTGAAGAGCACCACCAGCGTTGACAGTATGGTGTCTGCCGTGACCCGGACGCCATCAGACAGGTTGGCGAAGAGCGTCTGGTCGAAGATGTCGGCAAAGAGAATGCCATACACGACCAGGGCGATATTGTTGCCCACGAGCATGGTGCTGACAAACTCGCCCGGGTGACGGTAGAAGAAGGCGATGACCCGCTGCGCGAGTCCATTCTTCTCGCGGTCCACCTCGGCCAGCAGCCTATTGCTCGACACGAAGGCTATCTCCATGCCAGAGAAGAAGGCCGAGAAGGTCATGGTGACCAGTAAGGCTATGATAAGTCCAGTCATCTATTCTTGCCGTGTTTTTGTGCTGCGGGGCGTATGGTCTGCTGTGCGAGACTGTCGTCGGCTGCTTCTTGCCCCGCCTGCAGAGCGCCGCTACCGCTCTGGTCTGCCGCGTCCCTGACAAACGAGCCCACCGAGTTGCTCACGCGGTAGTGTTCCATGTGTTCGTCGCTGAGAAACTCGGTGCCCTCGATAGTTCGCTCTGGGGTGACAACGCGCGAGAACACATGGCTGTAGAACTCGTGTCGCAGGCCGTCCCAGAACAGCTCCTCGCTGGTATAGACAAGTCCTTTCTGATTGCGTATGCGCACGCGACCGCGCAGGTGCCACAGCTTCAGCTGGTCGAAATACCATGCGGTGTCAGCCTGGATATAGCCCTCGACAAGCAGTTTCTCGTCAAACTGTTCGAAGAACACGCCCTTCATAAACTCCCAGCGCTGTGGCTGCTTGACGGTGTTGACCACCCACTCTTCGGTCACGATGCGATATTTTATCACGCCAGAGTCGCTTATAAGCGTGTTGACGCCCCATGTCACCATCATGGCCACCGAGTCGCGCTCGTCTATGGCCGGTGCCATGTGTTCGGTGTTGCCCTGACAGGCCATGAGCGCCCATGTCGCAACAGCGGCCACGACTGCGGCCCGACATCTTTCGCCTATTGAACCTTCCATTTCTGGAACCACCTCTCATTGAACGTGATGCCAAGGTTCAGGCGGAAGCTGTTCTCCGTTATCATGTCCTTGGCCGAGCTGTGCACGAATGCGCCGCTGATATTCAGCGTGGAGCGTCCGCCCCACACGTTCTGTATGGGCAGTCCGAAGCCCAGGGTCAGCGCCAGCTCGCTCGGGCCTTCCTTGCCCTTTATGTTGAAATAGGATGTGGCATAGCTGCCCCCTACCCTGTAGCGTATTCGTTTCAGGTAGTTGCGGCTCTGGGCCGACGGCTGCCACTCGGCACCCAGGCGCACCCGCCTGCTGTTGCGCAGCAGTCCGCTCCTGGCTTCATAGACCCCACGCAGCTGGTCGTATTGCGGCACATCCACCTTTCCCCACTGCTGCAGCTCAAGGTCAGCTCCCACGAGCCATTGCTGTCCGTGGTTCCACGACAGTCCCACGGCGTATGTCATGGGTGTGGCCAGGGCGTTGCTGGCGGTATAGACGGAGTCGTCAACCTCGCCTGTCACAGAGTTGGTGTTGGTGATGGTGCATGTGGGGTCTGTGCCCAGCTTATGCCCCAGGCCCACTGTCCCGCCTATGGTCAGCTCGTCGGTGGCTGTCATTGGCAGCTGCCACTGCAGTCCGAAATCCACGGCGTATGAGTTGACCACGCCGGCGTATGTCTTTGCTATGGAGTTGATGGCCTGGGTCGTAGAGCTGCTGCTCGTCACGGAGCGCGTATAGCTGCCCCAGACGTATGCCGCGTTGGCACCTAAGCGCAGGTGGCCCAGCTTCAGACGGCCTATGTGCATGTTGGTCAGCTCCCAACCGGCCCCCAGATATGCCCGGTGCAGGCCGCCCTCGCCTTTGTAGGTCTCGGTGACGGTCGTTATGCCGTTATGGTCCAGCTTCATCGAACTGGAATAGTTGTAGCCTATGTTGCTGTATGGCATGACACCGAAGCTCATGCCCACATGCTTCATCAGGCGGAAGGCTCCTGCGATGTATTCGATGTTGGCGTTACGCGCGTTCAGGCGGGTGTTGCCCTCCTTGAAGTTGGTCAGCTGACCGGACAGGCCAATGTCGAAGATGAATGTCAGTGAGTCGATGGTGGCATACGACGCGGGGTTGAGCGTGTTCACATACCCGCTGTGGCTCAGGGCGGTACCTATGCCTCCCATGCCCTTGTTGAAGCCGGTGGCACCGTCGGCCATGAGGCCCAGCCCATACTGCGAATATGGAGAGTTGGTTCCGCTCTGTCCGGCTGCACTCGCGCAGAAGGCCATCATCACAGCCGCTGCAACTATATGTTTTTTCATCACGTTTGGTTTCGTCTGTTCACATTTCAGCGCGCAAAATTACTACAATCTACTGAAAAGGCCAAATTTTTGTGTTATTTATTTGGCACATAGCAAAATTCTTGCTACCTTTGCGCCCGATTTAGGCGGTTCCGTAGCTCAGTTGGATAGAGCAACAGCCTTCTAAGCTGTGGGTCCCGGGTTCGAGCCCCGGCGGAATCACCCTGCACGCGCGGCAGCCTTGCCTGCGTTTCTACGGCAGTGAATGACGGGCCGCAGCCCCCTGTCACGGAGGGCTGCGGCCCGTTTTTTTTGTCCTGTTCGGGGGGAGACTTTGGTTTTTGCCTACTGGCGAAAAGGTTTTTGCCTACAGGCGAAAGGCTTTTCGCTTACAGGCGAAAAGGGTTTTGCCTACAGGCGAAAGGCTTTTCGCTTACAGGCGAAAGCTGTAACGGGGCCCGTTTCGTACCGCAATAAGGCCTCTGTTGTACCGCAAAGGTTATCCCGTTTGACCGCGCCCACAATAATGTTGCGTGCTGTGGGGTTGAGCTGTCGGTTCTGTTTTCGTTGTCTTCACTCGTGAGATTTCCGTGTTTTTTGGGGCCAAACACCGTTGCCCACCTCGCTAAACTTGCCCTTTCAGGCAATCGGGCCGGCACAGGGTCTGCCCCTACACCGGAAATGCGACCGCACAGCATGTAACATTATGCAGCACACACCGCCATTCTGACTCAACGACATTTCTGTTGTGCAGCGGCAAAGAGTTGTCAGCAGCTTGCATCCCCGGGGGGATGGCATGGAGGTGGATTTCGCCCGGCCCTCTATTCACGAAACCGGCACAAAACAGGCAAGACATGCAAAAACCAATGCTTCAATTGGTTTTCACATGTCTCGCCTGGTCTTCTGTATGAGGTTTTGCCAGTAATTGTGGGGCCTGCCCCTACACTGGCGGTATCACCCACTCAAAAATTCGCCGAGCCCTGTATGACATCATTGTGCGATGTCTGCCCTCTCCTACTCTTCAGCTTTTGCCGGTTCCTCAGCTGCGGGAGCCTCGGCAACGGGAGCCTCGGCAACGGGTGCTTCGGCGGCAGGAGCTTCGGCGACAGGAGCTTCGGCGGCAGGAGCTTCGGCGGCAGGAGCCTCTGCAGCCTCTTTCTTTGCGTTGGCCAGCGCCTTTATCTTCTCGCGCACCAGCTGTATCTCCTGCCGAATCTTATCCGCACGGCGGTTCATCTCGTCAACCAGCGAGTTTCCTTTCTTGCTTGAGGCAGAGAGGAAGCCCAGGTTGTTCTCGTATGTCTGCAGGTCTCTCTGCAGCTGTTCCAGCTGGCGCTGCAGCTTGGCGCGCTCGCCTCCGAGTGCCTCCTGTCCGCGCTCTGCCACACGGCGTATGTTGTCCTTAAACTGGTTGAGCCGTCGTCCGGCCACGCGCACGTTCATGTTGCGGCGCAGCTCGTCGAGCAGTCCGTGATATTCGTCGTAGAGCTTGTCCTTGTCGCGGAATGGCACATGTCCAATCTCGTTGAAGCGGGCCACGAGCTGCTGCACCTTCTGCTCCACGTCGTCGCCTGCTTCAACGGCCACGGCGCGCAGCTGCTCCACTATCTCGCGCTTCTTGGCCAGGTTGTCGCGCTCTTCCTGTCGCTGTCCGCTGCCGGCCGCGTTGCGCTGGTCGAAGAAGTGGTTGCAGGCAGCCTGGAAATCGGCCCACAGCTGGTCGCCCACGCGCTTCGACACCATGCCTATCTGCTTCCATTCCTTCTGCAGCTGCACCAGCTTGTCGGCGGTCTGCTTCCAGTCGGTGCTGTCCTGCAGGGCCCGCGCCTGTTCCACCAGAGCGCGCTTCTTGTCGGCGTTCTCGCGGAAGGTCTCCTTCAGTTGGCGGAAATGCTCTGTCTTCTTCTGGAAGAAGGCATCGCACACCGTGCGGAAGCGCTCGAAGATCTTGACGTTCATCTTCTGCGGAGCGAAGCCTATCTGCTTCCACTCCTGCTGCAGGGCTATCATGGCCTGCGTATGTCGTTCCCAGTCGGCGCTGCCCTTATTCTCCTCGGCAGCTATCTGCTCGGCCCGCTCGCAGAGCTCTGTTTTCTTCTGCAGGTTCTCTTCCTCGCGCGAGCGCAACTCCTCAAAGTGCTGCTGGTGGCGCTTGTTGATGACGGTCGAGGCTGCCTTGAAGCGTGTCCATATCTCTTCGCGCAGGTCCTTGGCCACGGGGCCGGTCTCACGGTATTCCTGGTGCAGTTTCTGCAGCTGATGGAAGGCACTGATGATGTCTTCCTCGTCGGCCAGCCGCTCGGCGGCCTCGCACAGCTGCTGTTTCTTCTCAAGATTCTTCTTGAAGTCGTATTCGCGTGCCTCGTTGTTCAGCTTCAGCAGGTCGTAGTATTGCTCGACATAGAGCTGGTAGTTGCGCCACAGCTCGGTGGCTCGCTCTGGTGGCACGGCGCCTATCTCGCGCCACTGCTGCTGCAGGGCCTTCAGTTCGGCGAAGCTCTTGCCGGCCTCGTCGGGCGACGTCACCATGCCCTTTATCTTCTCGATGATGGCCAGCTTCTTCTCCAGGTTGTCGGCTTTCTCCTGTTCCTGCTCCTTGAAGAGCAGCTGTCGGCGCTCCTTGACCACCTGCAGCTCACGCTTGAAGGCCTCTTCTGTCTCGTCGGGCATGACCTGATATGTCTCGGGGTCGCCACCGGCGTCGATGTAGGCTTTCTGTGCTGCCTCGCGCTCAGCCAGGTGCATGCGGTAGAACACGGCCTTGAGTGCCTCCACCTCGTCTTTCTGTGGTGCCTCTTCGCCCTGCGCTATCTCGCGCATGCGCTCCAGCACCTCCTGCTTGGTTTGATACTGGCGCGGGGCAGGCTCCTCAGCGGGGGCGGCAGGCTGCTCGGCGGGGTCTGGCTCGGCTGCTGCAGCCTCTTCTACGGGGGCGGCAGGCTGCTCGACGGCGGTCTCGGCGGCGGGCGTGGCGGGCTGCTCGGCGGCAGCGGTTTCGGCTACGGGCTGCTGCTCGTTGCTCACTTCTTCGGGTGTGCCCTGCTGTGCTTTCAGGGCTTGATCTTGAGAGTCCATTGTGTTAACTGTTTTAGTTATTACATGGGTAAGTAAATTGTTCGCATACGCCACACGGCCTCACCCGCGGGCTCGGCCTGCAACGTGGGGGCAAAGTTAGGCAAAAAAAAATTAACTGCCTAATTTTTTGGCAGAAAATTAAGATTTTTATATGCTGTGCGCTTGCTCTCTCAGCGTAGGGGCAGGCCCTGTGCCAGCCCCTGCACTGAGAGAGCTCAGGTCGGCATTTTCCTCAGAGCGGATGCCAGCATCACTCTGTCCCCCCGCTCAAACGCAGCCTTCCAATGCTCCTCGTCGCTCTTGATATTATGCAAGGTGTTGTCGCCATTCACGCAGATGACGATGTGCTGTCACGTTGTCCCTGCGACTACTCACTGAATTCATTAGTGGCAGCATATATTGAGGTATCAACAGAATCGGCTTCCCTTAAAAAAGGCATATATATGCCTCTGACCAATTCGTTGAGTTCTGTCATGCAGTCTTTCTCATTTTCGCCAGCAAAGATGGTGCGCCGCTCGGCGCTTGCGACGCTTTGCTTGCAAAGAATGCCTATCAAGGTTTCGGCAGTGAATACGAGACTCTGCTGGGCGCATTCGATAAGGACATTGCCAGTCTGAAAAGACGTGTAGGACAGGACAGGGCACTGGGTACATACAAACTGCAAGTGAGGTCGAGAAACTACGTAGCGGACTTTCTTCAGATGAATTTCCTCTATTTTCGGTTCTTTTTTGTTGAAATATAGCCAAATCCTTGCAACTTTGGAGATTTTTGACTAATTTTGCAGCAGAAATCAGATGGAGTTTATAATATGGCAACACCAGTAAAGATTATCCCAACATTGCACGGTGAAGCCGCAAGGACATTCATAGAGCGTGCAGAAGAGCGTGAGCGCAACCCACGCAATATCGTTATATTTAACGAGAAAGAAGAGCGTGCTTATATTGAAATGATGAAAAGGTCGGGAATGCCGCTATGACAGTTGAAGAACTTTTGAACGGTTTTACGTTCACAGAATTGACGGAAGAAGTGCTCGCTGAGTGCGAGCATTTTTCTTGTGGTATAGATGACCTTGATGAGTACTTCCAGAAAGATGTTATTGGATATACTCGGCATAAGAAAAGGGACGCGACGTGTCGCGTCCCCACAAGGCAGTGTGTAGCAGCTATTTGTACAGGTAGCGCTTTATGCTCTTCTTTGGTGTTTTCTCAAACTCGTCTTCGCGTATCTCGATGGCCGTTATCTTCTCATAGACGGGTATGGTCTGGTTCAGCCCCTTCAGGTTCTGGTCCATCACGTTCTGCAGGTCGTCTTGTGTGAAGCCCATCTGCCTGACCTCGTCCATGTCGGGGTGGACCAGTGCCACGAGCTTGGTGTCGCGCTGCACCACCACGCTTTCCATCACGAGCGGCATGGAGTTGAGCTTGTCTTCTATCTCCTCGGGATAGATGTTCTGTCCGCTGGGGCCGAGCAGCATGTTCTTCGAGCGTCCGTTGATATAGACGTTGCCAAGGCTGTCCATCGTTCCCAGGTCGCCGGTGTGATACCATCCGTCTTTGTCGAGTGTCTCCCGTGTGGCCTGCTCGTTCTTGTAGTAGCCCAGCATGACGTTCAGCCCGCGCGCCAGTATCTCGCCGGGCTGGTTGACCGGATCAGGGCTGTCGATCTTCACCTCCATGTGCAGGGCGGCGCGTCCGCAAGAGCCCGGGGCGAAGCTGTGCCAGTCGGCATAACAGATGATGGGGGCACACTCGGTGGCACCATAGCCCACGGTGTAGGGGAAGTCAATCGACTTGAGGAACTGCTCCACCTCCTGGTTCAGGGCGGCACCGCCGATGATGACCTCATACATCTTCTCGCCGAAAGCCTTTATCACCTCCTGGCAGATGAGCTGCTTGACGCGCTTGTTCAGCACGGGCATGGACAGCAGCAGCCGCATACGGTTGTTCTGTATCTTGGGGAACACCTTCTTGCGGATTATCTTCTCTATGACCAGTGGCACGGCGATGATGATCGACGGCTTCACGTCGGCAAAGGCCTGGGCGATGATGGCGGGCGAGGGCACACGGTTGAGGTAGAACACATGCAGGCCGTAGAGGAACTCGAAGATGAACTCGAAGGCCATGCCATACATGTGGGCCATGGGTAGTATGGATATGACGTTGTCGCCCTTCTTGAGCTGCTTGCCCAGGACGCTGACGGCAAAGTCGAAGTTGCTCCACAGCGCGCGATAGGGCACCATCACGCCCTTTGAGAAGCCCGTGGTGCCGCTGGTGTAGTTGATCAGCGCCAGCTCGTCCGGGCTCTGCTCGCGACGGTAGTGGACATGCTCCTTACGGAAATTCTTTGGATATTTCCTGCCGTAGAGCTCGTTCAGATGCTCGCGGGCGTATGTCAGCTTGTCGGTGCGCGAGACGATGAGCTGATAGTCCACATTGCTGATGATACCCTCCAGGCCCGGCATCTCGTCGGGGTGGATGATGGTGGCCACATGGTCGCCCACGAAGAGCAGCTTGGCCTCGCTGTGGTTCACGGTGTGGTGTATCTGGTCGGCCGTGAACTCATGCAGCAGCGGCACAGCCACGGCACCGTAGGTCAGCGCGGCAAGGAAAGCCACGGCCCACTGGCTGCTGTTGCGGCCGCAGAGGGCTATCTTGTCGCCCTGCTGCACGCCGCTGTTCTCAAACAGAATATGTAGCTTCTCTATCTTGCGCGCCACGTCGTGATACTGCAGGGTGGCACCCTTATAGTCGGTCAGCGCGTCCTGATTCCAGTTGTCTATGATGCTCTTCTCGATGAGCCCGCAGAAACTCGGTATTTGTTCCATTTACTTATAATGTTGAAATAACAGCTGTTATACTAATATAATTGCACGTTTTGGAAAATTTTGTGCAAAAGTACAGTTTTATCTGCACACCAGCAAATTTTTTGTGCATTATTTTTATCTCACAGCAAAAAGAAAGCCTCACCACGCCTGTTTCGACGAAAAAAGCGTAACTTTGCAGCGCGCAAGTAGGAGGCGACGTGTCTCACGTCGAAACAGTCTGCTGGATTGCGACGTGTCTCACGTCGAAACAGTCTGCTGGATTGCGACGTGGGACACGTCGCCTCCTACAACAAAGACACATCCCACGGAACGACACAACAGCCCATGACACAACAAACACTGACCCTCTACGAGCTGAACCATCTGGTGCGCCAGACACTGGAGCTGACGCTTTACGATGCCTACTGGGTTGAGGCCGAGCTGAGCGAGCTGCGCGAGAGTCGCGGCCACTGCTATATGGACCTGGTGCAACGGGTCGAGGGAATGAACACGCCCGTGGCCCGGGCCCAAGCGCGCTGCTGGGCCGGCACATGGGCGGTGGTGGGGGCCAAGTTTCTGCGCGAGGCAGGGCAGCCCATGCGTGCCGGACTGAAGGTGAGGCTGCTGGTGCGAGCGCAGTTTCACGAGGCATACGGCTTCGCCTGGATAGTGGCCGACGTGGACCCCACATTCACGCTGGGCGACATGGCGCGGCGCCGCCAGGAGATAGTAGATCAGCTGCGCCGCGAGGGTATCTTCGACCTGCAGCGCGAGCTGGTGCTGCCGCTGTTCTGCCAGCATGTGGCCGTCATCTCCAGCGCGGGAGCGGCCGGCTACGGCGACTTCTGCCAGCAGCTGCTGAACAACGAGCATGGCTATTTCTTTGCTCCGCAGCTGTTTCCGGCCGTCATGCAGGGCGAACAGGTGGAACAGAGCATCATAGCCGCCCTGAACGCCATCTACGACATCATGGAACGGGCGGCGGCGGCGGGACAGCCGTGTCCCTTCGACTGCGTGGTCATCATACGCGGCGGCGGAGCCACGAGCGACATGTCGGGCTTCGACACCCTGGCCCTGGCCGAGAATGTGGCCAACTTCCCCCTGCCTGTCATAACGGGCATAGGCCACGACCGCGACGAGTGTGTGCTGGACATGGTGTCACACCTGCGGGTCAAGACACCCACGGCCGCTGCCGCCCACCTTATCGACCATCTGCACCAGGTGGCCCTCCGCCTCGACGACTGTCAACACCGCGTCACGCTGTCAGTGCAGCGGCGCATGGACACCGAGCGGCTGCGCCTGCAGCGTGCGGCCGAGCGTCTGCCCGCCCTGTGCGCCCTTGCCACCACGCGCCACCACAACATGCTGGAGCTGCTGGGACAGCGTCTGGCCGCGGCCGCGGCTGCGCGAGTGCAGACCGAGCGCGGCCGCACAGACAAGCTGTCGGTGCGGCTGCCGCTGCTCGTCGCAGGCAGCCTGACGGCCCAACAGCACCGCCTCGAACTGATGCAACAGCGCGTGGCGGCACTCGACCCCAGGCTGATGCTGCGGCGCGGCTACAGCATAACGACGCTGGGCGGCCGAGCCTTGCGCTCGGCCGCCCAGCTCAGGGCCGGCGACGTGCTGCTGACGCTGCTGGCCGACGGGCAGGTCGTGTCAGAGGTGCTGCCGCCGGCCGCACAGACCACGGCAGAGCCGCTCAGAGTATCATCTTCTCGATAGGTGTGACCAATATGCCCTGGGCACCCAGCTGCTTGAGCTGGCCGATGATTTCCCAGAAGCGGTGGCCCTCAAGCACGGTGTGGACAGAGCACCAGTCGTCGTCGGCCAGCGGTATGACGGTGGGACTCTTCAGACCCGGTAACACGCTGACAATCTGCTCCAGCCTGCTGCGCGGCACGTTCATACGCACATATTTCTTATCCTCGGCCTGGCGCACAGCCTCAAAGCGGAAGAGCAGCTGCGCCAGCAGCTCGCGCTTGGCAACGCTCATGCCCTTGTGGCCTATCAGCAGGGCCTCGCTCTGCATGACCGTCTCCACCTCGCGCAGATTGTTGCTGACCAGGGTCGAGCCCGACGACACGATGTCGAAGATGGCGTCGGCCAACCCTATGCCCGGACTTATCTCCACGCTGCCCGTGATGACGTGTATCTCGGCCTTGATGCCGCGCTCGTCCAGATAGCGGCGCAGAATGTTGGGATAGCTGGTGGCTATCTTGCGGCCCTCGAACCACTGCGGCCCCTGATAGTCGGTCTCCTTGGGCAGGGCCAGCGACAGCCGGCAGCGGCTGAAGCCCAGACGCTCGACCACCTCGGCATCCTCGCCCCGCTCGCAGAACTCGTTCTCGCCCACCACACCGATGTCGGCCACGCCGGTGGCCACGCTCTGCGGGATATCGTCGTCGCGCAGGTAGAGCACCTCTAAGGGGAAGCCGCTGGCCGCGACAAGCAGCGTGCGCTTTGAGGCACCCACCTTGATGTCGGCCTCGGCCAGCAGGTGCATCGTGTCTTCATACAGCCGGCCTTTCGACTGCACGGCTATTCGTAACTGTTCCATGTGTCTCTGTGTTGTTGATTTTTATGTCGGTTGTCGTTATTAGTCTCTGTGTCACGCGGTCTCAATGCTGCTTCAGGCGGTCCAGGTTCGGCTGCTCGCCCACCAGCCACACCACGTCGCCCGCGCGGAAACGATACTGTGGCGACACCTGTGACAGTTGCTCCTTGCCCTCCTCCATGCCCACCACCATGCAGCCATAGCTGTCGCGTATGCCGGCCTCTTGCATGGTGTGGCCCACGAAGGGATGTCCCTCGGGCAGCGACACCGACATGAGCTGCATCAGCCGGTCGGCAGCGGCAGCCGGGTCCTCGGGGGCCACCTCGCGGCCAAGGGCAGCGTGCAGGCGGGCCAGCTGCTCGTCGTTGCCTATCATCTGCAGGCGGTCGCCGGGATATACACGCGTGTCGCCGTCGGGAATGTTCAGACGGCGGCCACCACGCAATATGCTGCACACATGGACACCGTAGCGCTGGCCCAGGCGCAGCTGCTTGAGCGTCTGGCCAGCCCACAGCGATGCGTCGGGCACGTCGAAGTCGGCTATATGAACGTTGCGGTCCAGCAGACGACGCTCGAACAGCGGACGACGCGCGCCGTGCAACTGCTCTTCTATCTCGTGGGCGTTGAGGTTCTGCTTAAACATGCGCTCCAGCAGTATGCTGTTGCTCTTGACGTAGCGCGAGCGTATCATCAGCACTATCAGCACGATGCCTGCCGTAAGCATTACGGCCAGCGAGAAATGGAACAGGCGGTCAATGACATAGAACACATAGCTCAGGGCTATCACCATTCGGACCATCACCGTGAAGAGCAGCGGCAGATGGTTGCGCGGACTCTCGGCCCAGAGCTGACGCCACTCAGGGCTCTTGTTCTTCTTTATCATCATGGCCCGCAGGAATGGTGCTATCAGCACCACGGTGGCCACGCCGACGATGGCGTTGGCCCACCAGCGTCCCTCCATCATGGGCAGGCTGCTGACCAAGGGCAGCACGAAGACAAACATCAGGAACACCGTGGCCGACGACAGCGTGCTGTATATCAGAGTGTTCATAGCCATAGGCACGAGCAGCCGGTGCCACAGGCCACTGTTGCTGGCATCGTGGCGCGATGTGGCCATGCGGTTCAGCTGCCCGACAAGGCGCGATGGCAGCCGGCGCTCCAGCAGACCGTAGGCCGGCACGGCAGCGCGTATCATGTAGGGGGTGAGGAAGGTGGTTGTGACCGACACGGCCACCACCACAGGGTAGAGGAAGTCGCTGACCACGCCAAGCGAGAGTCCCAGCGAGGCTATGATGAACGAGAACTCGCCTATCTGCGCCATAGAGAAGCCGCAGCGGACGGCCGATTTCAGACCCTCGCCGCCCAGCATGAAGCTGGCAGAGCCCAGCGTGGCCTGTCCCGCCAGGATGGTCAGCACCAGCAGAACGATGGGCACGGCATAGTCGGCCAGTATCTGCGGATCGACCAGCATACCCACCGACACGAAGAAGATGGCACCGAACAGGTTCTTCACCGGCTCCACGAGACGCTCTATCTTCTCGGCCTCGAGGGTCTCGGCCAGGATACTGCCCATGACGAATGCGCCGAAAGCCGAGCTGAAGCCAACCTCTGATGAGAACACGGCCATGGCGCAACACAGGCCCAGGGCCACAATCAGGAGCACCTCCTGGTTCATCAGCCGGCGCACACCCTTCAGCAGCAGCGGGATGGCAAAGATGCCAACCACGAACCACAGCACGAGAAAGAACACTATCTTCACCACCGCGCCAAGCATCTGGCCACCGTCGGCACTGCCCTGGGCAATGGCCGACAGCATAACCATCATCACAATGGCCAGGATGTCTTCGAGAATGAGGACGCTCATCACCATCTGAGCAAACTGCTGCTGGCGCAGGCCCAGGTCGTCGAACGCCTTATATATGATGGTGGTGCTGCTCATGGCCAGCATACCGCCAAGGAAGAGGCTGTCCATGCTCTTCCAGCCAAAGGCATGGCCCACGCAGATGCCCAGCGTCATCATGGCAAAGACGATGCTGCATGTAGTGATGACGGGCGAAGCACCCATCTTCATTATCTTCTTGAACGAGAAGTCGAGACCCAGCGAGAAGAGCAGGAACATCACGCCTATGTCGGCCCAGGTGTGGATGTCGTCCAGATCTACCACCGACGCGGTGTATGGCATGTGGGGACTGACCAGGAAGCCGGCCATGATATACCCCAGCACGAGAGGCTGCTTCAGCCGCCGGAACACCAGTGTGACCACACCGGCCACCATCAGTATAAGCGCCAGGTCTTTTATCAGGGGGGAAAGCTCAGACATATCTTTATCTTACCATTTCACGATTTACTGTTCCTACGTATATCATCTCTTTACTTTTCAATTTCTCCGTTCCTCTGCGTCTGTTCAGTTTTTCAGTTTTTCCATCAGTTCTCCGCTGCCGAGGCAGCGTTCGTGTCTGTCGTCATAGATGACGCAGAACTGCCCTGGGGCCACGCCGTGCACAGGCTCACGGGCCTCTACCCTATAGATGCCGGCTGCCTCGGGCGTGAGCGTGGCCGGCTGCCATGCTGCCGTGTGGCGTATCTTGAACGTTATGTTGCGGGGCAACTCCATGCCCGGGGGCATGAGCGAGTGGAAACCGTGGAAGCGGAGCACGCTGCTGTACACCTCGTCCGGGGCATAGCCGTGAGCCACATAGAGAGTGTTGCTTTCCACGTCCTTGCTCACGATGAACCAGGGTCCGCCGCCGAAGCCCAGTCCCTTACGCTGACCGATGGTGTAGAACCAGTGGCCGCGATGACGGCCTATCACGCGGCCCGTGTCGCGCTCCACCACGTCGCCGGGCCGTTCGCCCAGATGACGCCGCACATATTCCGTATAGTCTATCTTTCCCAGAAAGCAGATGCCCTGCGAGTCCTTGCGATGGGCGTTGATCAGGTGCTCCTGCTCGGCCAGCCGCCGCACGGCGTCCTTCGTCAGGTGGCCAATGGGGAAGAGAGCCTTCTGCAGCTGCCAGGGGTAGAGCTGCGAGAGAAAGTCGGTCTGATCCTTCACCACGTCGGGGCAGGTGCACAGCCAGCACCAGCCGCCATGCCCGTCGGTGGTGTCGGTAAGCGTCCGCGCATAATGGCCGGTGGCAATGAAATCGTAGTCGTGGCCGCGCTTCGCATCGAAGGCGCCAAACTTTATCAGCCTGTTGCACATCACGTCGGGATTGGGTGTCAGCCCGCGACACACATGCTCCATCGTGTAGCGCGTCACTTGCCGGAAATACTCCTCGTGGCAGTCTGTCACCTCCAGGCGGCAGCCATACCTGTCGGCCAGGGCCGTGGCCAGCTCAAGGTCTTCCTCGGCCGAGCAGCTCCATTGGCTGCCGTCGTCCTCGGGACCTATCTTTATGTAGAAGCAGTCGGGGTGTATGCCCTCACGATGCAGCAAGGCCAGCGCCACGGCGCTGTCAACCCCGCCGCTGAGCAGCAGGGCCACACGCCGACCGCGCACCCCGTCAAGCGACGGCGCGACCGTCTGCAGGTCTGATGGTGATGTCATTGCGTTGATAGTGTTTTGACATTGCGGCGCAAAAGTAGCATTTTTTCACGAGATAACAAAAATAATGGGCAATTATCTCTGTGTTTGCGCGTACTAATAATTGACTGTTCTGATAACCGCGCCGGTTTTGCCGCCTCGATGTAGGGACGAGACAAGTCGCGTCCCTACGAGGGGCATTTATCTACTGCCGTGTGCGGACGCGCCATGTCGCTCCGCTACGAACAAGCAAAACTAATGTTGCCACTCCAATATAGAATTTGCCGTCTGAATGATATCATCCAGCGCCATATTTAGTTCGCGGTTCAGACTGGCCACATCGTCTGCACGTTTTTCCACCACAGAACCATCGGCATTAAACAATGGTCGGGTGCGCTGATGAAGCATCTCAGCAAACTTCATATAGAGCGTGTTCTTGGCACCATTGCCTAAGTGATCAACGATGGGGTCGTCAACCCTCACCTTACCATCCTTGAACTGAAACATAAACTTGTAGTACAGGTATCCTTCAAATCCTCCACTCCATACTCCCCAACTGGAGAAATACTTCTCGTAGGAATAGACATTGATACACTTGTTGCCCACGGTAGAGAATTGCACACCGGAAGTAACACATTTATGCTCAATGGTTACAAGAAAGGCATAATAGAGTTCGGCCTGAGTATATTGAGGGTAGTCCAGTTCAACATACTTTTTTCCGTCTGCTGTCAAGAATGACCCGTCAGACTGTACCATAAAATTAACACCCTGTGCCTTGGCACCCATGCAGGCAATAGCTGCAAGAACAAACAATAGGAATCTTTTCATCTCTGTAAGTATTAAAAGGTTAGTAACTAAATATTATCATTTCTCAACTGCGGTTGCCTACTAAACAGCTTTTCATCAGGAGGCGACGTGAGACACGTCGCCTCCTGATGGTGCGCTGCAAAGTTATACAAAAATAATCATTCTTCCACATCTCTACATAAAATTTATATAAGAAACATGTATGTATAACCGAATAATTTCTAATTAAAATCTCAAGTTTTCCACCCTCTAAAACCTTTTAAGAACAACGAATTAAGACTAATTTCACGAATTACACCAATGAACATAAGCGCTGCGAATTAAGCAGAAACTCAGAAACTCAGAAACTCAGAAACTCAAAAACTCAGAAACTCAAAAACTTGAAATTAGTTATAATTCGTACAATTCGTGAAATTCGTCTTAATTCGTTGTTGAAAAGAAAAGGGTGGGAAAGCTCAATTAAAATTCTGCGTATCAATATCAGAGTTGCTTCATAACAGTAGGGACGCGACGTGTCGCGTCTGTCACTAACAGATGTTTCGGACGCCATATAGACAACACCACTACTCTGGCAGACATTCACCTTGCAGCACGAATTATTTTTGTCCCGAAATAGCAACAATTCGAGATTTCTGACTATATTTGCAGCCGACAAGCAGGAGGCGACGTGTCCCACGTCGCAAACCAGCTGACTGCTGCGACGTGAGATACGTCGCCTCCTACTGCAAAGCAGTGAAATAACCATCAGTTATATAGAAACATAGAATCCAAACAAGCACCAATATGAAAACAAGACTACTCACACCTGCGCTGCTTGCCCTGCTGAGCGGCGCGACAGTCCTGCCCCTTGCGGCAGGCGAAACCGAACCGGCCCGACGCAGCGCCATCAGGAGCGGCGAGCTGTGGCCCGACGACAACGGCCGACACATCAACGCCCACGGCGGCGGCATACTGCAGCACGAGGGCACCTACTACTGGTTTGGCGAGCATAAGGCCGAGCGCACGTCGAGCGCTCTGGTGGGCGTGACATGCTACAGCTCGACCGACCTGCTCAACTGGCACTACCGCGGTGTGGCACTCAGCGTGAGCGACCAGCCGGGCAGCGACATCGAGCGTGGCTGCGTGCTGGAGCGCCCCAAGGTGATATACAACAAGGCGACGGGCCGCTTCTGCATGTGGTTCCATCTGGAGCTGAAGGGCCGGGGCTACGATGCCGCCCGCTATGGCGTGGCCGTGAGCGACAGCCCCGCCGGACCCTACCGCTATCTCTACTCGTCGCGCGCCAACGCCGCCACATGGCCAATAGAGTTTGGCAAGGAGCAGACAGCCCGGCTAGACACTATGCAGGCCGAACATTTCCAACAGTGGTGGACACCGGCCTGGCACCAGGCCGTGGCCGACGGGCTCTTCGTCAAGCGCGACTTCGCCACGGGCCAGATGTCGCGCGACATGCAGCTCTACGTCGACGACGACGGACAGGCATACCACATCTACTCGTCGGAAGACAACCTGACGCTGCACATAGCCCAGCTGACAGCCGACTACCTCCACCACAACGGCCGCTACACGCGTGTGGCCCCCGCCGGCCACAACGAGGCACCGGCCCTGTTCAAGCACGACGGAACCTACTGGATGATCACCTCTGGGTGCACGGGCTGGGAGCCCAACGAGGCGCGCATGTTCTCTGCGCCGAGCATCTGGGGCCCGTGGACGCAGCATCCCAACCCCTGCGTGGGTCCCGGGGCGGAGAAGACCTTCGGCGGACAAAGCACGTATGTGCTGCAGACAGGCAGGCAGTATATCTTCATGGCAGACATCTGGCGCCCGCGCCACCCCATCGACGCCCGCTATATCTGGCTGCCCATCAGCTTCGACGCAGAGGGCAAGCCCGTCGTCAGATGGCAGGAAAGCTGGCAGCCCTGACATGAACGCTGAAAGAGACCACTCTCAAGAGGGGGGCGAAGAAACAGGTGTCCAAAGGGCACCTGTTTTCTGGCTTTTTCGCATATTTGCGCTAAAAACATTTGCATAGGTCGTGTAATGTTGTTACCTTTGCATCAGAAATGACGGTTTCGGAAATGGCGGTTTCGGAAATATAAAGAAATAAAGCGAGCCCACCCCACATACGGGCGCAGGCTTCCTGCCCTCAACGGAGGGCAGGAAGCCTGCATTGCGAAATAAGCACACAGGAATGATGTCCGCGCCGCTACTGTGACAGGTATGGATAGCCCGCGGGCTGGTATATGTACCTATAGTCGTCGTAGTCGGTGTGGCCAAGGCCATAAACGTCGTTTTCAGTGCCTTCGTTATCCACAGCCACATCCGTCGTGGCAGTGCGCCATATTGTGATGCCTTGGTTCAGTTCGTCAACAAACTGCTGTTTGGTCATCTCGGCGGTAGTCTTGGGCTGAACGTGTGCCGAGGAACTACTGTAGGTAAAGAGCGAGCTGTTGAAGTAGGTGTTATAGATATTGTCGCCACTGTTGTCGCCGGCTATGCCCATGTTGTAGCTTGAACCGCCTGATACCACACCCGCCTGGAAGCAACCGGAGATTATGCCGTTGCCGTTGTTGCCCACCAGTCCTCCCACATGGGTGGTGGAGCCGGTGCTTTTCGTATTGCCGACATGATAGCTGGCGTAGAGAGCCCCCAGATCCGTGCCAATGAAGTTCTGCCCCACGAAGGCTCCGGCATAGCCACCGGTGCTGCCGCTCAACGTCACGTCGCCCACCACGCGGCAGCCGCTGATACGGCCTGCGCTCACCTCGGCGAAGATGCCGCCGCCAGTGACGGCACTGCCTGTGCCGTTGCCAATGCTGATGGCACTCAGCTGAAGTTGCTTCACCTTGGCATTGGGGCCGAGGGCGGCAAACAGCGGCTGCCCGCTCAGGCGGTGGATGAAGCGGTGGCCGCCGAGGAAGGTGCCGTTGAAGGGGTTGGAGGCATCGCCTATGCCTATCCAGCTGATGGCGTCGGGGGCTTCGTCTATCTCTTTCTGGTTGCTAATGTTGCCCTGATCGTCGTAAGTAGTCACTATCTCCGACTTCGTCTTGTCGGGTTCTTTTTGCAGCGTGAGGTCGGCGTCGAGACGCACATACTTGCCGGTGAAGTCCCTGCCCCCTTTCACCTCGTAGGCAAACGACACCAGCTGGAAGGCGGTGCTAATCTGGTAGGCCTGAGCCTCGGAAGAGCCGTCGTGGCCGTAGATGTCGTAGATTTTGTGGTCTGCGGCCGACTCATACAGCCAGGTGGCATCGTCGGCGGTAGCCTTCGCGTCGCCGACGATGGTCACGTATGGGTGTTCTAAGCTTGAATCGGTGCCGTCGTGGCTGGTGTCCTGCAGGAAGGTGGAGTTCTTCTTCAGCACGCCCTGGTCGGGCGTGGCAATATACTCCCAGCTCTCATACTCTGCGCCGACCGTTATTTCCTCGTCCTCGTGGTTCAGCTGGATGTTGATGGTGGTGTTGAAGCCCGGCTCGAAATAGACATCGTCCAGTTCAGCAGTGTAGGTATGGGGTACCATATCGGAGGGCTTCAGCGGGTTGGGATAGGTGACGGTGAAGCGGAGTTGCGTCTTCTTATAGGTTTCGTTGGAAACCGTGCTGATATAGGTAGATGGTTGCGGCGTGGTGATGCCATAGAAGGTGAACTCGTTGTCGCTCTTGCCCGGGTTGGAGCCTTCAGGCTTGGGTATCCAGAGCTTCATGTCCTTGCGCTGGTCGAAGGAGGGTATCGTGGCCTCGCCAGCCCATGCACTGTTGACCAGTGGCTGGTCGTTGGTCACCGACGACCCGTCGTTATGTGCGCGCAACGGCTGTGTCTGCCACTGGTCCATCATCCACACATACATGGTGGGCTGATGCAGCAGATACATGTCGCTGACCGTCGTCTTGTTGTCGGCATCGGTAGAGCTGAAGCCGCTGAGCTTCACCACCACGCGCACGCTGCTCAGGGCGTGATGGAACTTCACCAGTGCCACGCTGCCGCCCGGCTCTGCCTGCATCTGTGTGTCGTATGCTATCAGCAGGTCTTCTTTCTCCAGTTTCGGATTGTAGTAGTCGTAGCCTATCACGTTGTTCTTATTGTCCTTTATCTCCTGGCTGTTGGCTTCCTGTTCCTCGGCGGTCAGGGTATAGTCGATGATGTCGCCGTCGGTCACTCGCGGGTTGCCTATCGAACCCATGTAGAACGTGGCGGTCTTGTCGTCGATGATTGCGGTTCCCCTTTTCCAGTCGAAATGGTTGGTGGTGATGGCGTCGTCGCCAGTGCCGGTCACGGTCACGTCGCTGGGTATGCCGTAAGCCTCGAAGGTGTGGGGGCTCTCGGCGTCTGACCAGTAAATATCCTCCGGCTCGCCCTGAGCCTTGAAGCGTTTGGTGCGTGCCCATCCTCCGCCTTTTGTCTCGGCCAGGAACTCTACGCCTTCATAGAGCGGCGTGGTGCCACTGAGCTGCGGATAGGTGAAGGCGGCGATGGGGGCGGGCGTTGTACGGCAGATCTTGGTAAACATGATGATGTCGTCCTTATTGAAGTCGCGCCGGCCCACATAGTCGGCCAGAGGGGTGTAGGCGGCCCGTGTCATCGTCCCCCCATCGATAAGTGTCTTTATGCCTTGCAGTTTGCGGGCGTTGCCACTGTCCGCAGTGGTGCTTGCTGCCTCCTCCCCGGTCTCAGAGCAAGCCGACAGCAGGGCAACAGCCAGCAGGGCCATAAAGCAACATATTCTGTTTGTTGTCATGTCAAGGTCTTACTAAGAAACTGACACTAAATAAAGTTTGTACTTTTGTCTTCATTCGTGTCATTCGTTTTAACTTGTATATTTCATTTTTATTCGTGTTATCCACCTTAATTTGTGTAATTCGTGTAATACGTTTTAATTCGTTGTCTTAAAAAATGATTGTAAACTGTATATAGTACTTGTTCCTAAGGTAGGTTGATGTTGATGGTGTAGCGCTTTCCCTGTTCCAGTGTCTTCGTGGTCAGCTCGTAGCTGTGGCGGCTGGCTCCGTCGCGAATCCAGACGACGCCCTTGCCGGCGGGCAGAGTGCAGGGGGGCACGATGAGATAGAAGTCGTTGGTAGCGCCGTCTCGATAGGCCGTATAGGTGCCTGTGTTGGGAATCTCGGCGAACTGGTTGCCGGGATGCGTCTTGAAAGAGTTGTTGAAATCGACCGTCGTCGGCTCATTGACGGGGTTGCCCGACATGGGGTGTACCTCTGCTCTGTTAGCCGCTTCGTTGATATACACTGCTCCGAGCACCTTGCCGTTGTTGGCCTTCGTGCAGCAGTGCTTCTGCTGGTAGCCGTAGCCGGAGTTTACCTTGCTGCGCGCGGCATAATAGTTGCCCACCACCACCTCGCGCTGGTCGATGTCGGGCATGCCTTCGACAGTGACGACGGCCTTGTCAGACAGTGCGGCTCCCGCGACACTGATTTTCAGGCAGGCCATGACGTGGTTGAAGGCCAGATGAACGTTGTACGAGCCGGTCTGCATGTAGGTCTGCGCCCAGAGCAGGTCGGACTTAACATAGTTTTTCAGTGTGGTCTGGTCGGCCTCGAAGATATAGCTGTACTGCGAGTATCTGGTGCCGTTGGCCAGAAATATCACGTTCTCGTTCCACGTCGAGGCGGTATAGACGTAGGGTGTCTGCTGCGCCTCGTACCGGCCGAGCAGGTTGTAAGAGTCAGTAAACCTATAGTTGCCGCCCACGTCAACCTTGTCGGCGGCGGTGAGCGCAGTCCAGTCCGTGCCCTGCCACTTGAACAGCCACATCGCGTCGTAGGTGTTACCGTAGGTAGTTTCGCAGAACTCGGTATGCGAGCTGTATGGACAGATGATTTTCAGCTTCATCCAGTCGCCATCGGTAAAGGCCGTGCCCGCAACGTCGGTGCGGGTAACTGGGCTGCCGTCCTCACCGTCGAAGTCGTTCACCGACGTGGTGAGACGGAGGCCTCGTGGCTGCTCCGTCTGCTGCAAGTCGGTGTCGTCGGCCGAACAGGCCGTGAGCAACGCCGTCAGACCTATGTATAATGCTCTTTTCATTGCCTTCATTTTTCTGTTTTGCATTATCAGTTATTCTGTTCCAGCACGTTCCAGTCTGCCACATACTCTTCCGTGGGTGCGCCGGCCACCAGCTCGGGATAGCGGTGCACATAGCCGTCGCTGTTGTTCTCGAAGTGGAGCATACTGTTCTGCGGAATGGCCACGGCATCGCCCACTTTGTTGTAGCTCCAGATGGCATAGTTCAGTGCCTTCCACGGAGCCAGACCGTAGTAGCCCCTCTTCATTTCGTCTGTCAGCTGTTTGTTCCAGTCCACCTCGTCGTCTATCAGGTTGTCGTTCTTGGCTTTCAGAATGTAGGAGTAGGAGCCACGGATATACTGCTGGGGTTTGTAGGCATCAGCGATGTTGCCCACGGCATTGGTGCCTGGCGAGAGTCCAGTGTCGTAATAGTTCACCATGAAGCGTCCCCAGGTGATGGTCTTCGATGTCTGCGGGGCGAAGAACTGGTCGCTGCCTATGTATTCGCCCAGGAGTGCGCCGGTGCCCGGTGCCAGTCCCTCGGCCGCCATCATGCAGCCATACATGTTCAGGTTGTCGGCCGAGCCAATCATGGCGCCGGTGGCCCTGCCCTGGTATATGCAGGCCACGACATAGCTGCTGCCCTTGAGCGTTGTGGCGATGGGGTTGCCGGCAGACGGTGCCTTGATGCTGATGCCCACGATGTAGGCACCGTAGCCCAACTCGTTATGGGCCTCGGCCGTCTTGAGCAGCTTGAAGTCGTGGGTGGTCTCGATCTTCAGGTTGCGGATGGCCACATCCATGCAGTACTCAAACAGATAGCCACCCTTCACATTGACGTTCCTAAGCGTATAGACAACATCGGCTGTTCGCTTGCCGGAGCCATCGATGACCTCGTGGCAACCGTCGAACACGCCACGGAAAGCCACCTTGCTGTCCTCATCGCCTATAGGGTCCAGTTCCCAGTCGGCCAGGTCGATGTCGGCCGTTAGCTTGACGGTGAAGTGGGTGTTGAGGTTCTCGTCATAGAAGCTGTAGGGGCCGCGGACATAGTCCTCTACGGAATAGGCTTTCTGGTCGGCATTGGCGGGGTAGTAGTGCTCGTAGAAGATGTAGCCCTCGGCCTCCTCACTGTTCTTGTCTATAGGGGTAGCTCCCTTCTTGGGCTTTCCGTCCTCCATGTCGGTGTCTTTATACCACTCTACTACCTCTATATCCTTGTCCGTGTCAGGGTCTTTCACCGTCTTTGTCACCCGCGTCAGCCCGCTGGTCTTGGTGGCCGCAGTGCCGTTGACCAGTTTGATGAACTCCAGGAATTCCTCTCGCGTGTCAATCTCAAACACAGGGTTGTAGCCTACGGTGTTGTCGGTCTTGGCCAAGTTGACAGCCTGGGCGATGGCCGATGTCCACCATTCGTAATTAGGCGACGGCCCTTCGCTGACGCTCTGGTCTGAGCCGTCGGTCGAAACGGCCGGTGTGTCCACCCACCGGAAATCGTCGGCCGGGGTGATGGTGAACTTGTCGTAGTGATAGCCCACGCTGAAGAGGTAGCTGTAGCCTGCCCTTAGCTCCAGTCCGTTGGGAAACATGGGTTCGTTGCTGTTCACGCGCCTCACATCGCCCAGCGTCAGGATATGGTAGTTTGACTCTTCGTGGTTGGTGCCCTTGTCGCCGTCGTTCACGTCGTAGAGCCACACCCTGAAGCGCGTGCAGGCGGGCAACGTCAGTGCCTCGCCCTTATGGTCAGCTTCGTTGCTCATGATGTAAGGGATGGTGACCATGTACAGCCGGCCGTCGTTTGAGCAGAACAGCGGGCGCTGCACGTCGGTGCTAATCTCTTCAGCAGTCTTCGTCCCAAAGTTAACAATACCATCCGTTTCTGTATGAATCGTCGAGAGGTCTGTTTCCACGGCCTCATATTTGGCCTTGGTCATGGTGGTGAGCAGCGAGGTCTGGATGTCCACACCGGCAGGCATGCACATCTGGTTATATACGGCCAGCACGGCATTGAGTTCTTCTGTAGCCTCGGCCAGCGTCTTCCCATGTTCGTCTGGCGACTCGTCGTGGGCATAGTCGGTGGAGTTGTCGGGCCACATATAGTCTTCCACCTCGGTACAGATCTCCGCTCTCCATAGCTCATTGCCCGCCTTTGGGACGATGCCTATGCGGCAGCCCAGGTGCTTCATCGACAGCGACACATCGTCGGTGGGTCCTGACACGGTGACCCAGTCTGACACGCTGTAGTCAGGATAGTAGCGGTGCTTGTTGTCTTTCCCCTTGCTGTTGGGGATGGCGGCGGCAAGATTGCTGCGCGACCACGCCCGGAAGCGCACCGTGTTGCCGTTGTCCCAGGTCAGCGAGTCGGCCTTCGTCTGAGTGAATGTCTTCGGGTCTTTGTCGGGGTCATAGCCCGTCTCGCCGGGTTTCGGTATCCACTCGTCGCCCAAGGAGACGGTGGTCGTCCCGGGGGCATACTTCGTCTGCAGCCAATAGACACGATAGGCCGTGTGGCTTTCTACTTCATCAAAGGAAAGGCCGTTGTTATATGAATACTGCCGGTAGATGGTCAGCAGGTCGCCCTCGTTGAAGCTACCGTCGTGACGAGAGGTTGTCACCCGGGTAGTGAACGGCTCAGCATGCGAGGCGTTGAAGCACACGCCGCGTCCTAAGAGGTCGTAGCGCAACGCCTGAGGTTGCATGGTGTCCGTGTCGTCAATGCAACCTGCTAAGAGCAGCGCTATGCCGATGTATAATAAACGATTTATATTCATATAATATATATGCGGTAGCAAAATCTTCATTCTTCGTTTCAATCAGTATTCCGGCAGTGACGGTGTGTACTCTGTGACCTTGTTGCCGCCGCTCCACCTGTTGGTGACGCCGTCGTAGGTAGCTCCTTCCCAGCAGTTGTGTACATAGCCGGTAATGTCAGTGCCATAGACAGCGGTGGCGGGGAACACGGTGCCGCCCTCAATATTGGTGTTGATGATTTCTGCGCGCCAGCCGTCAGTGGCCGACTTGTAAGGCACCCACTTGCCACTCTCCTTGTGCACGTTGGCCTCCCACGTCCCTGTGTAGGCGTCCCCCTCCTGGGCAGTGGTGTAGTGTCCGTTCAGACCGGAGAACAGATGTGCGCCCGACGAAGCGGAGCCAGCTCCCGACACTCCTTTGTGGTGTACTTTCTTGTAGAATACTATCGGGGTGTAAACGTCAGTCTCATCGGAAGAGCGGGTGTAGATGCCGATATAGGCTGCAAGATTGGCGATAGGAGAATAGGTCTCATTCTCATGGGTGTAATACGTCTCGCTGTCATCAAGGTCTGCTACACTTGTGACTGACGAATACTCGTCTTCGCCATTTTTTGTGTAGATGGTGGCAATGACGTCGCTGATATAATATTCTATGTTGCTAATCGCAGTATAGCTCTCACCGTCCTTCCGGTAGTAGGTGGCCCCATCAGCAGCGGCGGCGGCCTTTACGGCTGCGACGGTGGCTAATGTGTAGGTGTAAGTAGTGACGGTCTCCTTGGTGTAGGCCACTGCGCCGGCATAGCTCTTCATGTCGGCGATGGCGGTATAGACATCGGCCGTGCCGTCGTTGGTCTTCTGGTAATAGGTCACGCCGGCAGCGGGAGTGAACTCCGTCCATGTGTCGCCCGACCGTACATACTTCGTGTCTGCGGCGTTGCCGTATGGCGTTTCGTAGCTGTCGTAGGCCGGGGTGTAGGTGCCGTCGGTGAGCGTGATGGTATGGTCCAGTCCGTCAAGATGGCCGGTGAAGACAAAGCCATCAGGCAGTGCGGCGGCCGGTATGCTGATGTCGTGCTCCAGGATGAAGTAGTCGCCATGATGATTGCCGCCCTTGTATGCCTCTCTGAACATTTCTATCCAGGTGGCATCATCGACGTACTGGGCGTAAAGGTCTTCGCCGTCCTGATAGTAGTAATGGCCGTCGGTCACCCTGTCAGTGAACGTCTTGCCGCAGGTATAGGCGCGCTGCCAGCCGCTGCCGGCAAAGGAGAGATTGTTGCCGTTCTGGTTGTTCACACCATACCAGTCGTCGTAGCCGGTGGTCTCAACCCACAGCTCGCTGCCAGAGTTGTCATAATCCACCCGCTCGTGGCTGATATGCAGATAGACCACCGTCTGGTAGTTGGCATCGAGGTCGAAGTTGAACACCTTTGAATACTTCAGCCCGTTGTCGAGCGTGATTTCAAACTCTATCTGGTTTTCTTCGTCCATGTAGTCCTGGCGGCTTTTAGTGCTGGTGTCCTCGTCGTACATCACCCTGCCGAGCGTCGTGTAGGTGGGACGCACAATCAGGTCATAGACAGGCACCGTGCCGTAGCTGGTACGCTCATATTTCCCGTCGGACGAGAGATTGGTTGTGGGATCGTAGATCTTGCCATGCGCCGTTGCCCAGTCTTTATCGGTGGGATAGATATATGTCTTGTCGGCAACGCTGTAATAGGCTATGAAATCGTTCTTCACTGCGTCGTTAGGGTACTGATTCTTCGAGTCATCATAGCTGCCACGCTCGCCCACGAAGTGTGGAATGGCCTTTCGCACCTTAGTCCACCGTGGCTGGTAGGGCTGGTCCTGGTTGCCGTTGTTGGCCACATAGTCGAGCACCTTGACGTTGCAGAACTTGATTTCAGAGGTCGAGGGGTCTTCCTTAGCCGTGGCGTTTCCATCCTTGTCCTTCATGTAGCCCGCAATCTTCACTCGCGTCTTGTCGCTGTGGACCATCGTGGGGTCTATCAGTATATAGGCCAGCACACGTGCCAGACGGTGGCGGAATGGCAGCTTGATGCGCTTCACCGTGGCATTGATGGTATAGTTGGAGGGCATACTCAGATAGTGCGACAACAGTGTGTAGTTGCCCATGTCGGCCTCGCTGAAGGTGCCGCCGTCCGACTCGCCGTCGCCATCGCCATGCTGGTCGGTGGTCAGGTCGGTGGGGAAGCCGGTGGCTCCTGTCACGATGCGGTCGGGCACATGCAGACCCTCGAAGAAGTGGGCACCGTTGTCAAACCACTGGGCAGTGACACTGGGCGTGGCCTCGGCCTCATCACTGTTTCCTCGGTCCTTATATTTATAGAAGAAGCTGTACTCGGCCGCTTGTCCGCCGTCGAATTCGTCATCTTCGGCATACTTGATGCTGCCGTCAACATTGGTCAGCAAAGTAAGAATGGCCACCTTCGACCGCTTCACGCCGTCGATCGTCTTGCCGTAGGTGATGGCCAGTCCGTTCTTCAGCGGGCCTCTGAGCCACGGTATGTTCTCTGCGTCGTCGCGCTGCACCTCCTCCGCCTCGTCGCCGTCGGCTCTGGTCACGGCAGCATGGGCCACGAGCTGGTCGGTGCTGACACCACCCACACGGATGTCCGTGCCGACGGCTGCACCGGCAGCACCGTTCAGCGTGTCCTCCGTGTCCTGACAGGCGGTCAGGCACAGCCACGCTAAGGGTATCATGTAAATAGACGGTATATACTTTTTCATCGTTCTTTACTTCTGTTGTCAGTTGCTGCTTATCCAATTCACACTGCTGACGGGGTCGTAGGTCCTGTCCTCCGACGGCGTGACGCTGTTGGGCTTACCAAGCAGCTGCTCTATGCTCTTGCCATTAATATGCGTACCTATGCCGTCGCTTGCCGTGGGCCACCAGTTGCCCTCGCAGCCCTCTCGCAGTCCGTTGGCAAAGGCACTGCCTTCGGTGTCAGTGGCATACTGTGCAAAGCCCACAATCGCCCCCTGGTAGTTGCCATTGTACAGGTCTTTGTTGTTCAGCGTGGTGGCGTACCAACTGGAGCAGTCGGTTATCAGCACGGATGGTGGTGTCTGGCTGACAGTCGACTTGGTGGTCGTACCGCCTACGATGCCTCCATAGTAGATTCTGGTAGAAGCAGTCGTTTCAGGCACCACATATTGGGCATTATACGTCTCGGCCTTATTCCTGAAGAGGGTGTAATTGTCGTTGTGAGCACCCACTTCGTAGGAATAGAACTGGCAGCGCGTTATTGTCGCATCGATGGCACAGGCAACGATGCCGCCAGAGTAGCTACGTACACCTGTGGCAAGCTCGCCCTGCTGCCACACCTGCAGACTGGCCTTGCACTTGCAGTTGTCAATGACTGCCTGGTTGAAAGCCCACACCACTATACCGCCAACGGTGGCAGCCTGCATGCGGTGATTGCCTCCCTTCACCTGAATATTGCTGATTCTCACCGGAGTGATGGTCTCTCCGCTCTTCCTGCCACAAACAGCATAGGCAAGGGCAGCCACAGCATCGTAACCGCCATCAGGGGTGGCTATCAGGTCGCGGCTCAATTCTACGGTCAGGTTGCTCATATCGTTCAGAATGTTGCTGAAGAGCATGCCGTCGGTGGTGATGGTGTGGTTGTTGCCGTCGAGCTTGAACAGAACATTGCCGCCAGACTCATTAAACACGTCTTGCTTCGTGCCGTAATTCCATCCCGTCACTTCAAAACTGTTCGACAAGCGGTAAACCTTATCAATGGCATTGTTACCATATCCATCGGTAGAATTTCCAAGCAAAGCCGCCAATTCTGCCTGGCGGTCTATCACGGCATCATAGCGGTCGGCCGCGGGGGTGGTGTTGGCATTGGGCGTATCGCCGTCCAGGGCATTGGTGGCCTTCGTAGGCCACGCATTGCCGTATGCGCGGAGGCCATAACCAGCTTGAGAGGCCTTCGACTGCACGATGTTCTCAAAATCGTCATGATCCTGCAAGAGGGTGATGCCATAGACGAAGGTGTTGTTGGTGACACGCCCGAGGGCTTCGCCCACGATGCCGCCGCCTTTTGTCGACTCACCGCCATCAACACTGGCGTTGACCGTACAGCCGTCGATGACGGGCATCTTGGCTGTCTTGGTATTGTCTTCAGGTATGTAGTAAGTGGAGCGGGCCGCTATGCCTCCCACAAAGCCGTTGAAGTCGGCCGGCCCTTTGACAGGCAGCTCCGACGTGCAGTCGGTGATGGTGCCATAGTTTTCCACCACCAGGCCGGCGCGTGTGGCATAACCGTCGGAATGGTATCCATTAGCGTCCTTAGGTACCACGTCGATGCGCTCCACGGTGCCGTAGTTGCTCGCGGCCAACGACGCTGTAACGGGGGCAGCCGTGTCGTCGCCTACGCAGATGGTTCCGTTGACCAGGTTGCCAAACCCGGTGATGCTGGAGAACACCTGATGATTGGTGAAGAACGTGGCGCCGGCCATGTTCAATGTACAGTTGAGCGGCTGAATGTAGGTGCCTGTCCAAGGGTCGGCGACTCCTTCGTCTGTCTTTTCCAGGTCGATGGAATTGGGGACGATGATGGCCACATTACCCGGCCGGTTCTCGTCGCTATTGAGGAAGGCTATAAGGGCTGCACGCGAGTTGATGGCTTTCGGATTGCCTGTCTGCCCATAGTCGTCGACGATACTGGTGGTGATGGTCTCGTCCCAGTCCTCGACGTAGGCGGTGATGACTATCTTGCGCGTATCTCGGCTCAGGGTGGCAATGATGGTAAGGTGACGACCGGGCAAGAGGTTGTAGCCCTCCATCTTGACCCTGGCTGTCTCGTATGTATCGTAGCCCTCCTGCCCGGAAGCAGGAACCGGCGAGATGTTGTAATGGCCATACTCGCTGTCGTTGCTGGCATAGAACGTGAAGTGCTGGCTTGACAGGCGTATGTCGGCTATGACATCATCGGTGGCGCCCGTAAGAAAGTCCCAAGGCTCCACGATGGCAGTGTATTTGGTGGAGCTTACGTTGTCGGGCTCTTCAGCCGTACCGTAATTGATGATATGCTCCTCGGCAAAGGGCTGTATCTCTGTCTTCACCTTTTGGCCCTCTACCACGGCATAGCTGTTAATCTTTGTGTGGATATTGCTGGCGGCAGTGGCAAAGGACAGGTCCGAACGCCTGACACCCTCGCCGGCCTTGAGGATTATGGTAATCTTTGAACGCTGGTGGCGCAGGTAGAGGGGTATCTTCTTATAGTCTGTGGCCGACGCAAGGCCTAAACTCACGTTGGCGTCCTTCCACTCTTTGGGTGTCAGGTAGTTGATGGCCTCCTCCTCATATTTGGGTGCCTCGGGTGTTGCCTCACTGTTCCAGACGGGGACGAAGCCGTAACCCTCTACACGGTCTTGCTGAAACACTTTCTTGGCTGTTGTCTGGTCGGTGTCTAACGTGACATTCCCTGCCACGGCATGGAAACCGTATGCCTTCTTCGTGCTCGGCCAATAGAGCGGCGCTACGCCTTCTTTCACCGTCAGCGTACCGTCGGCAGCATAGCCGGTAGAAGACTCAGCATCGGCAGTGGGCAGATAAACGCTGCTGCCCAGGGCGGGGGTGATGCCTTGCTCAAACATCTCGACGGTGAACTCATAGTCGTCGGCCACAGCCTTGTAGCTGTTCATTCTGTTTCCGAAGGCAGTCTCCTCAGCCGAAGCTCTTGTCTGGGCTTTGCCGGGCAAGTAGGTGGAGAACAGCACGGCCTCGCCGGCCTGGATGTCGTCGCCACCGGAATAGGGCGACAGCAGCGTGTCCTCCTTGCAGCCCGCCACAGCAAGTGCCACGACGATGAGCCAAGTCAGTATGTATGTCATTCTCTTCATTCTGCGATGATAGCAAATGTTTTACATTTCATTGGATGGTTCCCTTCTGGTCATACACCAGCTCATCCTTCTGCTCCCAGGGGATGACCGTTGTGCGGATAACGGCCAAGGTGCCACTGCGCAGCTCCAGATTGTAGATGTACTTCATGCTGCTCTGGAGCTCCTGCAGCTTCACAATGGGGCGGTCGCTGTTCTCCATGCCCGGGAGCTTGCTATTGTCCTCAGGCACCTTGTATGTGCAGACATGCCTCACGACGGGATTCTCAGCAGTATCGCCCTCGCGCCAGGTGACGCGGATGGCCATCAGATGACCGAAGGCGATGGCATTGAACGACCGGAGATAGCCAACGGTATAGGCATCGGTGCCGTCGGCAACGCCGTTGCCGTCTTCATCGCCGCCGGCCATATCGAACATCTCGAAGGAGGTGCCCCACTCGTTGAACGCCAGGTAGTCGTCATCATAGTCCTCAAGGTTAACAGCCTTTGCCGAGGCGGAGCCGAGCATGATGTCTTCGTCCAGGACATCCTCGCCCTGATCGTTCTTGACAGTATTATTTTGAGCGTCCTTTAGGGTGTTGCCGAGCGGCTTGGTGCCTATGCCTACCGTGCCGTTGGCATTAAGGCGGCAGCAGACGTAGCCTTCTGTCGATACGCCTAAAAGCTCGACCCTCTCAATCTTGTCGGCACTGATGGCGTTGTCCTCGGCTGACTTGACATTGACCTGTATCTGCGAGAACTGGTGCTTGAAATAGAGGCGTACGCGGTTGGCCTCCTGCGTGGAGCCCTCAGGCTTCATGATGGTCAGGGCAAGGATGGGGTCGGGCTGGGCATTGAACGCGTTGAGCGTATAAGACTCCTTTTGGTAGAGTTCCTTCACCGTTTTGCCGTTGGCATCTTTTACGGGTTGGCCTTCGCCGTCCAGCTTGTCTTTCACGGCCCATTCGCCACCCCGGGTCAGATCGTAGGTGTTGGCATAGCGACCATTGGCAGCTGTGTTAGCGTAGGCGGCCAACTGCGCTTCGGTGGCCTCTTCAGGCGCGACGGGCAATGCGGAGAAATCTTTGTCCCAGTCGGGATAGAGCTTCAGCTTCCCCTGAGTGGTTGCCGCGCCGTCGTTCGTTTTCAGCTGATGGTAGTCGGCCAGGGCAAGGAAAGCATGCGGCAGACGGTTCTGCCAGTAGAATATGGTGGCTCCCTTGTCAAAACCGTAGTCGTCGGTGGCTTCGGCTTCCGGCTCTGTGAAACCAGGCTTTCGGTAAACGGAGTTGCCCACGTTGTTGTTCACCCTGAGCCACGAGGTGGTCATCGTTCCACCGTCGCTGACGTCGCCGATATCAAAGGGACTTTCATCTGTGTCGGAGGACTTGGCGTGGTAGTACATGGTGCAGACGAAGCGCCCGTCCTTGGCCATGTAGGGCACGCCGGCGCGCGTCAGCGACGGCTGCTCGCTGCCCGACGAGAACAGCACGGGCTGGCCTGTCAGCTCTGTGGTACCCGCCCCCTGATGCTCATTCGTCAGGGTGACATCGTCCGTGCAACCTGCCAAAAGCATCACCACACCAATAAGCAATATGTCATTAATCGTCTTCAATTCTTCAATTCTTTAACTGTCAACTATCAACTCTCAACTCCATCAGTCCCACTCCAGGTTGGCGTTGCCGCTGCCCTGCTTTTCCTCCCATTCCTTGATGAGGACGCGGAAGGTAATCTGCTCCTTCTCGATGTGGATGGTGTAGATGTAGTGTTGACCGCGCTGCCACTGGGTGATGGAGGTCGTGCTGCCACTCACCAGACACTCGTTCAGATTCAGCTTGTAGGTAGCGGTCACGTTATCGCTCTGGTCCTTCAGCGTAATAGTAATGACAGCATCGTTGCCTATGTTCTGGGGAATCACTATGTACTGGTCGATGACCGTGAGACGTTTCACCAGGTTGTCGCTCGTGGCCGTTCTTGAGATGGCAGCTACAGTTCTGCCGTCAGCAGGTCCGTCACCATCGTCCGTGTTGTTGTCACTCGGGGCGATGGAGCCGTCGTCGATGCTGATGTTTCCACCGGTATAGAGGTTGCTGATGCTGATGGTAGCATTGCGGAGGTCCACCTTGGCGTTGTTATCGTCCACCGGGGCATACTCGGGTGTAGCAGTATCATCCTCTGCACCCGAGGTCTCAAGGATAAACGTCACCTTACTCATGGCGTGCTCGAAAGCCAGGGGCACGTTGCCTGTGCGCGGAGCGATAGCTGCACCACGATCGTAGTCGTATGTGTAGGACCCTTCTTCTCCGTGCCGGTTGTGTGCCGGTGTCGTTGCCCAAAGGATATCATGGCCATCGGCGATGGTGCCCTGAGTCACGGCAGTGCCCTTATCAGTGTCATAGGTTCCAACGCTTATTATCTTATTAGCGTCCGTACCGTCTAACTTAGCCAGTGCACGGAAGAAGTAGCTGGTGCTCTTGTTGGGCCAGTAGATGGTGTGGCTGTTCGTCCACTTCGTCTCTGTTGCGCTGTATTCAGAAACGGTGGTGAAGGCATAGTTGTCGTTCGTCGTTCCCGTTACGGTACTTCCGCGCTGAAAGAGACTGAAAGAAGAGTTGTCGGCAAAGCTGTTGCCCGTTACGTCGAGTGTCACGATGTCGTTGTCGAACTGTATCTCGCCCGTACCCGTAGCATTGACAGTAGTCCAGTCCTGAATGGTAGCCACCACCTCTATCTTCGTCTTGTTTACGGTGACGTCGAGATGGTAGTTCACGCCGGGCTTTGTTTCGTAGTAAGTGCCGGCGTCGGTCTTTTCATTAAGCTGGCTGAGCCATTTGCCTGCTCCCGCAGCCAATATGGCAGCGGTGATGTTCAGCTTGTAGTTGTTGTCTTCAACATTCGTGATGTCAAGCAGCTTAGTGCCCGCCGTCAGCTTGGTGCCGGGAGCCACGATGGCTGTGAAGTCACGCCTGTACACATCCTCACCTTCCTTTTTGTACGAGTTGTCAGCGCGATACATTGTCACAGCTGCTGGCGTAGTGCTGCTATAGCCGCCTGTGGGAGCCGTCAGGGATGCCACGGTGTTCATGGCGTTCAGCGTGAGCGTAGTGGAAGCCAATGGGTTGGTAGTAGTACTGAATCCATCGTTGGCTATAATGGTCACCGTCACCTGACTCATGGCGTGGGTGTAAGGGATGGTCAGCGTGCTGTGGTCGGCGGCCTGCGTCGTGTTGTGGTTGTAGACCACGGTCTCCTGTTCTGCCGACCACAGCAGGTCGGAGCCCTTGACGATGGCGGCGGTGTTCTGCGTCGTGGGGAGCGTCCAGCCGAGGGTGCCGGCGGCGGGGTCAAGGGCGGTGGTGAGGTTTCCGCCTGTGGCGGACCCGTCGGTCGACGTGGCGCCGCCATTGAAGCAATAGCCGTAGAAGGACTGCAGCCCGTGGCCGGAGGTGCGCAGGTAGGTGGCGGTGGTGGCGGAGTTGCTGAAGTCGTCCCAATAGAGTGGGGCGGGTGTCGTCGGGTCGTTGGGCAGCACCGAGGTGAGGTCTGCCGTCTCCAGCTTGGTGGCGTCACCGGCCATCGTCGCGGAGCCCTTCTTGAAGGCCGCCAGCAGCGGCGCCTTGTCGGCGGCGGTGGTGGTATAGCCTCCCTTGCTGCCTCCCGTGGTGTGCCGCAGGTATGCCAGCAGCACGTCGCCCGCCTCAAACTGCTTCCCTTCGGCGCGTGTCAGGGCGTTGTCTGCGGCAAGTGTGGCCTCGACGCGCAGCGGCGTCTTCTCTTCGCCCGGCAAGGTGTTGTCGCTGAGTTTGTCTTCGGCGGCGCATCCCAGTATCAGCAGGGTTGCGCCAGCGTAAAATGCTTTCAGTATTCTGTTCATCTTTCCTGTGTGGTCGTTTTAACAGTGAAATTAGAACCAGACGTTCTGGCTGGCCTCCACCTTCTTCCAGTCGGTCAGCGTGGCAGTGACCTGCACCTCGGTCTTCGTCAGGTGGAGGGTGTAGATGTAGTGCTTGCCCGAAACCCAGTGGGTCGTTGGGGCGGCTGGACCCTCTGCGTCTTCCTCCAGCACGGGGATGGGCTGGATGTCGGCATAGTAGACATCCGTAGAACTATCGGCATTGGTGATGGTGATCTTGAACTTCATGTTGTTCTCGTGCTGCGACGAGGTGTAAGCGAGCGACTGGGGCACGATGGCGCTCCAGCGTTTGTTCGAGTTGTCCACACTTTCGTCCACATCCAGAGTGGCTGGGTCGTCTGGCACATTGGCAACTGCGTCCAGTGTGTAGTTGCCCTTGTCGCCTGTGGTCAGCACCTCTCGATCGCCCAGTTTCACATCGCCTGTGTTGAATACGTTGACGATTTCCACCACGGCGCCAGACAAGTTGACTCGGTCGGAAGCCGTCGAACCGGAGGTGGTGAGGCGCACCTCCACCTGCGACATCATGTAGCGGAAGTTGAGGTTGATCTTGCCCTCGGTGGCGCAGATGCCTTCGTTGTAGAGGTCGGTCGGCGAATGGTCGCTGTTGTTACAAGTGGGATAGTGGCCGCTCCCATCTTTCTCAAACTCGGGCCGGCCTATCATCAGGTCGCTGGGGAACGTGCCTGCCACATAGGGCACGTTCTTGACCTTGATGACCTGATAAACCTCGTCGTGAGTAGCATCTTCCACACGCGGACTCGTGAGGACTCCTTCGCCAGCAGTCGTCACGGTGGCGGGCCACACGCCACGGAACTGGTAGTGGGTGTCGTGCGTAGGCCAATAGAGTCGCGAGGACATGGTCCACCCATCGCCTACCTTGCTGACGGTGCTTTCGTACGGATAGTAGTCGCCCGTCTTCAGCCCTGTGCTGTAACCGTTGTTGACCGACGTGCTGCGGTAGAAGCTGAAGGTATTCGTGGTGGGGTCGCCCGAAGCGCCCCAATCGGCATTGACGTTGATGACCGGTTCCTCCTCGACGGCATTGACATCCACCCAGTTGGTGACGGTGGCCGTCACCTGAATGTCGGTCTTGTTGACGATGATCTTCAGCACATAGTTCTTGCCTGCCTCGGTGGGGTAGGCTCCACCTGAGTCATGGTTCACGCCGTCGATGGCCGTGCGTATCTCCTTCGCCTTGACGTAGTAGATGTTCCCGTCGGCTTTGATTTTGGCGATGACAGCATTGTCGCTGGCAAACGCGCTGCCTGGAATTACCAATGCTACGTGCTGTGCTGTAGTCCCACCAGTAGATGAACCGCCATACATAGTAATGACTTTGTTTGTAGCATCCGTCTTTGTTACTCCACCTGTATGTATATTCACCGTACCTTGAGTGTAGGCCCAGCTATCAGTCTCCGTCGTAGTCCCTTCCTTATTAACCAGCTTCACTTCGGTTTTTTCAAAGCCGCTTGCAGGGAAGCCCTCTCCTGCCGTCAGGTTGACGGTTATCTTGCTCAACGCATGTTTGAACTCTAAGAGTTTACCTACCGTACGTTTCTCAAACAGATACCGCCCGTGATCAAGTTGGTCATCTGCGTCCGCATTTTCACCAGTCACATTATTGGATACCAACAAGTCTTTCTTTGCAGGAATATTTTCACCGCTAGTTTGGTCTGCAGTTAAAGTCCAATCAAGGGCTTCCCAATTGCTAATATTGGTAAGAGAAGATGGCAGTTCGAAATCCTCTCCATTCTTATATCCATCAATAGCCACGCCATAGATGGTAAGACCTTCCGTACGACCAGTCGAAGCATTTGTGTGGTCAGCAGTTCCATAGTCATCCCAATATAGCACGGGAGAGCAGGAGAGGTTGTTGTGCTTGCTGCCTGTAGATGTCTCACTTCCGACAGTGGCGGTAGTGGTTTGCACAACAGGCGAAGGAGTATGCCCCGTCCATGTGCCACTCACCTGCAAAGCAAGCTTAGTGTGCTCAGTGAGGGTGAGATGGTTGCCGTGGTTATCCTCCGCCCCTGCCCTCGTCACCGCAGCACTGCCGCCCTCCACGATGCCTGCGGAGAGTTGTATCTCTCCGTTGGGATGCTCTATGGCATTGGATACGAGTTCCTCCTTGCTGTTGCAGGCAGTGAACAGGGCCAGCGGAACCATATATAAATAATGTATAAACCTCATATCCTTATTCCTTTTTTTACTTGTTCAAAGATTCTTGTTTCCTTGTTATATTTTCGATTTTCGATTTATTATATACGATTTATTTACTATTCTGTATTATTTGGTTATTTTCAATTCTTCATTCTTCACTCTCAACTCCCACTCCTCCACGGTGTCCGTTTTGCTGGAGAACGAAGCACCTATTTTATATAACGCACGCGTGTCAGCCTCGTAGGCCTTGGCGTAGCCTCGGTCCTCTATCTGCTGCAGGGCCTCGGCAGCCGTTCCGTCGAGCTTAAATTCGAAGATGTAGATGTACTTTGGCGTCTCGACGATGCAGTCGGCACGGCCCTCCGAGAGCTGCTTCTCCGTATATACGGTATAGCAGGATATGAGGCGCATCAGCAGGTAGAACGTATAGTGGAAGTACAGCTCGCGGTCCTTCTGGTCTTTCTTCGGACGCATGGAGTAGGGTGTCTCTGCCAGGAAACTGGTAAAGAGGCGGCGCACCAGCTCGGTGTCGCCCTTGCGCATGGCTTGTACCATATCGTTTACCCATGCCTTGGTGTCCTGTTTGGGCTGCAGGTAGTTGTTGGCCAGCAGTGTTACCATACCCTGCTTCACCTCGTTGTTGGGGTAGTCCAACAGATAGGAGTTAAACTCGCGGTTCACATCCTTGATAGTCAGGTAGCCGCTCTGGAATATCATCGGTAGTGGCATTTCCGTGTCGGCCTTGTAGTCGATGAAGGTTTGTCTGGCGTAGTATTGTCCTGTGTAGGCCATCACCTCTTCCTGACACTTTGACAGCAGTCGCTCCATGTACGACGGTGTACCGGTGCTGAACCAATAGTCGCTCATCTCCTCATTGGCCATCACGTTGATAATGCTGAAGGGGTTATAGACATCAATCAGCCTGCTACTAAAGTGGTAGCCGTCGTAGCGTTGCTTCAGTTGTTCCTTCACCTCGTCCTCCGTCAGTCCCATCCCGTCGGCCATTTCGCTGATGGGCTCGGCGAACACCCTGTGCAGTTCTTCCTCTGTGATGCCAAGCAGCGTGTCAAAGCGTGGGGAGAGCGTTATGTCGTCGGGCTGGTTGAACCCGCTGAACATCGAGACCTGCGAGAATTTGGTGATGCCTGTCAGCATGACGAAGCGCAGATAGCGGTCGGTAGCCTTGAATACAGAAAACAATCCTTTCAGCAGTTCACGGTTGTCGCTGAGCTGCTGTTCGTCTGCGGGGTTTCCTGTCTCTATAAGGTCGAGCAGGGCTTTGTCGTATTCGTCGATGAGTACTACAACCTGGCGGCCTGTCTTTTCGTACAGCTGTTCAAGCAGGTGGTTGAAGCGCAGGGTAGCATCGAGCGATGGTTTACCCGTACCTTCTTCTATGAAGGGAACGATGCCATACATGTTCTCATATTTGGATATCACTCCCAGAATGTATTCGTTCAGCCCTGTGGCAGTCCGCTTGTTACCCACGTTGAAGTCGAAGTATATTACGGGGTACTGCCACCATTCCGTTTCCAGCTCCGCTATCTTCAGCCCATCGAACAAGTCGCGCCGTCCTTCAAAGTAGCAGCGCAGCGTGTCGATGAGCAGGCTCTTTCCGAATCGGCGCGGACGGGCCAGGAAGTACACGCTGCCCTGGGCCAGCTTGTACACCAAGTCGGTCTTGTCCACATAGACAAATCCACCCTTGCGGATTTTCTCGAAGCTCTGTATGCCTATCGGATAACGCAATGTATTTACGATTTGACGATTTACGATTTATTTACTATTGTGTTATTTCACTATTTATTTTATCTGTACGTTGTCGTCGCCTGCCGTCACCGTTTCCCAGTCGGCGAGGGTGGCGGTAATATTTGCAATTCCTGTTTTTTTCAGCGTGAAGGTGTAGGTGTACTTGTAGTTCGGATACCAGCGGTTGACGATTTTGCTGTTACCATACGGATTGGCAATCAGATTGTTGCCAACGGTGCTGGCTACAATATTCTTCATATCGATAATGTATTGGTTGTTGTCGGGAGTCGTGATGGTCAGCATCACATCGTCTGTAGTAGCATTGTCGTTACTTCCTTTTAGCGACTGCGGAACGAAGCCGTAGTGCCACGTGTATTTCTTTTCAGTATCATCATAAGTTTCGATATTGCCGCTATTCACTGTGGTAGCTGTTCCTGTGGGTGTCACTAATCCGTCACCCATCTGCACCGTTCCTGTTGGGTGGATGTTTGTCAGCGAGAGTGTTGTGTACTTAGGATTCGAAGGATTCGTTTCGTCCTTCAGTGTCACAGCGTCACTTCCGCTTGTAGTTTTGATTTCGATAGTCACGTCGCTCATCATGTGGAACATCACCAGTTTGATGACATCATTGGTGGCACCAATGGCTTTGTAAATCTGGTGGCTCTCATTGGCCTGCCCATGATTCTGTTCGTTGTCGAAACCGGTGTTTGTTGAATATGTCAGTTTACCAGTTGTTGCTAAGAACGGTGCGCCCCATTGTACATCAGTGTAGCTTGTCCCTGAAGTCAGAGAAATGTAGTCTTTCGATTCTGTTGTGGTTATTTTCCATTCTTCTGTTGTTTTTGGCGAGACAGCACGGAAATGGAAGAATTCAGTGTTGTTGTCCCACAACCAATTGGTTGTATAGTGAGAGTCGTCGCCATCTGTCGCGTCATTATCGGGCACCCACGTTAGCACAGCTTTGTTGCCCTCGTTGGTATATCCCGTTGCCCATACGTAGTTCTCGAAAGAATTATCTGCAATAGCAGGTGATGACACTTTAGATTTGTAAAGGTCAAATGTTGCAGGAGTGCCCGTTATTCTCTCACTACCGGTCATTCCTGATGCATCTAACAAGCTTACATTTACTCTCGCATTTGAGGGATTGACCGTCGCGCTGACTTTCTCCCAGTCCACTACAGCAGCAGTCAGTTGGTCAACCTTGGTCTTTCCAACAGTCATTTTAAAAATGTAGTGAACACCTGCTCGCATCAGCTGTTGTTCTGTACTAGTTGGGGTTTCTAATGCTGGTGTTGATCCGTCGCTTAGTTTCGCACTTGCCAAAGCTGTACACAATTGAGCTTTGGTCAGGTGATACTCGTTGTTGTCAATGGTAAACCTGATATTTTCCAAAGACTCCTTGTCGGACCCATAAAGATCGGTGCCTGGCACTAACAAAGCTGTTAGAACGTAGGCGTAACCGGGTTCGTCATTTGTGGCAGCTGTGTTTTTTGCTTCTTCTGCAAATTTATTAACCGAAGTAGTACTTTGTACTGCAGTAAACTTGCCATCAACTATATTAAACGTACCTGTGGTATTAAAACCATTAAGAATAATGTTGGTATCGTCAATATTATCGTTGTTGGCATCAGGGAATTTAAAAGGAGTAGTCTCGTCAAAGCCGTTACCCTTGCTAATTTTGAAGGTCACCTTTGTCAGGGCGTGATAGAATATCATCCTGCCACCACGTTCTGGGTTGTTACCCGTTTCGCTTTGGTCTGTGGTAAACTTATTGGTTTTGGTGTTAAACGCAATGCGGTTTTCTGTACTTTCAAGATTCGAGATATTGTTGCTGAAGCAGAGATCCTGCTGGGCAATGAAGTTTGCATCCTGAGTGGTTACCGAACCGCTGAGTGGCCATGCAATAGTGGTGTTCTCAACAGTTTCCGACCAAATGTTGCTATTATAGATTGTAGAGCCATTGATGCTTAAAGCGTTAGCCTGACCAGGGACACAGGCGGCATAGATGGAAAGCTTGCCATCGCGGGCACTGGCCGTACAGGCATCCTCGTAGTAGCGCTTATAGCCGTCGGTAAAGTTGACAGCACTCTCCGTACCTGTAGCCTGCCCCGTCACGGTTCCCATCGTCCGGGTATATCTGGTGCTTGTTGGAGTGGTCGTTTTTTCGCTCTTCATCACCATATAAAGACTGGTGTTATCTTTGAATGCTGCTGCTGTTTTGCCGTATCGGGTTGCATTTGTTACCGTCCGCGTCACCCCGCGCGTCTCAGCACCGCCTTCCCCCGCAATTCCCACCGTCAGTTCGATGGGAGTCTTGTCTTGCTGCTGGTCGGAGTCGGAGGCAGACAGTGTGCTGTCCTTGCTGCATGCTGAGAGTGTCAGCAGGCAGGCGGCTAACAGGGGCACGGCCTGTAGTATCCGGTATATCGTATTGTTCGTTTTTAACATCTTGCTTTTATTTTCAATCTGTTCAATGTTCAATGTTCAGTGTTCAATGTATAACCTCCCATTCCTCTACGGTTCCTGTCTTGCTCGAGAAGGAGGCACCTATCTTATATATCATGCGCCCATCGGACTCGTATGCTTTGGCGTAGCCTCGGTCCTCTATCTGCTGCAGGGCCTCGGCAGCCGTACCGTCCAGCTTAAATTCGAAGATGTAGATGTACTTTGGCGTCTCCACGATGCAGTCGGCACGGCCCTCCGAGAGCTGCTTCTCCGTATATACGGTATAGCAGGATATGAGGCGCATCAGCAGGTAGAACGTGTAGTGGAAGTACAGCTCGCGGTCCTTCAGGTCTTTCTTCGGGCGCATCGAGTAGGGTGTCTCTGCTAAGAAACTGGTAAAGAGGCGGCGCACCAGCTCGGTGTCGCCAGTCTGCATGGCTTTCAACATTTTCTTTACCCATCCTTCGGCATTCTCTTTTGGCTCAAGATAATCGTTGGCTAACAGGGTGATAAAACCTCGCTTCACCTCCTGGTTGGGGAAGTCGAGACGGTAGGTGTCCCAGTCTGGGTCATAGCCTTTGATGGTGAGATAGCCTGCCTGAAAGAGCATGGGCAGGGGGCGCGCCGTATCTGCCTTATACTTCATGAATTCGTCGAGTTGATGCTCTTCGTTGGTGTATTTCATCACGTTCTCATGAGTACTGGCCATCAGCCTGACCACATATTCAGGTGTGCCCGAGTCGAACCAGTAGTCACGTTGTTTTTTCTTCTTTAGTGCGTTGAGTATGCTGAACGGGTTATAGACATCTTTCATCCTCTCGCTGAAGTGGTAGCCGTCGTATCGCATTTTCATACGCTCCTTGGTCTGTTCCTCGGTCTTGTTTTCTGCTGCTGCCAGTTCGCTGATGCCGTCTGCAAAGGTGCTGTACAGTTCTTCCTCGGTGATGCCGAGCAATGTGTCGTAGTCCTGGTCGAGCGAGATGTCGTCAGGCTGATTAAATCCGCTGAACATGGTGACTTGCGAGAATTTCGTCACCCCTGTCAGCATAACGAAGCGCAAGTGCTGGTCAGTAGCCTTAAACGTTGAGAAGAAATTCCTCAGCAACTCGCGGTTGGCCTTGAGTTGCTCATTGTCGGCAGGTTTGTCTGTTCCTAAGAGGTCGAGTAGCGGTTTGTCGTATTCGTCGATGAGCACCACCACCTGCTGTCCTGTCTTTCCGTGCAGCTCTTCTATGAGGTGGTTGAAGCGCAGGCTTGCATCGAGGGAAGGCTTTCTCGTACCTTCCTCAGTGAAAGGCTTTATGTTATACTTCTTTTCATTTTTTGCTATGACCCCAAGGATGTATTCGTTTAGCCCTGAGTTTGTTCGCTTGTGACCTGGGTTGAAGTCGAAACTCACCACGGGCTACTGCTGCCATTCTGTCTCCAGCTCCGGCATCTTAAGCCCGTCGAACAAGTCGCGCCGTCCTTCAAAGTAGCAGCGCAGTGTGTCGATGAGCAGGCTCTTTCCGAATCGGCGCGGACGTGCGAGGAAGTACACGCTGCCCTGGGCCAGCTTGTACACCAAGTCGGTCTTGTCCACATAGACAAATCCACCCTTGCGGATTTTCTCGAAGCTCTGTATGCCTATCGGATAACGCATGGCTATTTACTATTTACGGATTTACGATTTCTTTTAGTCGCTACGCTTTATAAAAGCGCTGAAGCGAGTCCTATTTATTTTTCAATTTTTCACCTTTTCAATTTTACATTCGTGCCGTTTGCTCTCCTTGTCGTAGCTGATGCCTACCAAGAGCAGATTGTCGGCATACTCAGCCACTTTTGCAGGATACTGCTTGTGTAGTATCTGGCTGATGGCGGTGTCGGCATCCTTGTTATACTTCAGTTCCACGATGACGGCGGGCGAATCGACATGCTTACGAGGTATCAGCACCAAGTCGGCAAAGCCTTTGCCCGACGCATACTCGCGGTGTACGATGTACTTGTCGCGAGCCGCATAGTAAGCTATTGCCAAAACGCAGGCCATGGAGTTTTCATCGTTGTACGATAGTATGCTTGTGTTTTCGTCGTGCGCCGCGTCTATGCCGCGGGCCACAGCCTCTTCGTCGCCACGGAGGGTGGCTTCGAGGAGATTTGCCGATTTCTCGATGGCATGATACACTTGTGTCCAGTTGTTTTTCCTGACAGCATTGACCATTTCGCCTGCCACTTCGTGGTTGGGTATATAACACTCGTTGGCTTTCCAGTCGTAAGAGAGGTATCCCAGATGGATGAGCACGGTCAGCACGTCGTCTTTAAAGTGTATGACCGAAAGGTCATTCTGGAATCCCGTTGGGTCAACAGAACAGCGGCCGCCAGCCAGCATCTTCACGATGTCGTCCTTCAGTCCCTCGAAGTTCATGCTGATATAGTGGGCAGCAGTGTCGAAAGCCCCTGTCGATGCCCAGAAGCTACGACAGCGACGGGTGTCTATGGCCTGCATCACCGAGTTAGGATTGAAGATATGCTGGTCATCGCCTATCTGATAGCCGTCGTACCATTTCTCCAACTCGCTGAAGTCCATGCCATGCTTTTCGGCTAACGACTTCACTTCGTCCTTGGTGAATCCGAAGTAGGGAGCCATGCTTCTGGGTTCCACCATAGAGTATTCCTGGAAGTTCTTGCTTAGGCAAGCGTCCCTTTGGGCCGAGCGGTTCATGGCCGACTGTGTGCTGTATTTTTTTATCGGTAGTATGCCTGTGAGATAGACCCCAGCAAACACCTTGAAGCCGTCGACACTCTTGAACATGCGTCGCAGCCAACCAACATAACGGTCAACCACTTCCGGCTTAGAAGCGTATTCACGGCAGATGGCATCCCACTCGTCGATGATGAAGATGAACTGGTCTGTGGTAGCATCGTTGACGCGCATCAGGTAATCCATCAGTTTACGTGTTCCCTCCGTTGGCACCTGAGGATATGCCTTGATGATGTCACTGACAAGTGCATTATCAAGCCAATCAACAATATCATCGCACGCATCCGTTACGAAATTGGTCATATCCACATAGATGACAGGATACTTGTTCAGGTGCTGTTCGAACGACGGATGGCTGGCTATCTTCAGGTCTTGGAACAGATGGCGCGAGTCGCACGACTTGTCGTAGTAGGCACACAGCATCTCAGCCGCCATCGACTTGCCGAAACGGCGGCTGCGCGACACACAGCTGTAACGCTGGCGTGTCAGCAGTGTCTTGTTGACAATGGCTATCAGCTCCGACTTGTCAACGTACTCGCTGTTTCTTGTGCCCTGGAACGCGAAGTTTCCTTTGTTGATGTATGTACCCAAATGTTATTTACTATTTACGGATTTACGATTTACTATTTATTTGCGAGTATCCGCCTTTGCGGAAGGTCTCGCTACAAATTTAATAAATTCTGTATAAATATCGCTTTTCGGTTCCTTTCTTTTTGCTTTTTTAACGTTCATTCAGCCTTCAGCCTTCAGACATCAGCTTTCTTTAGTTCGCCGCTCGGTCGGATTTGCAATCCGACCGCAGTGAATATCAGCATTTATAATGCGCTCTTAGCGTGAGAGGATTGAAAATCCCGATACTCACTGCGACGGGATTGCAAATCCCGTCGAGCAGGTGCCTTTAGTTCTCCAGGTCGATGTCGATGTTGTTGCCCACAACAACCTCCCAAGGCAGGATGGCAGCGGTGATATCGAGGATGCCTTTCTTCTTCAGAGTGATGTTGTAGACATACTTGTAGTGGGGGAACCACTCGTTGATAACATAATCTGTTGTCGACCCAGTTGCAAGGGTGTACGGATTCTTCAGATTTGTCTCTTTCAGGCTGTACGGATCCGTAGCGGACACCTTTGCCGTAATGGTGCTCAGGTCTCTCACATAGTATGTATTGTTATCGGGTGTGGTGATTTCCAGTCCGATAGCATCACCCCATCCTGTCAACGGCTGAGGAACCATACCATAAGTAAAGTTCCCTAATTTCTCAGCGACTCCAGCAGTGGCCGCTGTATGGGAAGTTGCAGCATCTGTCATAGCCACACCAGTTCCTGTGTCCCTGGTGCCATCAGCCTCCACTTTTCCAGTACCCATGCGCACCTTACCCGTAGGCAGGAATCTCACAATCTTCACCTGAGTCTTTGTGTCTCCATCCTGCAGCACAACCTTATCGTCGCCAGAAGTTGTGGTCAGGTTCACGGTAATCTGGCTGGTCATGTGGAACAGCAGCATGTTAATGACATCTGTGGTGGCTCCGATAGCGGGTGCAATCTGCTTGGTGGTAGTTTCAGGCTGGTTGTTGTCGAAACCATTTGTGGAAGTATAAGTTATCTTATATGTATTGTCCTTCTTTGTGAACGGAGCACCCCATACCCAATCCTTATACGTTCCACTACCGTCTATTGGACCATTTTGGATAGTATAGTAGTCGCCATTAGTGGCATCTTTAGAAACTGTAACTTCACCCGAAGTGCTCTCACCTCTTCCTGCTGCACGGAAATGATACCACGTCTTGTTGTCCTTCCAGAACCAGTTGGTAGCCTCCCAACGGCTGGTTGTGGAGTTGTAAGTTTTTGTGGCTTTGTTGGGGGCGGCCCCTTCCGTATATCCAGTTCCCCAGTTGTAATCATACGTAGTTGTGGTGGCTGGTGTACCATCCGTCGTGATATTGTCGATGAAGCTACCTGCATCTCGAGCTGCACGATAGAGGTCGAACTTGTCGGCATTACCCGTAGTGCCATTAAGCTGTGTGCCACGATCCTCAAATATGAAAGAGAAGTGGGTATTGACAGCATCAGTCTGTGCCGTATTCACATCTTCCCAAGGAAGGATGGCGGCAGTGATATTCGTAACCTTCGTCTTTCCTACCGTCAGGTTAATGACATAATGCTTGCCAGCCATAGTCTTTGTAGCCTCGTCGGTGTTAGTATTCGTATGAGCTAAAATAGCCGTTGCTATCTGTTCGCCGGTGACATAGTATTTGGCATTGTCAATCTCAAATTCAAACAGGTTGCTGTTGTTCTCGTCGAGGTTGGTTCCTGGAATAACATAGCCTTCAAGCTTGAAGGTGGTTACATTGTCCTGCGAACGGGTCTCTTTCAGCTGGATGATATCGTCGGTACCTGCTGTAGGCGTTGTGGGAGTCCACATACCCTCTGCATTGAGTGCCTTGGTGAGGTCGAGCTGGCCAGTTATCGGGAAACCTATCATCTTAAATGCCTGCTTAGAGCCAGAAGGCTTGCTGGTCCAAACAAAATCCGTGTTAGCAGTATCGTCGAAGCCTGCACCCTCTGTCAGGTTGATTTCCAGATAAGTAAGGGCATGCTGGAACACCAGATGTCCCTGGTCGAACTTACCAACAGTAGAGCTACCCGTTTGTGCTTCCCATTCCAGACGCCCCCAGTCCATAGACTTGCTCCAAGTGCTTGAGGAATAGGTCTGCTTGTAGCGGCCTTTCATTTTGACATCGGTTGTACCAACGTCCGAACGGATATTGTTGCTATAGGCAAGGTCGTAAGTAGTGAAAGTTGTACCGTCTTGAACCTTAGGAACAGTCCACATGACTTTGGTGTTCTCCGTAGCAGACGAGTTGATAGTGTACCAGTTTGGATTGGTTGTATCATCCACCTTCTTGATTTTTGTACCGTCAATGGTGTGGTCAAGGATGTTGTTGTTAAGTGTTGTGGGATTCGACAGGTTAGGAATGGCCAAAGCATAGATGGTAAGCTTCGAATTGCGTCCGAAGGCATCGTCCCAATAGCGGGTATAGTTGGTAGGCATCTCTAAATACGACAGATGCGAGTGTGCTCCCGTAAGTCCCCAATCTGTATTGCAGGCGTCGCTGCTCACTTGTGCTGCAGCTGTCATGATGGCCTGCGTATAGCGATAATCGTCCCAGTCCGTTTCCGTACCGTTCTGCGCCTTGATTCGCATCACCACCTTGGTACTACTAGTGAAACCTGTGGGGTCGTCGACGGCACGTGTCGTTCCGCTACCTTCTGGCGAGAACGCAATCACCTCCTTCCCCGTCGTGGGTGTAGGGTCGGTAGGCGTCGTATTATTGCTGACGCTTTCAGTGGTGTCGTCTGAACAGGCTGCCAGCGCAATGAGTGCGAGGGCTGCCCATGTGTACTTGAATACTTTTTTCATATCTTTGTTATTTTTTTGTTTATTCTATTCTTTCTTGTATTCTGTAATCTTGCATTCATGCCGCTTGCTCTCCCGGTCGTAGCTGATGCCTACCAAGAGCAGTCGGTCGGCATATTCGGCTACCTTTGCCGGGTACTGCTTGCGCAGTATCTGGCTGATGGCGGTATCGACGGTATGGTCGTATTTCAGCTCTATGATGACGGCGGGCGAGTCTGTATGCTTGCGGGGTATCAGCACCAGATCGGCAAAGCCCTTGCCGCTCTGGTATTCGCGGTGAACGATGTATTTGTCGCGGGCGGCATAGTAGGCTATCGAGAGCACGCAGGCCATCGAGTTTTCGTCGTTGTAGGCGAGGATGCTGGTGTTCTCGTCGTGTGCCAGATCGATGCCCCGTGCCACGGCCTGACTATTGCCGGCGAGTGTGTTTTGCAGTAACTCCTCTGACTGTTGTAATGACTTTACTACCTGTGTCCAGTTTGTATCCTCAATGGCATTCGACAGTTCGCCTGCTACTTCGTAGTTAGGAACGTAGCAGTGCTTGCGCTCATCATCATAGGCAAGGTAGCCCAAGTGGATAAGTACGGTGAGCACGTCGTCCTTGCTCTTGACTATGGACAGGTCGTTTTGGAATTTTGTGGTGTTCACCCTGACCGATTCCCCTGCAAGCAGTTTCAGAATGTCGTCCTTCAGCCCTTCAAAGTTCAGCGAGATGTAGTGCGACACCGTTTCGTATGCGGCTGTCTTGGCCCAGTAGTTGCGGCATCTTCTGCTTCTTAATGCCGTCATCACAGAATTCGGATTAAAGATATGGTTCTCGTCGCCTATCTGATAGCCATCGTACCATTTCTCCAGTTCGCCATAGTCCATGCCGTGCTTGTCGGCCAAGGTCTTTACCTCGTCTTCAGTAAAGCCGAAGAGACCGGCCATGTTCATGGGGTCTATCATAGAGTACTCCTGGAAGTTCTTGCTTAGGCAAGCGTCCCTTTGGGCCGAGCGGTTCATGGCCGACTGCGTCTGGTATTTCTTGATGGGCAATATGCCCGTGAGGTAGGCTCCGGCAAACACTGTCAGCCCCTCATTGCTTTTGAACATACGGCGCAGCCAGTTCAGATAGTCCCCCATGGCTTTTGTGCCTGGCTTGAACTCGCGACAGATGGCATCCCACTCGTCTGCGATGAAGAAGAACTGCTCGCTGGTGTCTTCGTTGATGCGTATGAGCAGGGCCATCAGGTCGTCGCCGTCCTGCCGTGGCACGTCGGGGTATGCCTTGTGAACGTCGGCCATCACCTCGTCGTTGATATGCTCTACGATGGTATCGTCATGGTAGCGAGTGATGAAACTCGTCATGTCGACATAGACGACGGCATATTTGTTCAGGTGTTGTTCGAACGACGGGTCGTCCACTATCTTCAAGTCTTGGAAGAGGTGGCGCGACTGGCACGACTTGTCGTAGTAGGCACAGAGCATCTCTGCCGCCATCGACTTGCCGAAGCGGCGGCAGCGGCTGACGCAACTGAAGCGCTGTCGGGTAAACAGCGTCTGGTTGACAACGGCTATCAGCCTCGACTTGTCAACATATTCGCTGTTGCGACTGCTCTGGAAGGCTATGTTTCCCTTGTTGATGTATGTACCCACTGTGTTATTTACTATTTACGGTTTTACTGTTTATTCTCGATCTACGATATTTTTTGTTTCTCAATTTCTATGCCGGGCGGCAGCAAACTCATCACTCTTCACAGTACCACGTCGATGTCGGTGGTCTGCACGTCGTCCCATGGCAGCACCTCGCAGGTGTGGAGGTTTATCTCGTGGCCGTGGAGGTTGGGAATGCGTAACACATATATGTATTTATGGTCGGGCAGCCAGGTGAAGCGGTCGCCCTCGGTGTTGTTCTTGTCGAGGCTGAGCCACGAGTCGTAGTGGAACTGCTGGTCGTCCGGCTCCACATGGTTGGTGTGGATGTCCATGACGACGTGCAGCCTCACGTTCTGCTGTGGCAACTGGTGCAGGTCGTCGAGGGCGCCGTTCTTCTTGGTCAGGCTGTAGGCCGTCTCTCGGCTCAAGTGGTAGTGCAGGTTCTGGTCTGCTATGGAGTTGTATGCGTTGTGGAAGAGCAGAGTGTACTCTCCGCTCTGTGTGGTGGTTCCGGTGAATTGGCCTTCGAGCAGTCCCTGCTGGCCGGTGGCGGTATATCCGTTGGCGGCAGTGACGAAGCCCGGGTCGTCGGCCTTGGCTGTGATGCGTATGTTGTCTATCCACACGCCGTACTCATCGCCTTTTCCGTCGTCGAATTGCATGTCGAATGGCTGCGGGTTGTCGATGAATATCTTGAAGCCCACCTTCGACATCAGGTGGTGGAAGGGCAGGTGTACCTCGCGTGTGGCGTTGGCTTTTCCCGCCTCGTTGATCGGGGTGTCCTTGATCTTGTCGGTATCGACATATTGGTTGCCGTCGTCGTTAATGCGTTTGGCGCGGCTCACGTTAGCCACGACGCAGGGTTCGCCGTCGGCCTTGGTGCAGGGTGTGTTCACCTCTTCAGAGGTGTATGTGTGGTAGTAGGCGTCGTTGTAGAGCACATGGCTCTTGAAGTCGGCTGCGACGTTGAGTCCGTCGGTTGTGATGGCGGCCGTGGTGTTGTATGGCGACACGGCGCGGAACTCGTAGGGGAAGGCCGCGAGATCCCAGTAGCGCAGCAGTTGTTCGTTGATGTTCTCGTAGTGCCAGTTGTATCCGTCGCCGTAGTCGTTGAAGGGTGTGGCGGAGTATTCCACCTTGTACCCGTCCATGACGTTCTGTTGCTGACCGTCGTCGCCGAAGTATTTCCATGCGCTCACCTTGAAGTCCTGGTAGGTGTTCTCCAGTGCGGCTCGGGTCACGGCCTGTTCTGCCGGTGTGTCGGCTGTTGACAGTCCGAAGCGCATGGGCTGTCTGAGGTCGACGTGCTGTGCGTCCTCGAGCGCGGTGTCTGAGGAGCAGGCTGCAAGCAGCGCGGCCAAGGTGAGCAGTATGTTGTTGTTGTTTGTCAAGACAATCTGTTCTTTCGCGGGAGTACGGGATTACGAGGTTCGGAACGACGGGATTGTGGAATTATGGGATAACAGAATGACAGGTCGTGCCTGACGTGGAGTGGGTGTTGTCCGCAGCGGGCGTGTACCCGCTGCGGACAGCAGTGTCAGATATTACTGTTGGGGGTATTCGTGATACTGGGTGTCAGTGTCTTCGGTCAACTCGTAAACAGAGTAGTTGGTGGTGTAGTCCTCGATGTCGGCCTTGTCGAACACGATGGGATACAATGCCACCTCGTCGCTGACGCTGGGGTCGGTCGGGTCGATATTCTTACCGGGGTTGGTGCTACCGTTAGAGTTGCGTGTGATCTTGAACGTGTAGGTATATTTCACGTTGGGCTGCCAGACGGTGATCCAAGTGTTGGCATCAGTGGTGGACTCGCCCTCGCTTGCACCTTCCGCTCCCGTCTTGACCGCACCCTTGCAGGGCACATGCACGGTGGCGTTGTGCACGGTTATTTGCTCCTTGTTGTCCTCAGCAATGATGCGATAGGAGACGTGGAATGTGAAGCCAGTGCCGGTAGTGTTGGTCCACTCGGTATTGTTGTTATCCTTGGTGGGCTGTGACACGGGGTAGTAGATGGTGGGTGAATAGCTATACTGCTGGGCACCGGTGATCACAGCCTCCTTGATGACATTGTGTCCGTTCCAGGCTGTCAAATTGCCTGGAGCAACAGAATAAGTTTCATAGGCAGTTCCTGTCCTCGGTATCTGGAACATCAGCGGACTGTCGTTTGTCTTCGTGGTGCTGTTGGTCCATACGGCCTGATAGGTGGGCACTGCGGTAGCCTCAGCGAATGTGACGGTAGCTCCCTGCGTGGTGTAATACGTTCCGTTATTGTAAACACCCGGGTCCTTTATCTGGCCGATAATCTTGGCACCTGGCAGGGTCTTGTTATGGTCATAGCACTCTTGATTTGTGTAGTACACAGCAGCTGTCTTCACAGTGCTTGTTGTAACATAGCCGGCATCACCTTCATTATAGTTATTTTCACTATTGTATGCTGCTGCCTCCTCTGCGGTATAATACACGGCAGGTGTTTTCACCATCTGGAGAGTCCATGCGCCAGGCAGGAGCTGGTTATAAGCCTCGGCTGTTGAGAGAGTGTAATACACCGGTGGTGTGGTCTCAATAGACGGTGTGGCCTGGATGCCACGCGTCTGGTCACCGGTGGCACCGGTGGTGCCATTGTCGGCGCAGAGGTCGATGATTTCCACCTTGTAGCCGGGAATGTCCTCATAGAAGCGGATGAAGAGCTGTGCGCCCATGTGCTTGAATGGCACGGTGATGTCGTTCAGGTTGGCATTGACACCCTTCACGCCGGCATACATAAACTCACCGAGGGTGCGGCTGTAGTCTTTGTAGTATGTCTTGTTCTCCGGCACGTCGTAACCGTCGCGTATCACCTGAGCGCCAAAGGTCATTGTGCTGTTGCCGTTTTTGACATGATCGAACGTCACCTTGGTAGCGGCGGTGCTTCCGTTATGCACATACGGGGCGTAGCAGTAGAAGTTGGTCTGATTGTAAGCCAGGTCCCAATAGCGGAGGTACTGGTTGGCGTTGTTCGACGTGTAGGCGGTGCTGTCCTTGGTGTAGTAGCCCCATGCGCTCGTTTCGGTGTTGAGATACTCGGCCGTTCCCAGCCCCTCATAGTACCAAGGTGAGACATGATCCTGCAGGGTTCCAGGCTTTGTGTTGTACGTGGTGGTCAGAGAGCCGACCTTGTAGCCCTTGCCCGCATTGTCCGACCAGCCCACGAGGTAGTTGTTCATCACCTCGGCATCGTCAAGGCCGTTCTTGCCGTCGCGTTTCCATGCCCAGACGCCGAAGTTGTAGTGCTTGACGGTCTCGAGGTTTGCAGCTCGTGTGATGTTCTGCTTTTCGACGCTGAATTCGATGGGCACCTGCCCTGTGTGCCTGGCGTCGATCTGCTCGTTGACCAGTTCGTCGGTGCTGCACGCGGCCAGTGTGGCGGCTGCAGCGAGGGCGAAAATTAAACTTTTGTTCATAATGGTTTAGGTAAAAAATTAAAAATAGATTTTTTTCTGTTTGTTGATGTCTGCGTCAGGTGTCATGGCTCGCTCTTGCCAAGTGCTTTGATGCTTTCCGCGTCGATGTGCAGTTGCTCGGCAATGCTTTCCGGGGTCTGTCCCATCTTCAGCAGCATGCCCACCAGTTGGCGCAGCTGTCCGTCCTTCTCGGCCAGCTGTCCGTCTTTCTCGGCCAGTTGTCCGTCCTTCTCGGCCAGTTGTCCGTCCTTTTCGGCCAGTTGTCCGTCTTTCTCGGCCAGCTGTCCGTCCTTCTCGGCCAGCTGTCCGTCCTTCTCGGCCAGTTGTCCGTCCTTCTCGGCCAGCTGTCCGTCCTTCTCAGCCAGCTGTCCGTCCTTCTCGGCCAGCAACGACTTTTTCTCGGCCAGTTGCCTTATGGTGTCTTCCAGGTCACGCTCGAGGCCATAGAGTTTTCCTTCCTGTTCTTTGATGAGAGAGAAATACTCGTCTTCGACGTTCATGTCCTGCCTCATCTCCACGCTTAGTGCTGCCTTCATCAGCCGGTGCAGTATGGGCTGCATGTCGCTGTCGGCAGCGTCATAGGCAGCGTCGTCCAGCCTCAGGTAGTGCTGGCTTTCCTGGCTCACCTGCGTCTGGTCGAAGATGCTGAGCACCTTGTCCAGCCTGTTGTTGATCTTTCCGTGCAGCCGCGGTATCTGCACAATGATGCTGTTGTGGCTGAGGCTCTCGATGAAGGGGTTGGGCAGCCCCCGTGTGATGGGCATGTTGTCATAGTTGAGCGTCTGGTTGCGCACATAGATGACCGGCTCCTCTATCTGCCCCACGTCGTGCCCCAGCAGATAGACTGCCACCATGGGCAGCGCGTGGCGGTCGGGGCTGTCGCCGACGATGTTCTTGGGGTTCTGGTAGTGCACACCGAGGTATTGCCTGAAGCGCAGTATCTCCGTTGGCAGCCACGATTTCTGCAGTTCTATCAGCACGAGTTGCTCCTGCCCGTCGTCCTTGCGTATGGTGGCTCCGAAGTCGATGCGGAAGATGCTCATCATCTCCTTCTGCCCGTTGCTGTATTCGTGCGGGCGCATCTCCACCCTGACGATGTCCTCCTTCAGCAGTGCCGACAGTATGGTTCGTGCTATGCGTTCGTCCTCCATGAGGTACTTGAACACGGTGTCGTATATGGGATTGGCAATGGTCAGCATGATTTACGATCTTATGATTTGCTATTTGTTGCGTTTGCTCCTTACATCTCTATTTCCCAGTAAACCTCCTCATAGTCTTCGACTGTTGGCTGGAAGAGGCTGCCTGTGCCCTGCTCCGGTCCTTCGGGCGGTTCGAGCTGCGAGCAGTCGATATATACGGTGATGACACCTCCGTGTGCCTGTCGCTGACACTGTTCTGTCACATCGACGGAGTAGGTCTTCACGCCGTCGTTGCTGAAGAGCAGGTCGAAGAAGACATAGTTGTTCAGGTCGGCTCGCGAGCCACGGTACTGTGTTCCCTGCCGGGTGTATGGCTCCATGTCGCATAGTCCGAAGGTGGTGAACTTTCCGCCGATGATGTCGCATGGTCCGCGGTCGGAGCTGAGGTTGCGTTTCAGTCGCATGTTGAAGTAGATGATGGAGGGGCTGTTGAATGTGTGTCCCGTCATGACGTTCACACCGCTCGACATCGACGACATGGCGGCGTTGCCGTTGATGCCCTTGATGCGTCCGTCGTTGTTGAGCAGGACGATCTGCACCAGGTAGATATAGACCATGGGTCGGAGTTCGGTCTCGATCTTCTTGATGTAGATATTCTCCACGGGGTCGTAGATATAGTCGCTCAGGTCGCGCGATATATAAATGTCTTCCGGGTATGCGGCATAGAATATCTCGGGCTGGTTACGCAGTCCGATGATGCTTGTGGTATCGACCACCTCTGCGGCTCCGGCCACTATGCGGCTGACGCTGCGCGACAGTCCGCGTGTGCCCGTGGTTGTTGCTCCAACCGAGTCGGGACTCTCGTAGATGACGAGCACTTGCGTTCCGTCTTTCGAGTCGATGTTGCTCCAGAAGAGTATGTCGTAGAAGCCGAAGGAGAAGTAGCGTCGGAAGCTTGTTCCGCGTATGGAGAAGGCGTCGATGTCGGTGTGGCGTGCCTTAGGGTCTTCGCCAGTGAAGTAGCGTCTGACCTGATAGCTCGACGGCATGGTGTAGCCTATGGAGCCCCATATCTCGTCGTCGCGTTCGTCCCAGCCGTAGTACCAGTCGGCTGCCCAGTCGGCGTTGACGTTCCAGACGACGCTCAGCTGTGTCTCTACGACCGGCATCTCTGTCAGCACCTCCTGTCCGGGCAGGTGCAGTGGCGGCTCGATGCACGACGCGACGAGGATGGCCAGGAGAGAGGCACGGAGCATGGCGAACCTTCTGCCGCACCCGATGGTGTGGCAGCACTGCCTGATTCCTGCTATGATGGTTCTTGTCAGCATGGCGTTTCTCTCTTCGCGTTTGGTTTCTTTTGAGCTTAGGAACTGACACTATACGAAGTTTACCTTCTGGTTTTCATGCGTGTCGTCCATATAATTCGTTTTAATTCGTTGTCTTAAAAAAAGCGTCATTCGTATAACTGGTTCTGCGGTCCGTCCTTCGTTGGCCGTCATGTGTCGGTCTTGCTATTTCACCCTCTGCTTCTTCCTGTATATTATGTCGTATGTCAGGTGCAGTCCGGCGTTGGTTGGCCCGAACCAGGTGAAGCGGTAGTTTCGTTCCTGGAAGTTGGCCGCGTTGCCGTAGTAGTCGTAGTAGTAGAGTCCGTCGTCGCGTCCGACGTATGGGTGGTTATATATGTACGGGTCGTAGCGTGTGACGAAGGCTCCGGCGCTGGCGCTCAGCTCGAGCCGGAGGTTACCTTTCCTGTTCAGCGGCCAGACATAGCCCAGGCTCAGTCCGCCGCCTCCGCCTTCGCCCTGCCAGCCCTTTGTGGCGCTGAAGCCGATGCCATAGACGGTGCCCTGCGCATATAGTCCGAGGTATGGTCCGGTGAAGACGCCCCCGCCGCGGAAATATCGTCTGAGCTCCAGCTGTGCGTCTCGCCACTGGAAGAACTTGTGGCTGCTCCACCGCCTGTGGTTGGTGTAGGTGAAGGCCGCGTTCAGCGTATAGTGTCCACGCAGGGGGTAGTATTCTATCTGTGCGTTGATGCCCGGTGCGAAGCCGAAGTTTGGCATGTAGAAGAGGTCGTGCAGCAGGTTGGTGCGCAGAGCGATGAGGTGTCGGCGTCTATATACCGGCAGCGGCGGTGCAACGCTGATGTTGATTGTCGGGTTCAGTTCTTCGTGCACTGTCAGCGACACGCCCTCCGGTCTGCGCTCCACGCGTGCGAAGGCTCCTGTGGCCTGTTTCTGTTCGGCCACGACCACGGCCACGGGCGGCTGCCGGCGTGCGAACCAGAGCACCACGCGTGCCTGTCTGAGCTGCGGGAAATACTGTCTGAGCAGCCGTCGCCACAGTCGTCCGCCGTCGAGCGCCATCAGCCGTCGCTTGCAGCAGGCCTCGTCGCCCTGGCAGTCGAGCCACAGCCTGCGCACGCGGTCATAGTCGGCATCGCCGGCCTGGCCCATCATCTTGACCAGCAGGCCATAGTCCTCGGTCACGCTCGAGGCGCTCACCATGTTCGCCAGGTCGGGCTTGTCGCCCATCTCGCGGCTGATGAACTCTATGAGGCGGGCCGTGCGTCCGCGACTGAGCCGCACGTTGTTCTGGTATGGTCCCTCGGGCGAGGCGGCACCCTTGACATACACCTGGCGCAGCTCCATGTCCTGCGTCTTTAGCCAGGGCAGCAGCCGCTCGCGGAAGAGCGGTATGAAGGGGTCGGTGGGCTGCAGCTCGGTGCGGTTGACCTTGAAGCGCAGGCCTACGGCGGCAGCGTCGAAGAGCGAATCGGACACCGTGGGCGGCGTGGCCACATAGTCGTCGGACACGATGACGAACGGGAAATCCTTCAGCTGATGATAGACCGCGCCATCCAGCCCCTGAGCCAGGGTCTGCACACACAAGGTGCTTAGTAGCAGGCATATCAGCGTGCGTCTGCGTGGGGCTATGGTCAGCGACAGTTTCACGTAGTAAGTTTTGGCTGCAAAGTTACAAAAAAGCATGTAAAATTATTAGCATTATACATATTTTAACTTTCTTTAATATTAGGACATTCGACAGTAACTACTCAGTTGTCATCTATCTTACCACCGTACGCGACCGCCAAGGAGTTTTCGGTTACGGGCAAACTTGTCGGTTGCGTCAAAACAAGCCAAGGGTTTTCGGCTACAGGCGAAAAGCTTTTCGGCTACAGGCGAAAGGTCTTTCGGCTACAGGCGAAAGGTCTTTCGCCTGTAGCCGAAAACTCTGACGGGGCCTGTTTTGTACCTTGGTGGGGCCTGTTTTGTACTTGGGTGGGGCCTGTTTTGTACCCGGGTTCACAACAGTTGTATTCAGGCCGTCAGTCCTGTTCAAATAAATCAAGTACTTACCTGGCTATGATAACATCAGCTTCCGCTTGCAGCCGGACGCGGCAGAGTTCTTTCCGTCCACGATGTCAGTCAGCCTACGGCTCGTCGTTGAGGCAGAGCTCCACGGGGCAGTGGTCGCTGCCCATGATGTCGGTGTGTATGTCAGCACAGGCCACGGCCGGCATGAGACGCTCGCTGACAAGGAAGTAGTCGATGCGCCAGCCCACGTTGCGTTCGCGCGCCCTCATGCGGTAGCTCCACCACGAATACTGCACCTGGTCGGGGTGCAGCCGGCGGTAGGTGTCGGCAAAGCCGGCCTGGAGCAGCTCGGTCATCTTCTGCCTCTCCTGGTCGGTGAAGCCGGCGTTCTGGTGGTTGGTGCGTGGGTTGGCCAGGTCTATCTCCTCGTGGGCCACGTTCATGTCGCCGCACACCACGACGGGCTTGACGGCGTCGAGCTGCTGCAGATAGCTGCGGAAGGCCTCCTCCCATTCCATGCGGTAGTCGAGCCGTCGGAGCTCGTCTTGCGAGTTGGGCGTATATACACACACGAGGAAGAAGCGTGGCATCTCCAACGTCAGCACACGGCCTTCGTGGTCGTGCCGGTCGATGCCGATGCCGCGCGTCACGTTCAGCGGACGATGGCGCACATAGACGGCCGTGCCGCTGTAGCCCTTCTTATCGGCATAGCACCAGTAGCTGTCGTAGCCCGGAAACTGCAGGTCAAGCTGGCCCTGCTGCATCTTTGTCTCCTGCAGGCAGAAGAAGTCGGCATCAAGCCGGTTGAAGTTGTCGGCAAAGCCCTTGCCGACACAGGCCCTGAGGCCGTTGACATTCCATGAAATAAAGCGAAGCATAGCTTGGGTGGGTATTATAGGTTTGCGATGACGAATATGCTCTCATGTCTGCGAGGGTGCAAATGTAGTCATAAATTTCCAGACGGAGGTATTTTTGTGAGAAATAATTGTGTTCAGGTTTCGCGAGTGCTCAACTTGTTGGGGGCGGAAGGGTTTTAGGTTATCATGTTGCCCGCTCGGTCGCTCGGTCGCTCGGTCGGATTTGCAATCCGACCGCACCGAATATCAGCATTTGCAATGCGAAAAGATAAATGCTTTATTATCGCATTGTAAATGCTTTCTGACTATCCGCAACCACCCGTTAACGCCCCGAAGGGGCAATGAGCACACAGCCCGGGGCCGCTCGACCTCTGGTCGCTTGCAAGGCAAGAACGCCCTGGGTAGCAGGTGGCGTAGCCCACGCCCTGTAGGGGCAAAAGCATTATTTGTGGGGCTATGATGCCCCAAAAAACGGACGTAAGTTTTTGCGGTCTGCATTTTTTGTCATACTTTTGCAGCATGAATAAACCAACAGACACAGAGAAACGCTCATGGACAACACTCAGATAACTGCCGCCGACGGGACCCGCCGGGAGCCGGGCCGCAGCTCCCACCCCACCCCACGCAGGCGTCTGGGCTGCGCGGTGGTGGCCGTGGCGGTGGCTGCCATAGCCGTGCTGGCGTGGCGCTGCGGCAGCAAAGCGGCAGACGAGCGGCAGAGCACTGCCCCGACAGCCACGGTGGTGACACCCGCCGACACGACGGCCCTGGTGGTGCAGATGGTGCGACGCTGCTCCAGGCTGCATACCACCGAGTGGCACCTGCACAAGATTGTGACCCACGACGACGACCTGCGCCTGCGCGGACAACTGCTGGGCCAGAGCTTCGACGTGAGCCTGCCGGCCGGACAGCGTAAGATAGCCATTCCTATGGACGCCACGGTGAAGGGCTATGTCGATCTGGGCGGCTTCAGCGCCGACAACGTCCGGCGGCAAGGCGACCGCATAACCGTCTATCTGCCCAACCCCGAGGCCGTGCTGACAAGCAGCAAGGTGGACTGGCAGGGAACCAAGAGCTATGTGGCGCTGACGCGCAGCCGCTTCACCGACGAGGAGATGGCCGACTACACACGGCAGGGCCGACAGGCCATGATGAACGCCATACCCACGCTGGGCATCGAACAGGCAGCACAGGAGAGCGCAGCACGACTGCTGGTGCCAATGCTGACGCAGATGGGCTTCAGCGAGCAGAACATCACCATCACATTCCGCGACGACATGAGACTTGTGGTGAAGGAAGACACTGAACATTAAACATTAAACATTAAACATTATACATTATACATTATACATTAAACATTAAACATTAAACATTATACATTATACATTAAACATTATACATTATACATTAAACATTATACATTAAACATTATACATTATACATTAAACATTATATATTATACATGAAACATGAAACATTGAACATGAAACTGTATAGCGAGAGATGAAGAGCGTACACATTATTATATATAGCGTGGCGGCGGCGGTCGTGGTGGCCGCCGTGTGGTGGCTGCTGTTCGCACCGAAGCACACCGCGGTGGAGCTGGAGGCCGCCGACAACCAGATAGACGCGACACCACAGGTGGTGACAGCCATTCGGCAGGTGGGGCAATGGGAGTTTCTGAGCGTGGCCCAGGAAGAGCTGGTCGATACGGTGCGTCGCGGACTGTTCAGCGACGACCACCTGGCCCGCATCTACTACGGCACCATGCGCTTAGGCATAGACATGCGGCGCTGCGAGCCCGGCTGGCTGCGGGCCACGGGCGACAGCCTGACGGCGGTGGTGCCCGACATAGAGCTGCTGGACCACGACTTCATCGACGAGGCCCGCACACAGTCGTTCTACGAGAGCGGACGCTGGACAGCGGCCGACCGCGAAGCACTGTTCCGCCGCGCCCACAGCCGCATGCTGGCACGCGGCATGTCGCGCCACAACATAGAGACGGCACGCCGGCAAGCCGACACGCAGCTCAGGCAGATGTTTGCCGCGATGGGCTACACGCGCGTCGGTATATCCTTCGGCTTGTAGGGACGCGACACGTCGCGTCCCTACAAGCGAGCATCAAAGTTTTGACCGTTTTCTTTGCCGTGTCATTAAGTTTAGCTACCTTTGCAGCCGAAAACCGAGAAAAGTGTATTCCTTAACATCAAAGCAATGACAGACAGACGCGTCAGGGTGCGCTTTGCACCCAGTCCCACGGGACCACTGCATATCGGCGGCGTTCGCACCGCCCTCTACAACTACCTCTTTGCCCGCCAGCACGGCGGCGACCTGGTGTTCCGCATAGAAGACACCGACTCCGCGCGCTTCGTGCCCGGGGCCGAGGAGTATATCCTGGAGTCGTTCCGCTGGCTGGGCATCCAGTTTGACGAGGGTGTGAGCTTCGGCGGCGACAAGGGGCCCTACCGCCAGAGCGAGCGCCGCGACATCTACAAGCAGTATGTGCGGCAGCTCTTAGACACGGGCAAGGCATACATAGCCTTTGACACGCCCGAGGAGCTCAGTGCCCGTCGGGAGCAGCAAGACAATTTCCAATACGATGCCTCTACGCGCATGCAGATGCGCAACTCGCTCACGCTGGGCCCGGCAGAGACGGAGCGCCTCATCAGCCAGGGCGCACAGTACACCGTGCGCTTCAGGATAGACCCCGGCCGCGAGGTGCATGTGAAGGACCTGATACGCGGCCTGGTGGTGGTGCGCACCGACATCATGGACGACAAGGTGCTCTACAAGAGCGCCGACGAGCTGCCCACCTACCACCTGGCCAACATCGTCGACGACCACCTGATGGAGATCACCCACGTCATCAGGGGCGAAGAGTGGTTGCCGTCGGCCCCGCTGCATGTGCTGCTCTATGAGGCTCTGGGCTGGCAAGACACCATGCCGCAGTTTGCCCACCTGCCCCTGCTGCTAAAGCCCGACGGCAAGGGTAAGCTGTCGAAGCGCGACGGCGACCGGCTGGGCTTCCCCGTGTTCCCGCTGGAATGGCACGACCCGAAGAGCGGCGCCGTGAGCAGCGGCTACCGCGAGCAGGGCTACTTCCCCGAGGCGGTGGTCAACTTCCTGGCGCTGCTGGGCTGGAACCCCGGCACCGAGCAAGAGATGTTCAGCCTGGACGAGCTGGCCCAGGCGTTCGACATACAGAAATGTTCGAAGAGCGGAGCCAAGTTTGCCTTTGAGAAAGGCATCTGGTTCAACCACGAATACCTGCTGCGCAAGTCGGCCCACGAGATAAGCACCCTGTTCGAGCCCCTCTGCCGGCAGCACGGCGTGACGGAGCCGGCCGCACGCATCGAGCAGGTGGTGGCCATGATGAAAGACCGCGTCAACTTCGTCCACGAGCTGTGGCCCCTGTGCAGCTTCTTCTTCGAGGCCCCCACACAGTATGACGAGAAGACAGTCAGGAAGCGCTGGAAAGACGACTCGCCACAGGTGATGACCGAGCTGGCCGAGCTGCTGCGCGAGCTGGACGACTTCTCCATAGCCTCGCAGGAGCAGGCCGTGGAGCGCTGGATAGAGCAGAAGGGCTACAAGCTGGGCAACGTGATGAACGCCTGGCGCCTCTGTCTGGTGGGCGAAGGCAAGGGTCCCGGCATGTTCGACATCTCGGCATGGCTGGGCAAGGAAGAGACCCTGCGCCGTATGGCACGGGCCATCGAGAATCTATAGGATAAAAAAACAGGGCTTAGTCTGTCGCCTGCGACTACAGACTAAGCCCGTCTATACACACTGTATTAAAAGAAGCCCCTGCGGAGAGCGCAGGCCGGACTTGCGCCGATGTATAACGTCCTACTATATCTCTACCAGCTGGGTGTGGCTGTGGCCAGCCTGTTCAGCAAGAAAGTTCGCACGATGTGGCGTGGCGAGCGTGCCGCCTTCGGCGAGTTACGCCGGCGTGTGGAGCCGGGTGCACGCTATGTGTGGTTCCATGCCGCCTCGCTGGGCGAGTTTGAGCAGGGACGCCCCCTGATGGAGGAGCTGCGCCGGCAGCACCCGGAGCTGAAGATACTGCTGACGTTCTTCTCGCCGTCGGGCTATGAGGTGCGCAAGAACTATGCCGGTGCTGACATCGTGTGCTACCTGCCCATCGACACCGCCGCCAACGCCCGGCGCTTCCTCAGCCTGGTGAGGCCCGAGATGGCATTTTTCATCAAGTATGAGTTCTGGTACAACTACCTGCACATACTGAGGCACCGCGGCGTGCCGGTCTATAGCGTGAGCAGCATCTTCCGGCCCGGGCAGGTGTTCTTCCGCTGGTATGGCCGGCAGTATGGGCGCGTGCTGCACTGCTTCACCCACTTCTTCGTGCAGAACGAGCAGAGCTGCGTCCTGCTGGCCCGCTTGGGTCTGCTCAACGCAAGCGTGACGGGCGACACCCGCTTCGACCGCGTGTTGCAGGTCAAGCGCGAGTCGAAGGTGCTGCCGCTATGCGAGGCCTTCGCCGCCGATGCCACGCGCCGCGGCCAGCGCACGATGGTGGTGGGCAGCTCGTGGGAGGCCGACGAGCAGGTCTATCTGCCCTACTTCGCCCGGCACAAGGAGTGGCGCCTCATCATAGCCACCCATGTGGTGAGCGACGAACGTGTGCAGCGGCTGCGCCAGCAGCTGACGGGGCTGGGCCTGAGCTCGGCCACCTACCAGGTGAGCAGCGAGCGCGGCGCAGCGCTGTGCGACAGTGCCCAGGTGTCATGTGCCGACGTGCTTATCATCAACTGCTATGGCCTGCTGTCGAGCATCTACCGCTACGGCAGCGTGGCACTGGTGGGCGGCGGCTTCGGCGTGGGCATACACAACCTGCCCGAGGCTGCGGTGTGGTCCATACCCGTGCTCTTCGGCCCGAACAACCAGCGCTTCCAAGAGGCTCAAGACCTGAAGCGGCTGGGCGGCGGCTTCGAGCTGACGACGACGGCCGACCTGGAACGCACGATGGACCGCCTCGCCCGCGACGGGCAGGCATACGCCGACGCAGCGGCCGCTGCCGGACGCTATGTGGCCAGACGCAGCGGCGCCACACAGAAGATACTGGAGCTTGCCCTCTGAGCAAACAGGCCGTACAGCCTGTTTTTTTGCCGCGCCCGAGCATCAGCAGTGCAGAAACTGGTCTATACGCCTCACGCCGCGCTCGGTGCACAGTCCGCGCAGCATGAGGAACACCACGCTGTTGTAGATGTCGTCAATGCTGTACAGGCTGAAGACACCCTCGCGCACCATGTGGGTGCTGAGTATCTCGAACACATGCAGCGCCAGGTCGATGTTGACATCACGTCGGAAATAGCCCTCGTCCATGCCACGGCGTATGAAAGCCTTGCGGCCGTCGAGTCTGCGCTGCGACTCGGCCCGCAGATAGTCCACAATGCGCGGATAGCGCTCCAGGTCGGTATAGAACAGCGGGTTGACCGCGCGCAGCTGTGCCACCGAATGTTGGTAGAGCATGAGCAGCGTGTCCATCACGTTACCCGAGCTTTCCACTATGCGCGTGTGTTCTTCCAGCTGCAGGGCATGATATTTCCTAATGCCCTCAAACAACAGGTCCTCCTTGTTGCTGTACAGCTCATAGAGCGTACGTTTGGATATGCTCAGGGCCTGTGCTAGGTCGTCCATCTTCACAGCGCGCACGCCGTGGCGTGAGAACTCCTGCATGGCCATGTCGAGTATGCGCGTGCGCAGTGCCTGCCGGTAGGCTGTGGTCACGTTCTGTGTGTTTGTGTTTGTCTTTGTGCTTACTATGCTGTTTGCTTTCATGCTTGTACTTCCCAGACTATCTACGTTTTCTTTAGGTATATACAGCGCATGGTGCCCGTGTTCAGCGGACGCTACACGCCATGACCGCTCATTGCTGCTTCTATATAACTAATGGTTATTTCATCGCTTTGCACTGGTACGCGGGTGTCTCACCCGCGGCTGCCGCAGGTGAGACACCTGCGTACCGGTAGTTGGCTGCAAAGTTACACATTCGGGACGACACGGCCAAGTCTTTCGTCGTCTATTTCTTATCGCCTCTGCCAATCAGCCAGCGCTTTGCCTGCATTTTCAAAAAAAAGGAAATAGTTTTTGTACTATAAGAGAAAATGCATACCTTTGCGGCTCGGGAAAAATAGCGTTTTCTTCAGTTTAAGGTATTATATTGCCTATACAATTACAGTTAACAAAGCCATGATTTCATTTATTTTAAGTCTTGTAGCCCTGCTCTTGGGCTATCTCTTCTACGGTCGCTACGTCGAACGAGTGTTTGGCCCAGACAACCGCGTGACACCCGCCGTCAGCAAGGCCGACGGCCTGGACTATGTCGTTCTGCCCGGGTGGAAGATATTCATGATCCAGTTTCTGAACATCGCCGGCACCGGCCCCATCTTCGGTGCCATCATGGGCGCGAAGTTTGGCCCCGTGGCCTACCTGTGGATCGTGTTTGGGTGTATCTTTGCCGGAGCCACCCACGACTATTTCTCCGGTATGCTCTCCATGCGCCACGATGGAGCGGGACTGCCCGAGATGGTTGGCCACTATTTGGGTAAAGCCACGAGAAGCGTGTTGCTGGTGTTCACCGTGCTGCTGCTCATCATGGTGGGCGCAGTGTTCGTCTATTCGCCGGCCGAGATACTTCATTCCATCGGCGGCGACACGCTGATGTGGATCTGTATCATCTTCTGCTATTATTTCATCGCCACGATGCTGCCCATAGACAAGATTATCGGCAAGGTGTATCCGCTGTTTGCCGTCTCGCTGCTGTTCATGGCCGGCGCGCTGATGGTGTGGCTCGTGCTTCACTGGCCGTCGCTGCCCGAGCTGTGGACCGACTGCTACAACATGGGTGCGGCCACGGAGCCCGACAAATGGACCGACAACATCTTCCCCGCCCTGTTCATCACCATCGCCTGCGGAGCCATCTCGGGCTTCCACGCCACACAGAGCCCGCTGATGGCCCGCTGCGTGAAGAGCGAACACATGGGCCGGCCGCTCTTCTATGGCGCCATGATAACCGAAGGCGTGGTGGCGCTGATATGGGCCACCGTGTCGGCATGGTTCTTCTACGGCGAGCCTGCTCCCGGCTACGAGCTCATCGCCACCGCCACCGGCGGCTTCCACACCTCGGCACCCGCCGTGGTCAACATCGTGTGCAACGAGTGGCTGGGCGTGGCCGGTGCCATACTGGCGCTGCTGGGCGTGGTGGCAGCACCCATCACCAGCGGCGACACGGCCCTGCGCTCTGGCCGACTGATCGTGGCCGAGTGGCTGAAACTGGACCAGCGGCCCATACCCAACCGACTGCTCGTCTGCCTGCCGATATTCGCCTGCTGCATAGGCCTGCTGGTCTGGCAGATAGGCAACCCCGACGGCTTCAACACCATCTGGCAGTATTTCGGCTGGTCGAACCAAACCCTCGCAGTGTTCACGCTCTGGACCGTTACCGTCTATCTGGTGCGGCAGAAGAAGAACTACTGGATAACGCTTATCCCGGCGCTGTTCATGACCACCGTCTGCTCTACCTTCGTCTTCATCTCAAAGCAGATGCTTCACCTGCCAGAGGCGGTGGGCTACCCGCTTGGCGTCGCCTGTCTGGCCGTAGCCTGCGTGTGGTTTGCGCTATGGTACAAAAGGGAGAAAAGCAAAGAACATGAATAGAACACACATGAAGCTGAACAGACGACTGGAACGCCGCAATGCTGGAGAAAATCAGACAGCATAACAAAATGATGTAAAGCTTTCACCATACCCACCCCCCATGAAAGCCTACTATCTCTTCCTTACTGTCGCAGGTGCCGCCATGCTGTGCTTAGGGCTGCTCGACGTTCCGACGTTGACCGACGACATGCTCTATCGCTTCCAGTGGACGAGTGACCCGTCGGCCCCGGTAGAGACCATCGACGGCGTGGCCGACCTGTTGCGCTCGCAGTGGAACCACTACCAGCTTGTCAACGGGCGCTTCGTGCCCCACCTGCTGGCCCAGGCTTTCCTGGTGTTCGCACCGTGGTGGTTGCTGCCATCGGCTGACGCGCTGCTCTTCGTGCTGCTCGTCCATCTGTGCGTGCGACGTGTGGCACCCGACGGCCGGCAGCAGCTCTTCGTGGCCGTGGCTGTGGTCTTCCTGCTGTTCATCGTCTTCAGCGGCTTCCGTTCGGCCATGCTCTGGGGGCTGGGCACGTTCAACTATCTGTGGGTGCTCGTGGCGGTGATGATGGTATTGACGTGTGTGGAGCGCAGCGACCTGCCGCGCCGGTGGCTGCCCGCGCTCTGCCCGCTGCTGCTGCTGGCCGGCTGGACCCACGAGGCACTGTCGGTGCCCGTGTCGGCGGCTTTCGCGCTCTGCCTGTTCGTCCGTCGGCGGCAGCTGCGCCACAGCCCCGTGCCGCTGCTGATGCTCTCGTTCATGGTCGGCGCAGCCCTATGCCTGACCTCACCCGGCATCTGGAACCGCTCCACCGAGGGTGGCACCATGCAGGCACGCCTGATGAGCGCAGCCATAAACTGCGTGTCAAACGTCCGCGTGCTGTGGCTGCTGCTGCTCACGCTCGCCGTGATGTGGCTGCGCCACAGGCCGGTGGTGGTGCACCACCTGCGCAGCCATGCATATAGCTATGTCGCCCTGGCGGTGGCTTTCGCCATTGTGCTGGCCTGCGGCACCAACCTCGAGCGGGTGGGCTTCTATACCGACTTCATCGCCATGCTGCTGTGGCTCAGCCTGCTGCACGGTCATGTCAGGCAGGCGTGGGCCCGGCGGCTGTCGGCGGCCGGATGCCTGCTTATGCTGCCGGTCTTCGTGTGGGCCTGCGCACTGCGTCAGGAGAACCGCCGCTACTGGCTCTATGCCGAGCAGCAGATGACGGAGCCCGGGCGAGAGCTCATTGCCGTCAGAATGGCACCCAAAGGCGAGAGCTGGCTGACCGACGCACTGCGCGAACACTATGTCAACACATCGATTGATTTTGGGTTCTATAGCTGCTACATGGCTTTCGACGCCTCTGACAGCAACATCCGCTGCGCGGCACGTCTGTATGGCAAGCAGCGACTGACGTTTCTGCCGGAAGGCGTGCTCCAACGCATTGCAACGGACACCGCAGCCTACAGCAACTGCGAGCTGGACAGCAGCGCCACACTGTTCGTGTGGCGGCTGCCCGACGACAGGCCCGTCAGCCAGGTGCTACTGCTGCTCAGCCCCGAGGATGTCTCGCAGCTTGACCCTCTCAGGCGCTTGCTGGCCTATAAAGGCGACAGCTACGACATCGACGACTTCCACCGTGAGACGGTGAACGTCGCCGGCCGGCCATACCTGGTCTTCACCCGACCCACCACGAACATCTTCCGCCGCATACGCGCTGTAGAGCTCAGGGCTGCAGGCGGTCGTCGGTCATGCGCGCCATATACTGCTGAATGATGGCCTGCAGCTGCCGCTCCATGCGTCGCGAGAGCTGCGCGGGCGCTGTGGCGGCATCAGCCCCGGCCAGCAGGTTGCGCTGCATGAGCGAGTCGTCGAGGGCATACAGGGCGGTGCTGCGCCGGCCGTCAAACTGCAGCACATGGCCATACTTGACATACTGGTAGGTGCCGTTCAGGTAGTTGACGGCCCAGGTGCTGTCGGCCGGAGTGTTCAGGAGGTCCTTGCCGAAGGCGCAGTAAGGCCGGTCGTAGTGCAACATGCCCAGCACGGTGGGCAGTATGTCTATCTGCTGCGCCACCTTGTGCTGCAGGCTGGGCTCGCGCCCCGGCTCGTAGATGACGATGGGCGAGCAGAAGCCGCCCAGGTCGGTCTGATACTCGGGGTGGTCGCTCAGGTTGGTGTGGTCGCTGGTCAGGACAAACACGGTGTTCCGAAACCAGGGCTGCCGGCTGGCCGTGCGGAAGAAGCGGCCCAGGGCCATGTCGGTGTAGCGTATGCACTTGTGCATGACGATGCCCTCCTCGGGATACTGCTTGCGGTAGCGCTCGGGTATCTTGTATGGGTGGTGGCTCGAGGCGGTGAAGACGGCGGTCATAAAGGGCTCGGCCATCTCGGTCATCTTCTGGCAGTAGTACTGCAGGAAAGGCTCGTCCCAGATGGCCCAGAGGCCGTCGAAGTCGGCGCTGCCCCCGAAGCGCGGGTCGGCCTCGTAGTCCTCGCGGCCGTAGTAGTGCTGGAAGCCGGTGGCACGGGCAAAGGCCATGAAGCCCATCGAGCCGCGCTGTGCACCGTGGAAGAAGGCCGTGGCATAGCCCTTGGGTGCCAGCAGCGAGGCCAGTCCGCCGACGTGGTTCATCGAGGCCGGTGTCAGGAAGAAAGGCTCGACGAACATGGGTATGCTGCTCAGTATGCTGGGCATGCCGTCGATGGACTTGCGGCCGTTGCAGTAGCTGTGGGTGAAGGTGGTGCTCAGGCCGATGATAGAGTCTATCGACGGTGTGTAGCCCCGGTAGTGCCCCTGCTCAAGGGTGGTGTTCAGCGCACCTATATATTCGCGTCCGAAGCTCTCCACTATCAGCACCACGACGTTTTTCGCCCTGAAGGGCTGTGCCAGCATGGCGCTGTCGGGCAGGTGTATGGGTGTGTAGATACTGTCCATCGCGGCCTCGCTGTCGAAGTAGTCGGGCACCTGAAACACGGCCTTGCCTATTGTCCGGTAGAGCGAGAAGGGCGTGTTGAGCACCAGCGCGGCCTCGGCGGGCCGCTCGGCATACTGGTTGGCATTGCTGATGGTGATGGGGCGCACGGCCGTGGCGAAGCCGCCGCGTATGCCGGCCACCGTCAGCGGTGCCAGCACCACAAGGCACCGCAGGCGCGCCAGCAGCTGCCACCCCACGGCCGGCCGCCGGCCGCCGCCGGTGG
>JAILBT010000016.1 GCA_024680755.1 Prevotella sp. | reverse complement strand
ATACGTGATTGATGGCCGGAAAGTAATCATTAAATAAGGAGGACACGCACATGAAAAAGGTATATGTAAAACCATCCGTCGTGCTGGACGAAGAAGAGCTGGAGCTGTCATGCATCCTCTGCGCCAGCGTCATTGTCCCCGGAGAGAACAACACACCTGCCGGCGCCCGTTCCCATGCTGAATGGGACGACGAAGAATAGGCGAGCAGGCGGTAATATGGCAGCGGGCGACGAGTGAAAGTACTCGTCGCCCGCTTTTCGTCGTTATCAATGATATAACCATTAGTTATATTGCAGCAAAAGCACAAGGATATGATATCGCCGGAGCGGGATCCGTTCTCGAGGACGACGTAGAGCAGGCATGAGCTCACAGCAACGACACCGCTAAAGAATTTGTCGCCAAAGTTAGCGCCGTCTTGTTTTTTTTAGCTACTTTTGCAGCCGCTATGTGGGAACGTGATTCGTTGCGGCGGCCTATAGGGTTTTGTCCGCACGGCAAGACATCAGAGGCATGTCAGCCCACAGAAGCACCGATAAAAGTCAACAACAAGACACATCAATGAAGCCTACAGTCACGATAAACCTATGGAAGCAGTTCCTGCTTTGTCTGCTGCTGCACGCTGTTGTCGCGCAGGCAGCAACACCGTTCGACGACAGCAACGACATGCTACCCAAAAGGGAGACACGCGCCGTGTGGCTCACAACCATCAATGGTCTCGACTGGCCGCGTAGCCTGCACCCCGATGCGCAGCGCCGCCAACTGGCCCGACAACTTGACATGTTGCGTCTGTGCGGCATCAACACCGTGCTGGTGCAGACACGCATACGGGCCACCACCATCTATCCATCGGCTATGGAACCCTGGGATGCCTGTCTGACGGGCACGCCGGGCCGCGCACCAGCTTACGACCCGCTGCAAACCGTCATCGACGAGTGTCACAGCCGAGGCATGGAGGTACAGGCCTGGATAGTGACAATGCCCGTAGGCGAATGGAACTCGCCGGGGGTGGAGAGCCTGCGCAGGCGCAGACCGGAGCTGGTCAAGCGCATCAACCACGACGCATACATGAACCCTGAGGCCGTGGGCACAGCGGCATATATGGCCGACCTGTGTCGCGAGGTCGTAAGCCGATACGACATCGACGGCATACACCTGGACTACATTCGCTATCCGGAACAGTGGCGCGGGAAAAAGGACAGGGAGTGCATAACGCGCATCGTCAGGGCAGTGTCGCTGGCCGTCAAGGGCTGCAAGCCCTGGGTGAAGATGTCGTGCTCGCCCGTGGGCAAACACAGCGACCTGGCACGCTACAGCAGCCGCGGATGGAACGCACGCGACGCTATGGCGCAAGACGCACAGCTCTGGCTCATGGAGGGACTCATGGACGAGCTATATCCCATGATGTATTTCAGCGGCAACCAGTTCCACCCCTTCGCCATCGACTGGGCCGAACATCTCTACGGAGGCAACGTGGCCGCCGGACTGGGCATCTATTTCCTCAACCCGCGCGAAGGGCACTGGCCGCTGGACGAGGTGACGCGACAGATGAATGTGGCGCGCAGCCTGCACCTGGGACACTGCTTCTTCCGCACGAAATTCTTGCTCGACAACGACAAAGGCATCTACGACTTTGTGCGATGGTTCAACCGCACGCCGGCCCTGGTGCCGCCCATGCGCAGCTGTCCGCTCCCTGCCCCGGCTGCGCCATGCAACATGCAGCGCCGACTGCTGCAAGGAGCCGACATGCTGACGTGGCAAGCTCCGACAGACGAGAACAACGACAACGGCGGCATATTATATAATGTGTACGCCAGCGACGAGTGGCCGGTTGACACCAACCGGCCGGACAACATCGTGGCCATGCACTTGCGACAGACGCAAGTCGCCGTGCCCGTGGGACGACCGCGACACTATGCCGTGACGGCCATCGACCGCTATGGACAGGAGAGCCAGCCGATACAGGAAAAAGAGGCACAGCAAACCAGCAGTCACAGGCAGAAACATTTTTCAATATACAAAAGATAACAACGTGGACTTCAAGCTAACATCCAAATACCGGCCCACAGGCGATCAGCCAGAGGCCATACGAGCACTGGTGGAAGGTATCAACCGAGGCGACAGGGCACAGGTGCTACTCGGCGTGACGGGCTCGGGCAAGACGTTCACCGTGGCCAACGTGGTGGCACAGGTGGGCAAGCCCACACTCATACTGAGCCACAACAAGACGCTCGCGGCACAACTCTTTGACGAGATGAGGGGCTTCTTCCCCGAGAACGCCGTGGAATACTACGTCAGCTACTACGACTACTATCAGCCAGAGGCCTACCTGCCCGCAAGTGACACATACATAGAGAAAGATCTGGCCATCAACGAAGAGATAGACCGTCTCAGACTGAGGGCTGTCAGCGCACTGCTGTCGGGACGAAAAGACGTGGTGGTGGTCTCGTCCGTCAGCTGCATCTACGGCATGGGGTCGCCGGTGGCTCTGTCAGAGAATGTCATAAACCTGCACACCGGACAGCGACTTGACCGAAACGCACTGCTACGACGGCTGGTGCAGGCACTCTATGTGCGAAACGACGTGGACCTGCAGAGGGGAGGCTTCCGCGTCAAGGGCGACACCGTGGACGTGGCACTGGCCTACAGCGAGACACTGCTGCGCATCACCTTCTGGGACGAAGAGATTGACTCCATTGAGGAACTGGAACCAACCACACTGCGACAGGTGGCCAAGTTTGCCGACTATCAGCTATACCCCGCCAACCTCTTCATGACTACCGAGGAGCAGACACAGGTGGCTATACGCAACATTCAGGACGACCTGACAAAACAGGTGCAGTATTTCGAAGACCTGGGCGACCCCGTGCGTGCACAGCGCATCAAGGAACGAGTGGAATACGATATGGAGATGATCAAGGAGCTGGGCCACTGCTCGGGTATAGAGAACTACTCACGATACTTCGACGGCAGACGGGCAGGCGAGAGACCGTACTGCCTGCTCGACTTCTTCCCCGACGACTTCATGCTCGTCATCGACGAAAGCCACGTCTCGGTGCCGCAGATACGGGCCATGTACGGAGGCGACCGGGCACGCAAGCAGAACCTGGTCGAATACGGCTTCCGACTGCCTGCGGCATACGACAACCGCCCGCTGACCTTCGACGAGTTTCAGAGCCTAGTGCCGCAGACAATCTATGTATCGGCAACACCGGCCGACTTCGAACTCAGACAGGCCGAGGGTGTCGTCGTTGAACAGGTGGTGAGGCCCACGGGACTGCTGGACCCGCAGATTGTGGTACGGCCGTCGGAAAACCAGATAGACGACCTGCTGGAGGAGATACGCCAGCGCACCAGCCGCCACGAGCGCACACTGGTCACCACGCTCACAAAGCGCATGGCAGAGGAACTGACCGAATACCTGCTGAACCACCAGGTGCAGACGGCATACATACACAGCGACGTGGCCACGCTCGACCGCGTGAAAATACTCGACGACCTGAGAGCCGGGGTATATGACGTGTTGGTTGGTGTCAACCTGCTGCGCGAGGGCCTTGACCTGCCAGAGGTGTCGCTCGTGGCCATACTCGATGCCGACAAGGAGGGCTTCCTGAGGTCACACCGCTCGCTGACACAGACTGCCGGACGAGCCGCACGCAACCTGAACGGAATGGTCATCATGTATGCTGACACCATCACCGAGAGTATGCAGCTGACCATCGACGAGACCGAACGCCGGCGTGCCAAGCAGATGAGATACAATGCTGAGCACAACGTCACGCCGCAACAGGTAACCAAGCAGACCAGGCAGAGCCGACTGCACGCTACCGAAGAGCCCACCGCGGGCATTGCGGCAGAGCCGATGGCCTACAGCGGACCGGAGGAGGGAACCTTCGCCGCCGACCCCATCGTCAGCGTCATGTCGCCGTCGCAGCTCAGAAAGAGCATCGAAGAGGCTACCAGGCTGATGAAAGAAGCGGCCCGCAAGCTCGATTTCTTGCAGGCCGCCCAATATCGCGACGAAATACTTTCGCTACAGCAACAGCTGGAAAAGATGGAAAGCTGAACGGGCCGGCTGCCCATTGCCACCGTCAGACCAGATGTTCCACCAGGTCGGCACGCTCACCCGGCAACATGTCGATTACGGGTATCTCTATCATTGTGTAGCAACCGGGCTGAAGCCGCATCGAGGCGCGAGCCACACCCACCAGCACCTGACCCGTCAGGGCGGGATTGTTGATGCTCATGTTGAACTCCAGGCGCTGGTTCTGCGTCTGTCCGCTCACGCCCTTGCGCACCAGGTTGACACCATGCCCCATGTCACGAACCTCATCGACGCTCTCCACCTGGAACACATGCGTCTCGTCTGAGGCGAAATACGGGTCGGCCTTGACAGCAGCGGCCACATCGTCCAGCCGTGCGCCGTCCTCCAGCTCTACATACACCATGCGGCGGTGAATGCCTTCGCCCAAGGGGATGGTCACTGACAGCGCGTTCTTCACGCCGGCCTTAGAGCGCACGCACACCGAGTGGCCCATCGACATGCCGGGACCGAAATTGGTGTAGGTCAGCCCCTTGGGAGCCAGACACTGCATCAGCGCACGCACTATGCTGTCCGACCCTGGATCCCAACCGGCTGCTATCACGCTTACCGTGCCCGTCTGCCGGTTCTGTTCCATCATGCGTTCGCGATAGCCGCGTATCTGCGTGTGGATGTCAAACGAATCAACGGTGTTGATGCCCAAGGCCGTAATCTGACGGGCATAATCCTCACACGAGCGCGTAGGAGTGGCCAGTATGGCCACATCTACTGATGTCAGCTCGCGAATGTCGCTCACCACATCGTAGCACGATAGCTCAGCAGGCCGGTCGGTGCCGCCCTGACGACGCACCACGCCGGCCACATCAAAGTCGGGGGCTGACTGAAGCGCCTGAAGCGCATAGCGTCCAATGTTGCCGTAGCCCACTACGGCAGCTCTGATTTTCTTCATAATTTCGTCCTTTTATATAGTTAATGTGTCCTTGTACAACTTTATTACCTCTTGTGCTATCTGCGGCGGAACAAGTCCATCGATACTCTCACCGTTGCTGACGCGACGACGCACCTCGGTGCTCGAGATATCATACAGCGGCGTGTCAACCAAGCGCACACCATGCGGCAGTGATAGCGTGTCCACCTCGTAGCCACGGCGCGGATATATCACTATCTCGTAGCTCTTAACTATGTCGGCCGCCCTGTACCATCGGGGAAAAAGCAGCCAGTTGTCGGCACCGATGACCAGCACAGGACGGAGCGACGGGAAATCGACGCGCAGATGCTCCAGAGTGTTCCATGTATATGAGGGGCGGGGCAGCAACATCTCGTAGTCGCTCACGCTCACACCACTAACACCCCTCACGGCAGCCCGCGCCAGACGCAACCGAAGCTCGTCGGCCAGCAGGTCTGACCGTTGCTTCAAGGGATTCTGGGGCGATAACATCAGCCACAGCTCGTCGAGCAAGGCCGCAGTCAGCAGCTTCTCGGCCAAGGCTATATGGCCGCAGTGTATCGGATTGAACGATCCACCGAACACCCCGACTCTTTTCCTTGATGAACTCACGACTCTCATAACTCCCTGTCTGAATTCGTCGTTTGGCGCTGCCATGAGCGAATGGCTGTCATCTGCCGGTTCCGAGAAACTCACTTATCAGCCTGTACGTCTCGGCCTCGGCCTGTTCCAGACGGTCGTTCACCACGCAGCAGTCAAACTGCGCCGCGTAAGACATCTCCATCTCGGCCCGAGCTATGCGCTGCTCTATCACGTCGGGAGCGTCGGTGCCACGCGCCGTCAGACGGCGGCGAAGCTCTTCAACAGAGGGCGGCTGAATAAAGATGCTCAACGCACGGTCGCCATAATGTTCCTTTATGCGCAGACCACCCAGCACGTCAACATCGAACACTACGGTCTGGCCCTCGGCAGACTGCTGCTCAACCTGACTCTTCAGCGTTCCGTAGAAGCGCCCCGGATAGACCTCGACATACTCCAGGAAGTCGCCGCTGTCTATCCTGCGGCGAAACTCATCGGCCGAGAGAAAGTAATACTCCACCCCGTTGCGCTCCTGGCCACGCGGCTCGCGCGATGTGCACGAGATGCTGAAAGATAGCCGCAGCTCAGGGTGCTCACTCATCAGCCACTGTATGATGGTGCTCTTGCCTGTCCCCGATGGCGCAGAGACGATTATCAACTTCTTGTCCATATTCCAGTTGTCATAATTCTTAATTCCTAACTCTCAATAGGAAAACTGAATTGCATGAAAAATGCAGCCTAAAGCGCGTTCAGCACCTGCTCCTTTATCTGTTCCAGCTCGTCCTTCATCTTCACCACCAGGTTCTGCATTTCAGCCTGATTGCTCTTTGAGCCGGTGGTGTTAATCTCGCGGCCCATCTCCTGAGCTATGAAGCCAAGCTTCTTTCCTTGTCCGGCAGGTCCGGCCATCGTCTCGCGGAAATAGCGCAGGTGGTTTTCCAGGCGTTGCTTCTCCTCGCTGATGTCCAGCTTCTCGATATAGTAGATCAGCTCCTGCTCCAGGCGGTTCTGGTCATACTGCACACCCGGCAACTGTGCCAGCGAGTCGGTGATGCGCTGGCGTATCTTCTCCACGCGGCCCTTCTCATAAGGCTCCAGCTGAAGCATCAGGGTCTCTATGGCGTTCACCTTCTCGCAGAACTTGCGCTCCAAGGCTTCTCCCTCCTGCCGGCGGAAGTCTTTCAGCTGTCGCAGAGCTTCGGCCACGCCCTGCTTCACCTGCTGCCAGACTCCGTCCTCAAGCGTCTCCTCCTGGTGAGCCAGCACGTCAGGCAGCCGCACCAGCACACTCAGCACATCGTCAGGCATGGGCAACGAGAGTCTGTCGGCCAGATCCTTCATTTGACAGTAATAGCTCTCGGCTCGCGACATGTTGATGGCAGAGGCATCGCTCAAGTCAGCCTGCTCCACCCAAAGCGCAAAATCGACCTTGCCGCGAACCACTGCCTCTGTAACCATCTGCCGCAGCTCCATCTCCTTCTCGCGAAACAGAGGAGCAATGCGCGACTGTATGTCAAGTTGTTTTGAGTTGAGCGACTTCACCTCAATGTTAATCTTCCTTCCCTCGTGGGTCACTACGGCGCGGCCGTAGCCCGTCATTGACAATATCATGCTTTTGTGGTATAATGTTTAGTATGTGGTCTAATAATTTGTATATAGTCTAATAATCAATATGTGTCTAATAATTATAGGTAGTATTATATTTATATGTAGTACTTTTTATGTATGTGGTCTTTTGTATATATGTGTTATAGCATAAAACATCGTTCCTGCTCGTGTCCGCATGTCCGTCTCGCGGCTACTGTTCACAAATTCAGCCACAAAATTACAATATTATCGCGTATTGCAAAAAAAAATAGGCAAAAAAATTTGCCTGTTTCCCCAAATCTTGTTACCTTTGCACGCGCTTAACATCAAGGAGAGATGGTAGAGTGGTCGATTACAGCGGTCTTGAAAACCGCCGTGCTGAGAGGCACCGGGGGTTCGAATCCCTCTCTCTCCGCAATATCACTTGATTATCAGTGATTTACGAGATTTACACCCAATTTTACACCCAAAAATGTGAAGTTGGGTGTTTTCTTAGTCTATGCTAAACTCTTTTCCATTTGCTAATTCCTTAAACTCATAATCTGGAGGTCCCTGGTTCAAGCCCAGGCTGGTCCACACTGAAAATCAAGCACTTACGAGTTTCTCGCAAGTGCTTTTTCTT
>JAILBT010000130.1 GCA_024680755.1 Prevotella sp. | reverse complement strand
CCGGGAACGAAAGTTGCTGGGAAGGGTGGGGAGAGTAACTTTAACCCAAAACGGTCATAGTCGCTAATGACCGATTTCGGTTGAAGCGTAGCGACTCCACAAAAAAGAAGCAAGAAGAGACACCCTGGTAGTTATAGCCCTCACAATATCTAACAACAGATGTTAAAAGAACATCTAAACTATTAGATTTCCTTCACTTTGCTTTGCTTGTCTAAAAGAATGTCTTACTTTTGCAACATAATATCTAAAACATTAGACAGACTATGAAGCAGAAAGAAGAACCACGGACACTGACGAGGGCCGAGATGGAGATAATGAACATACTTTGGGACAGCGGGCGCGGCATGACCACCCACGACATCGTCAGCCACTACCCGGAGCCGCAGCCGGCCTACACCACCATAGCGACCTTCCTGAAGATACTCACCACGAAAGGCTTCGTCAGCTACCAGAAGGCTGCCGACGGCGGAAAGACCCACTACTTCTCACCGGTCATCAGCCGTGCCGAATACACCAGCCGCTTCATGAACGAGGTGAAGCGCACGTTCTTTGGCGGGTCGCTCAAGTCGCTCATCTCGTTCTTCGCCAAGGAGGAGGACATCAGCGACGAGGACCTGCAGGAGATACTGTCACACATCAAGTCTGCAAGTGAACAAGAGGAACCGGCACCTGTTCTGGCTTCCGCACATGAGCAGACTCAACCAGAGGCAGAGGAGGACTGAGCCATGCTGACCTACGCACTACGTTCGGCCCTGACGCTGGCCTTGCTCTACAGCGGCTTTCTCGTCCTGCTCAGCCGCGAGACGCTACACCGCCTCAACCGTCTGTTGCTGCTCTTCAGCCTCGCTACGTCGCTGGTGCTGCCCCTGGTACACGTCACCGTGGACCATCCGCTGTCGCAACTGCTGATGAACCGCGAAGACGAGATGGTCATGGAAATGGCGATGACCGAGGACTTGCCCTGGACGGAAAACCATGTTGGTGAGGAGCGTCTCGTGACCACTCCGGCTGAGGCGACCGCCGGAAAAATCTGTTGGACTGACTTGCTGCACCACATTTATACCGCAGGCATGCTGCTGATGCTTGTCGTTCTGCTTGTCCGCACGTTGGCACTGTTGCGGATGATGCATGGCGGTCTGCGCCACACCGACACGCATGGCAACACTGTCATCCTGAAGCGGGGCGACCTGCCGTCGTTCAGCATCTTCCGCTACATCGTGATGAGTGTGGGCGACTACGAGCACCATCGCCACGCCATCCTCACTCACGAACAGGAGCACATCCGCCTGCGCCACACGCTCGACCTCCTGCTGCTTGAGGCAGTGCGGGTGGTACAGTGGTTCAACCCTTTCGTCTACCTGCTGGGGCGCGACCTGCAGGCGGTACACGAATACGAGGCCGACGAGGCCGTCATCAAACAAGGCATCGATGCACACCAATATCAACAACTTCTCGTGATGAAGGCCGTGGGCAGTCGTCTGCAGCCATTTGCCAACAACCTCCGTCGCGGTTCACTAAAACAGAGAATCAACATGATGCAACGAAAGAAATCACCTCGATGGCACGCCTTCCGCGCCGTGTTCATCATCCCCGTCACAGCCCTGGCCGTCTATGCTTTTGCCTCGCCCGCAAGCAGCGTCGACGAGCCAGAGATGCTACAGTTGTCCTCGCTGCCCGAGTCGGTCTGGATAGACTTGCGCCGGGCTGTCCTTCCCACCAACAGCACCGCCGTTGCCAACGGTTTCGGCGACCACCAAGGACGGCACCACAACGGTATCGACCTGCGGCTGAAGACTGGCGACACCATCCGCGCAGCCTTCGACGGGCGGGTGGCCACCGTCGAAAACCTGCCGAAGACATACGGCAAGTACATCATCCTCCGCCACTCTGACGGACTGGAGACCGTCTATGCCCACCTGTCAGCACAGCTTGTCACTGAAAGTCAGGATGTCCGCGCCGGCGACCCCATCGGCCTCGGGGGCAACACCGGCCGCAGCACCGGACCGCACCTGCACTTCGAGACCCGCCTGAACGGCAAAGCCATCGATCCCGCACTGATGTTCGACTTCAAGAACCACCGTGTAGTGGCCCAGACGGTAGGGGTTGACTCCAGCCTTACGGACCTTGGCAGTCCGGGAGTCGTGACTGTCGACGGACGGGAGATCACCACGAAGACTGAGTTTGAGAAGGCTGTTCCCGACGAAAAGATTATTGAGTCGGTGGTGGTACTTGGCTCTGAAAGTGCCACTAATCTGTACGGCGAGAAGGGTAAGGACGGGGCTATCATCATCGACACCAATCAAGGTGAGGAAATCCAGGACGAGCCAGTCTTCAGTGTCTGCGAGGAGATGCCGAAATACGAGGGAGGCGATGCGGCGCTGATGCAGCTCATAGCCCGCAACATCAAGTACCCTGAGATAGCCATAGAGCAAGGCGTGCAAGGCCGTGTGATGGTAAGGTTCATAGTGGAAAAGGACGGCACCATCAGTCAGCCGCAGGTGGTGCGCAGCCTGGGTGACAGCCCCGCTGCAGATGCGTCCTCGGTCACCGTCACCGCATACGGCACGACCGGCAATCCAGAAGACCTGCGGCGGGCAGAACGGCGACGCATAGCCGCCGAGGTCATGGACGCCGAGGCCATCCGTGTGGTGCGTCTCACCTACGGCCACTGGACTCCCGGCCGCCAGCATGGCCAGCCCGTCCGCTCGTGGTTCACCCTGCCCGTCACCTACCGCCTGAACTGAAGGAAAAAGAATCTCATAAGCTGAGATTTTCGTAAAGTTAGTAAATACATGTGCGTACGCTCTGAACCGCATGGCCTGCGACAGGTCGTGCGGTTCAGAATTTTATGAAATAATGCATAGTGACGGAAGGATTTTTTGGAACATTAACGCAAATATGTGCTGACAAGTCGAAAACTATTTGTAAATTTGCCGTCAAATTGCAGCGTTTGTTGCTGGCAACGATGAAGACAGTGTGAGATATGGGTTGCAGAGAATGTATGACACGCCATTTTGCTGTCGGCCACGTGTGGCTGCCACTTTGCTTGCTGGCCATGTTGTCGGCGGCACTGCTATCGGCTTGTGGCGCCGACGACCGGGCGGCAGTGGACAGCCTGAATGACCGGGCGTACCAGTGGCGCTACAGGTCGCTCGACTCTACGGAGCACTATGCTGAGCAGGCGCTGGCAGCGGCAGGGAACTATGACGACGGGCGGGCAGAGGCCATGAACAACCTCGCCTTTGTCAGTCTGGTGCGCATGGAATATGACGCGGCGCGGCAGCAGCTCGACCAGATAGCCTCTGTCACCGACAACCAGTTGGAACTGCTCGTGAGCTATGTGCAGCAGATGCGACTGTGCCAGCGCCGCAGCAGCAACCGCGAGTTCTACGACTATCGTGAGAAGGCCCAGCGCGCACTCATGCGCATCATGGAAGACCCGTCGGCACTGAGCGAGCGCCAGTGGCGGCGGCTCGTCTATGCAGAGAGCGAGATGGCGATAGTCACTTCCACATATTATTATTATGTAGGATTGGAGCGGCAGTCGATGGACGCCTTGCTCCAGATAACTCCCGAGATAGAACAAGACACCGCCCAATATCTGAACTATCTGTACAACGTGGGTGCCGGCGGTGTCATCATCATGGGCACACAGCAAGAGATAAACCAGCAGGAGTTCGACCACCTGATGCGCTGCTTCCTCTTGTCGCAGCAGACCGGCATGGCCTATTTTGCCGCCAACTCGCTGGAGGCCCTTGCCGAGCACTTCATCAATGACGAATACCGGCAGCAGCTACTGAACGACAACCTGCCTGCCATGAACTTCATCAACCCCAGTGGCGTGACCGACGAGCTGTTGCCTCTGTGGCTGGCCGACAATGCGCTGGCCACCTTCCGCGAGTATGGCGACACCTACCAGATAGCCGGTGCCTACCGCACACTGGCGTCATGCTATCTGGCGCAGGGCGACTACGAGAGTGCGCTGTTCAATCTGGAGCAGGCGCTCAGCGACAGCGTCATCAACCAGGCTCCCGACCTTGTGGCGAGCATACGCGAGCAGATGAGTGTGGTCTATGCCGCCATGGACAACAAGGTGGAGAGCGACCGCAACCGCAACATCTACCTCGACCTGCAGGAGCAGACGCGCCAGGACCGTTCGCTCGAGGCGCGTGCCGGGCAGCTGGAGTACGCTGTGAGACAGACAGACAGGCTGCTGTGGGCAGTGGTGGCCGCCATCGCAGCTCTCGTGGCGGTGCTGCTGTTCTACTATCGCCGCCGCAAACAGAAGATGGGGCAGCCCGACGCAGACATGCAGGAGCGCGAGGACGAGCTGCATGAGCAGATAGCCATGATGCGGCTGCGCGTGGAGAAGGGCGAACGGCGGCATCTGGAGCAGCGGGCAAAGGTGTCGCTGGTCAACGGCATTATGCCGTTCATAGACCGGATTCTTTACTCCATTGACCATTCTTCCTTGACCGTTGGCCATTTGCCCGCGCAAGGGGATGGCGTGGCCAATAACGGTCAATGGTCCTACGTTCGTGAACTCACCGACGAGATAGAGCAGCAGAACCAGCTGCTGACACACTGGATACAGCTGCGGCAGGGCGAGCTGAGCCTGCACATAGAGACTTTCGACATGCAGGGGCTGTTCTTGCTGTTGCAGAAGTCGGCGTCGTCGTTCGCCATGAAAGGCATAACACTGAGCGTGGAGCCAACCACGGCACGGGTGAAAGCCGACCGCGTGCTGACACTCTTCATGCTGAACACACTGGCCGACAACGCACGCAAATTCACACCAGAGGGCGGCGCCGTGACCGTCAGCGCAGCAGAGCAGGACGACTATGTGGAAGTGTCGGTGAGCGACAACGGCTGCGGGATGGACGAGGAGCAGCTGGCCCATGTCTTCGACCGCAAGGTGATAGTCGACGAGACACTGCCCGCCAAGCAGTCGTCGGCCTCCGGCCTGCAGTCACCCGTCAGGCCCCAAGCGTCGCATGGCTTCGGACTGCTCAACTGCAAGGGCATCATAGAGAAATACCGCAAGCTGAGTCCCATCTTCAGCGTGTGCCAGCTGGCAGCAGAGAGCAGGGTGGGGGAGGGCAGCCGCTTCTACTTCAGGTTGCCGCGTGGCGCGGCAAGAGTCATGACGCTGGTTTGGGCGCTGTGGCTTGTGGGCCTTCTCGTCTTTGCTGTTCCTGCCCACCTTGCGGCCGCCGAGTACGAGAGCCCGCTGCACCGTGCCGCCATCTGCGCCGACTCGGCCTATTTCTCAAACATCAACGGCACGTATGAGCGCACGCTGCTCTTCGCCGACGCGTGTCTGAGAAGTCTGAACGAGAACTACCTGCAGCAGTGGCCAGAGGCAACCGACACGCTGCTGATGATGGGCGACCTGTCGACGACACCGCCAGAGATAGGATGGTTGCACGACAGCATAGCCACCAACTTCCAGGTGCTGCTCGACATACGCAACGAGAGCGCCGTGGCTGCACTCGCACTGCACCAGTGGACGCTCTACCAGTATAATAATCGGATATACACGCAGCTGTTCAAAGAGATGTCGGCCGACAGCACACTCGATGACTACTGCCGAAAGATGCAGCAGACACAGATCAACCGCCAAGTGGCCATCATACTACTGGTGCTCATCTTCATCATCATCGTCGCTGCTGTAGGCTGGCAGCTCATGCAGTCGCTACACCAGTCGGACCGCCGACAGCAGGAGCAACAGGACCGGCTCGACCTGCTGGGCGACGAACTGCAGAAACTCACCATGGAGGAGAACGCCCTGCACGTGAGCAACGCGGTGCTCGACAACACCCTCTCGACCCTGAAGCACGAGACGATGTACTACCCCAGCCGGATAAGGCTGATGGTGGACACGGTCAACAGTCATCGTTCAAACGACACTGCCGCGACGGGCGCACAGTCCACCACCCTGAACCATGCACTGAAAGAGGTGGCAGCGTACT
>JAILBT010000103.1 GCA_024680755.1 Prevotella sp. | reverse complement strand
TGCCCCCAACGGTAAAGGTCGGTATAGTTTTTGAAGAGGCCGGTAATCAGAAAGTAGGGGCTGACAAGATTGTCGGGAGGGGAACCCGGCTCATCCCGCCATGCCGGCAGATTGGTAATGGTAAAGGTGAACACCGAGTCGGTGCCAATCCTGTCGGCCTTCATTGTGATTTGTTCCGGCAGGTTGAAGCCCACAATCCTTACGCCTTGCAAGGCTTGCGGTATGGTGACGGTCACCGTCTTGTGGCGTATGAAGAACGCCTCATTCAAGCTTACGCGGGCCAGACGGCGGGCATCGCTGAAAGTGCGCAGGAAACGGGCCGTCTGCCGGGGGTGTTTCTTTGTCAGCACGTCTTCGAACAAACACACTTTCATGCCGTCAAAGAACAGGTCGTCGCGGGTATAGCTGCTGTGCGTAGGCTTTAGTCGGCCACAGGAGGCTTTGCCGAGCGTCATGTAGTCGTCATAGAAAATGAATGGTTGTATGGCATAGTTGTCGTTACCTAACAGCTCGTAGGTGGTTTCTTGCTGGTTCTTCACGGTGACATGGCCGTCAGACATGACAAATACATAGCTGTCTGTCGCGTTAGCGATGACCACTTTATCGTCAGAGGTCTGCGCATACAGCGTCACCGCTGTCAGCCACCAGGCTGACAGCATGGTCATGAACCTTAATCTGAAGCGCAACAAAACTCTCATTGGTCAAACAGCAATTCCTTGATAGTATTGACTTTCTCTTCCATGGGCAGGGTCGCGTCTATCCAATGGATGGTGAAGCCGCGTCGCTCCATACCCCGGAACCACGTCATCTGGCGCTTGGCAAACTGGTGGATGGCTATCTCCAACTGGCGGAACATCTCATCGTAGGCGAGCTGTCCGAGCACATACTCCGTGATGTACTTGTACTCCAAACCGTAGTAGGTGAGGTCTTCGGGGGCGATGCCTTCGTTGAGCAGGCTGCGCACCTCGTCGGCCATACCCTCATCGAGGCGAGCCTTCAGGCGACGTGTGATTTTCTCCCGCCGCAGGTCGCGGTCGATGCTCACACCTATGATGAGCGAGTCGATGGGAGGCAACTCACGCAGAGGCATGGGGTGCTCCAGGTTATAGGTCTCTATCTCTATGGCACGAATGGCACGTTGTGGAGAGTCCACGTCGGTGGTGTTATGCATCACCGAGCCGCTACGGGCTTTCAGCTCGCGCAGCATCTGGGTCAGCTCTTGCAGCGAGCGGCCCTCCAAGCGGGCTCTCAGCTCCTGGTTCTGTGGCACAGGCGACAGATGGTAGCCCTTGAGCACTGCCTCGATATAAAGACCGGTGCCACCACAGAGTATAGGCTGTCTGCCACGCCGGAGTATGTCCTGATAAGCGTCGAAGAAATCCTGCTGGTACTGGAAAAGATTGTACTTCGTGCCCGGTTCGCAAATATCGATGAGATGGTATGGCACCCCACAGTAGTCGGCCAGATCCTTACCGGTGCCGATGTCCATGCGGCGGTACACCTGACGAGAGTCGGCCGAGATTATCTCTCCACCAACCTCGCGGGCCAAAGCTGCCGCCAACGGGGTCTTGCCACTGGCTGTTGGGCCAAGTATGGTTACCATCTTCATCTTTATATACCTCTTTATATATATCCCTTTGCGTATGATTCCGATGCTTGCGGTCGTAGGTGCCGATGCTTCTGAGCGTCGGGCGGTGAACTATTGGACTCTGACGCTCGGAAGCGTCGGTTCCTAATAACACGCTGCAAAGATAGTCATTTATTTTTCATTACACAAATATTTTTAGGACAAACATTTTGACCTTTTATTATTATGTTTCAAAACGGCCGAGTGTAAGGGCAGGCCACGTGCCAGCCCGATTGCCCGCAAGGGCAAATTTCTAATACTGTGCATAATTATCTTCCGCTGCGTTTTTCCTACAATGTCCCTGCCAGGGGTTCTGTTTTGAAACGAATTGGAATAATTGGAATAATTATTTCCACGAATAGGAATAATATTATTATCATTCGTGAGTTAATTATTCAAGTTTGGCAAGCTCATGCACGCGCCACCTTGTGCGGCAGCCGCTCCCCTC
>JAILBT010000076.1 GCA_024680755.1 Prevotella sp. | reverse complement strand
CCTTGCCAAGCAATTCGGCAAGCTGCTTGTTGGTCATGTTCTTCTCTGCAAGTACCACCTTGATTCGGTTCAAAAGTTTACGTTCCATTGGTTTGTATTGATATTATGTCGCAAAGTTACGATAAATATCTGATAAAAGGTAAAGATAATCTGTAAAAAAAGTTGTTCGGTAACGAAAAAAGGATACTTTCATCAACAATTATTCGATTTGCCAACACAAAACCATGGGCAATTTACACACTATATATAAATAGGTCAGAACCATGAATACAGCAAATACGGTTAGCGAGACTCATCTTGATCTTGACAACAAATGACAATCTGTAAGCATGTTTGAAGACGCTGAAACCAGTGGCTGTGTGTTCCCGTGGTGTTCCCGAAGGGAAAAGAAAAAGGAGTTGCGATTTCTCGTAACTCCTTGATTTCTAAGGCGCTTCAGGATGGGCTTGAACCAACGACCCCCTGATTAACAGTCAGGTGCTCTAACCAACTGAGCTACTGAAGCAGTGCTTCTTCCTTCCAGACACCCTGATGAGGGTGCTGTTTTGGATTTGCGGGTGCAAAGGTACGGCAAAAAAATGGTTCCGCCAAACTTTTTGACAGTTTTTTTTGCTAAATAACGAAAAAAGTGTGAAAAAAGGGGGAATACCGTATGGTTATTCGGTATAAAAGGCGTAACTTTGCAGCCTGTAAGAGCATGGAAGGACATAGACAAAAGAAATCTTTTACAGACAAAGCGAGAATGGTCAGACGACAGTGTGGACAAAACAGACGCTCTTGTAAAAGAGAAGGCAAAAAACATGACTAAATAGACAAGAACGTGAACAAACAGAGAGGACGCTTTTCCCGCCACACCCGCACATGGCTGACGGCAGTGGCGTCTTGAGATTATAAATAAAGAAGACGAGAGTATATGATGACATTGAAGAAGACGTTTGCCGCAGCGATGGCCTGGGCTGCGGTGTGTTGCGCGCCTGTGCTGGCTCAGGAGACTGAGAACCGCAATCTGGAGGCGGCAAAAAACATGGACATACTGAACTCGCTCTATCAGCAGCTCGACATGGTGTATGTCGATACGGTTCAGCCGGCGCAGCTCTACACGGCCGGCATACGTGGCATGTTGCGCCAGCTGGACCCTTACACGGAGTACTACCCCGAGAGCGAGACCAAGAATCTGCAGATGATGCTTACGGGCAAGTATGCAGGCATCGGGGCGCTGATACGCTACCATGTCCGCAAGCGCAGGGCTGTGATAGACGAGCCCTACCTGGGTATGCCTGCGCAGCTGGCAGGCCTGATGAAGGGCGACGAGATACTCCAGATAGACGACTCGCTGTGCACCGACAAGAGCACAGGCTGGGTGTCGAGCCACCTGCGCGGCGATGCCGGCACCACCTTCCGCCTGCGCGTCTATAGGCCGAGTCTGCAGAAGGAGTTGAACTTCGACATCACACGGCGCAACATCAAGCTGCCGGAGATACCCTATTATGGCGTGTTGAGTCATGGCTACGGCGTGGCCGACAGCATGGCGGTGGGGTACATCGCCTTGACGGGCTTCACCGAGGGTAATGCTCAGGCCGTAAGGCGCGCTTTCATCAGCCTGAAGGAACAGGGTGCCAGGGCGCTTGTGCTTGACCTGCGCGGCAATGGCGGCGGTTCGGAACAGGAGGCTGTTGACCTGCTGAGCATTTTCTTGCCCAAGGGTGTGACGGTGGTGGAGAACCGCGGCAAGATTCCTCAGGTGTGCAAGCGCTATGAGACGATGCTTGAACCCGTTGACACACTGATGCCGATGGCTGTGCTGGTGGGGCCCGAGACGGCGTCTGCCGCTGAGATCACTGCCGGTGCGCTTCAGGACCTCGACCGTGCCGTGGTGGTTGGTCAGCGCTCGTTTGGCAAGGGCCTGGTTCAGGTGCCGTTGGAGTTGCCATACAACACGAACGCGAAGATTACCACGGCCCGCTACTATATACCCTCGGGCCGCTGCATACAGGCTGTGAACTACAGCCACGGCGATGCGCAGGTGGGCTACCGCGAGCGGGTGCCCGACTCGCTGACTCATGTGTTCCGCACCCGTGCGGGACGCGAGGTGCGCGACGGCGGTGGCATCATGCCCGACCTGGAGGTGCGGAACGACACCATGCCCAACATAGCCTACTATCTCGGTTCAACGGGGCTGGACAGCACCGAGGTGGCCTTCGACTGGGTGGTCGGCTACATATCGTCGCACAAGCAGATAGCGGCTCCGGGGGAGTTTCACCTGAGCGACGTCGAATATGACGACTTTTGCCAGCATGTGCTGCAGAGCGGCTTCAAGTATGATGCCGAGAGCAAGCGTATCATGGCCGAGCTGGAGAAGGCTGCACGCTTCGAGGGCTACTACGACGACAACAAGGCGCTGTTTGCCGAGCTGTCGCAAGCCCTGCGTCACGATGTGCAGAAGGAGCTGTGGCGGCACAAGCAGTCTATCTGCCGTGTGCTGGAGGCCGACATCATCGAGGCATACTACTATCAGCAGGGGGCCATGCAGGCCGCACTGCAGTATGACAAGCAGTTGTCCGCCGCTACGGCCCTGCTCGGCGACAGCCGGCGCTATACAGAGCTGCTGCAGCCTAAGGACAAGAAGCAGCAGGCTACACATTAATATTATTATCGCGGAGGGCGACGACGAGACTATTTCCGATGGCCGCGGTCTGGCTGTGCATAACGGGCGTGGCAGCACTGCATCGTCAGTCTCTGTGGCGTCGGGCTGAGTATGAGGTCTCGTCTTCCCGTCTTGTTTTTTTACTTTCGGACATTGTCGCAATAATTTGCCCTTCCGGGCAAGCAGGCTGGCACAGGGCCTGCCCCTACTGGTAATAGACATAATGATAAAGGATATACAGACGAAAGCCACGCCTCAGGTGGCGGCCACCGAGTCGCTGCTGCGGCGCCAGGCGGCCGGCGAGGCCGGCGTGGCCTTGGAGCGCGTCACGTCGCTGCGTGTGCTGCGCCGCAGCATCGATGCGCGCCAGCGGCAGGTGTGGGTCAACCTGCAGTTGCGCCTCTATATAGACGAGCAGGCCTGTGACGACGAGTATGAGCCGGTTGTCTATGGCGACGTGAGTCAGGCCTCGCAGGTGGTGGTGGTGGGCGCAGGCCCTGGCGGGCTTTTTGCCGCCCTGAGGCTGATAGAGCTTGGCCTGCGGCCGGTGGTGGTAGAGCGCGGCAAGGACGTGCACCGCCGCAAGCAGGACCTGGCCGCCATCAGCCGCACGCAGCAGGTGGACGGCGAGAGCAACTACTGCTTCGGCGAGGGTGGGGCGGGGGCCTATAGCGACGGCAAGCTGTTCACCCGTTCGAAGAAGCGCGGCAGCACCGACAAGGTGCTGCGCGTGTTGTGCCAGCATGGTGCCTCGACGCGCATCCTTGCCGATGCCCATCCGCACATCGGCACCGACCGTCTGCCGCAGGTTATAGAGGCTATGCGCAACACCATACTGCGTTCGGGCGGCGAGGTGCATTTCCAGACCCGCATGACGCGGCTGCTCGTCGAGCGCACGTCGCCGGCCGGCGACGCTGTGGTGGGTGTCGTGGCTGTGACGGCGACCGATGGCCAGTCGGCTACAGCCGGCGCGGAGAGAACATTTCTCGGTCCTGTCATCCTTGCCACGGGCCATTCGGCTCGCGATGTCTATCGCTACCTGCACCGCAGCGGGGTGGAGATGGAGCCCAAGGGCATCGCCGTGGGTGTGCGGCTGGAACATCCGGCCGAGCTGATCGACCGCTTGCAGTATCACAGTCGCGATGGCCGCGGACGCTGGCTGCCCGCGGCCGAGTATTCGCTGGTGACGCAGGTAGAGGGCCGCGGTGTCTATTCGTTCTGCATGTGTCCCGGCGGCTTTGTCATCCCCTCGGCCACCGGTCCCGAGCAGGTGGTGGTCAACGGCATGAGCCCGGCCAGCCGCGGCACGCAGTGGAGCAACTCGGGCATGGTGGTCGAGCTGCGACCCGACGACCTTGCCGGCGACGGCTTCGCCGGTGTAGAGACCGGGGCCGACGAGCAGGAGCGCGTGCTTCTCTTCCAGGAGCATCTCGAGCGCCTCTGCTGGCAGCAGGGCGGCCGCAGCCAGACGGCCCCTGCGCAGCGCATGGCCGACTTTGTCAACGGCCGACTGAGCAGCGACCTGCCGCGCTCGTCGTATGCGCCCGGCATAGTGGCCTCGCCGCTACATTTCTGGATGCCACGTCCTGTGGCTTCGCGCTTGCAGGAGGCGTTCCGCTTTTTCGGTCGCCACAACCACGGCTTCCTGACCAACGAGGCCGTGGTGATAGGCGTAGAGACACGCACGTCGTCGCCGCTGCGCATACTGCGCCACGCCGACACGCTGCAGCATGTGCGCCTCGGCGGACTGTTCCCCTGTGGCGAGGGGGCCGGCTATGCCGGCGGCATCGTCTCGGCTGCCATCGACGGCGAGCGTTGTGCCGAACAGGTGAAGGCCATGATGGGTTAGGCATGGAGACGCGACGCTACACATTAATATATGTATCGCTTGTTGCGGCCGTCGTGTTGCTGCTGTGCCTGTCGCTTATGGTGGGTGCGGTGAGCATACCGGCGGCCGAGGTGTTCGACCTGCTGACCGGTGGCGAGGGTGGCGGCCGTGTCCACCGCTTCATCGTGCTGGGCAGCCGTCTGCCCCAGGCGCTCACGGCCATGCTCTGCGGGGCGGGGCTGGCTGCCGCCGGACTGCTGCTTCAGACCGCTTTCCGCAACGCGCTGGCCGGTCCTGGCGTGTTCGGCATAGGCAGCGGTGCGGCGCTCGGTGTGGCCATAGTGATGCTGGCTGGCGGCGGGACGCTATCGGCCGGCACATTCTCCATAGGCGGACTGGCGGCCGTGATGGTGGCGGCCTTTGCCGGGGCCATGACGGTCACGCTGCTGCTGCTGTTCATGGCCAGCGTGTTGCGTTCGGGTGTCATGCTGCTCATCACGGGCCTGATGACGGGCTATGTGGCCTCGTCGGTCATCTCGCTGCTGCAGTTTTTTGCCACCGAGCAGGGCGTGCAGTCGTATATGGTCTGGGGCATGGGGTCGTTTGCCGCCGTCAGCATGGAGCTGCTGCCGGCTTTCGCCGCGCTGACCGTGGCCGGCCTCGGTATGGCTCTGCTCATGGTGAAGCCGCTCAACGCGATGCTCCTGGGTGAGCTCTATGCCGAGAGCATGGGCTTCAGCACGGGCCGCATCCGCGCGTGGCTTCTGCTGGTCACGGGCTTGCTCACCGCCACCTGCACCGCCTTCTGCGGACCGATAGGCTTTATCGGTCTGGCCGTGCCCCATATAGCACGCATGCTGACGCGCACCGACGAACACTCGCGCCTGCTGCCCGCCACGATGCTCACCGGCTCGGTGGTGGCCCTGCTGTGCAACATCGTCTGTGTGCTGCCTCTGGGCCACGGGCTGCTGCCCCTGGGGGCTGTCACGCCGCTGATGGGCGCTCCCGTCATCATCTATGTCATCTTGCGCGAGCGCCGCAGCTGACCTTCAGGGTCAGCGTGTGCGCTGATAGACCCTCACATAGTCTATCATATACTGCATGGGGAAGGCAGCATGGTCTGGCTGTCCGCCGTTGGAGCCAATGGCCAGGTTGAGCAGCAGATAGGCCCCGAAGCCCGCTTGCCGCGTGGTGAAGGGGTTCTCCGTGTTGCCGTGGGCACCGCCGTTGACGGTCTGGCTGAGGTCTGTCTCGTTGAGCAGCTCGTCGTCAATGTACAGCCTAATGTAGCTCTCGTCCCAGTCCATGCGCCACAGATGGAAGCGTTCGGTCCAGAGGCTGTCGCGGTCGGTGAAATATGTCAGTGGCGTCAGCGTCGAGTCCCAGACGGGTGTGTATGGCCGTGGCGAGCCCCAGCAGGTGTTGGCCAGTATGGACGGCACACCCTTCGCCCGGTAGAACTCGAGCATGTCCACCTCGCCATTCTCGGGCCATGTCCACTGGTTGCCCAGCAGCCAGATGGCGGGCCACGCCCCGCTTGCCACGGGTATCTTGGCACAGACCTCCACCCGCCCATACATGAAGCAGAAGCTGTGCTGTGTGGTCAGGCAAGACGATGTGTACTCGGCTGCCTCACGCCGGCGTCGCCAGTCGCGGCTGTCGGGCTCGTGGTTCGGGTTGGCCACGCGCTCCCTGCGTGCCTCAATGACGAGACAGCCGTTGCTGACGTATGCGTTGTCCGCCTGATACCACTGCAACTCCTCGTTCCTGACGAAGCCCTGCTCTGGTGTCCACTGTTCCGAGGGCTTGCCGTCGCGGTCGAACTCGTCGCTCCACACCAGCCGGTAGTCGTCGCTCTCCTGCCGGGCATATACTGTCAGCACGGCCATGAGCAGCATGGCCAGGGGGATGAGTCGGTTTGCTATCATCGTTGTTCTGTTTTTCTGTACGTTGAACATGCAGCTGTTGTTCCTGTCGGCGACAAAGTTACAATAAAAATTCCATTATGCAATGACAAATTATCAGATTGTGGCCAAAAAACACGCCGTTAAGAATTGCATTGCACATTTGGCCGTTTAAGGGGAAATGACTACCTTTGCAGCCTCCTACTGCAAGCAGTGAAATGACCATTAGATGTATAGAAGCGCACAAATAGAAGGCTGTGAAATAATCATAGCTTATAGAAAGCCGGCTCAGTCTGATAGTCGCATACCCTTTAATCTTTAATCTTTCATCTTTAATCTTTCATCTTTAATCTTTCATCTTTCATCTTTCATCTTTCATCTTTCCATGCTTCCTCCTCTGATACAGATAGACAATGTTTTGCTTGCCACCGACATACTGACCGAACAGTTCTGTTGCGACCTGGACCGTTGCAAGGGTCAGTGTTGCGTTGAAGGCGATGCCGGTGCACCTGTCACAGCGGAAGAGGTGCTTGAGATAGAGGCGGCGTGGCCCAAGGCCGCGGTGCTGCTCTCAGCCAAGGCCAAGGCCGTCATCGCGGCCCAGGGCGTAGCCTACACCGACGTTGAGGGCGACCTGGTGACCAGCATTGTTGATGGGCGCGACTGCGTCTTCACATGCCATGAGGGCGGCTGCTGCCTTTGCGCCCTTGAGAAGGTCTTCCGGCAGGGCAAGACGCGCTGGGCAAAGCCCGTCAGCTGTGCCCTCTATCCCATACGCGCCAAGACGTTCAGCAACGGCACCGTGGGCCTGACCTACAACCGGTGGAGCGTGTGCAGGCCTGCCGTGGAGCGTGGCCGGCAGATGGGGTTGCCCCTCTACCGCTTTCTTGAGGAACCGCTTGTTAGGCGTTTCGGCCGGACGTGGTATAAGGAGCTGTGCCAGGTGGCACACCAGCTGACGGCAACACCTTAACGTTACTGCTACAACTCATCGACTTTTCTATCCCACAAAACTACTTATAAACTGGTAGTATATAAAGTTTACAATCTTTTTTTGACAACGAATTAAATCTATAGTTTACTCAATTTCCGCAAGTTATGAATGCTTCGCACACAAACGCCCTGAAAGGGCAACGAGCGGCCCTGGGCTGACCGCTTGTTGCCCTTTCAGGGCGTGCCACGCCGGGCTTGCGAAACTTGAACAACTAATCTACTTACTCCCCAACTCCCCAACTCTATACTCCTCAACTCCTCAACTCCCCAACTCCCCCAACTCCATACTCCCCAACTCCCCAACTCCCCAACTCCCCAACTCCCCAACTCCCCAACTCCCCAACTCCTCAACTCCCCAACTCCTCAACTCCCCAACTCCCCAACTCCTCATGATTGTTTCTCCCTCTCTGCTGGCCGGCGATTACCTTCACTTAGACAGCCAGTTGGACATGATAAACCGCAGCGAGGCCGACTGGCTTCATCTTGACGTGATGGACGGCGTGTTTG